>JBCBDL010000130.1:0-9328 GCA_038529695.1 Pseudomonadota bacterium | reverse complement strand
GAACTAATCGCGCAAGCCGCCGAGGTCCGCGATGTGGCCAACCCGCGTGAGACGCTATTGGTTGTTGACGGCCTGACCGGCCAGGACGCTGTGAATGTCGCGCGGGAATTCGACGACAAAATCGGCGTCAGCGGCGTTGTCCTGACCCGGATGGATGGCGACGGGCGTGGCGGTGCGGCCCTGTCGATGCGCGCGATCACGGGCAAGCCCATTCGCTTTGTGGGTCTTGGCGAAAAGATGGACGCGATTGAAACGTTCGAACCCGAACGGATCGCGGGCCGCATCCTTGGCATGGGCGACATTGTAGCCCTGGTCGAAAAGGCCCAAGAAACGATTGAGGCCGAACAGGCCGAAAAGATGATGAAGCGGTTCCAGAAGGGCCGGTTCAACATGAACGACCTGAAAATGCAGCTCGAACAGATGATGAAAATGGGCGGCATGGAAGGGATGATGGGCATGATGCCCGGCGCCGCGAAAATGGCGAAACAGATGGACCAGGCGGGGTTTGATGACTCGATACTGAAACGCCAAATCGCTCTGATCAATTCCATGACCAAGAAAGAGCGCGCCAACCCTGACCTACTTGCGGCTTCGCGCAAGAAACGGATCGCCAAGGGCGCAGGCCTCGAAGTGTCCGAACTCAACCGCCTCGTGAAACAACACAAGCAGATGGCGGGCATGATGAAGAAAATGGGCAAAGGCGGCATGCTGAAACAGGCGATGAAAGGCATGTTCGGCAAAGGCGGCGGCATGCCCGATATGAACGACCCCCAGGCGATGGCCGCAGCCGCAAAAGAACTACAAGGCAAAATGCCCGCAGGCATGCCCGGCTTGGGCGGCGGCGGCATGCAATTGCCACCGGGCCTTTCCGGGTTTGGCAAGAAGAAATAGCGCCCATGTCATCATCTTGCCAAAAATACTCCCGCCGGAGGCATCCTAGCCTCGCCGCATCCACAGCGGCAAAAACGGCGCGCCAATCTAAAAATGTCATCGCGCGTCAGCGCGTCCGCTGGATCCGATAATGACCCCTGCCCCTACGCTCACCACAGCGCGCCTGGAACTGCGCGGCCCGCAGAAACGGGACCTCGCGGCCTTTACGGCATGGGTCACCCGGTCTGAGCGCATGGACGCCGTGGGCGGTAAGGGCTCCGAACGTGATGCCTGGCGCGGGTTTATCGCAGGGATCGGTCACTGGCACTGGCATGGCTATGGGTTCTTTACCGTTACCGAACGCAGGACCGGGGTAGCCACAGGCCGTGTCGGAATCATCAACCATATCGAATGGCCGCAACCGGAACTCGCATGGCACATGTTTGACGGGTTCGAAGGCAAATCCTTCGCGTTCGAGGCAGCCTGTGCCGTGCGCGAATGGGCCGGCCGGTCGCTTGGGCTGGAGCCGCTGATATCACTGATTGCAGCGGACAACCTGCGGTCACTTCGGTTGGCCTCGCGTCTTGGCGCGATGGAGGAACGACGGGATGTGGTTGATGGCGAAAAAGTCATTGTCTTCCGCCACCTTGCCCATGACGACAAACGCGCAGTGCGTCAGGCGGCAGAGGCCATCGCATGATCCCCACCCTAACCACAGATCGCCTGACACTCGGCCCGTTCAGCATGGCGCAGTTTGATGCGTTCCGTGCATTTTGCGCGACCGACCGCTCTCGCTTCCTTGGCGGCCCTACTGATAATCCGCGCGACGCGTGGGACAGTTGCATGCAAGGCCTGGGCCAGTGGATCGCGCGCGGTTATGGCGCTTTCTTCCTGACCGAAACCGCGACGGGCAAGCCTGTGGGCCGTGTGCAATTGCGCCACCCGATTGATCTTGACGAGCCGGAATTGGCATGGGTGGTCTATGAAGATTTCGAAGGCAAAGGGCTTGCGCAGGAAGCAGTGCTGGCTGTTCGCGCCTATGCCTATGACACGCTCGGCTTTGCGCCGCTGATGTCGCTGATCGCCCCTGACAACACCCGGTCGCTCGCTTTGGCCAAAAAGCTGGGTTGCGTGCCGCATGGCGAAAAAACCTATGATGACGCGCCAAGCGTGACCATCTACCGGCATCCGGGGGGCACGACATGACACATCTACAGACAGAGCGCCTGATCATGCGCCGGCTCAAGGCTGACGATTGGCCGATCTATCGTGACTTTATGATGACTGACCGGGCCGGGTTCTTTTCCAGCAGTGGTGATCTGGGCGCAACGTGGAAGACTTTCGCGGCAGAATTGGGCCATTGGGAGATTTATGGCGCGGGCTTGTGGGCCGTCACGCTGCGCGACGACGATGCGATTATCGGTCTTGTTGGTCCATGGCATCCGCCGCATTGGCCCGAGAAAGAGATCGGCTGGATGATGCTATCCGCCGATGTCGAGGGCAAGGGTATCGCGGCAGAGGCTGCGCAGGCCAGCCTGACCCATGCCTTTGACGTGCTGGGCTGGGACACAGCTGTCAGCTACATTGATCCAAGTAATGCACGCTCTATTCGCTTGGCGGAAAAGCTGGGCGCTGCATTGGACAAAGACGCAAACTCTCCCATGCCAGGCACGCTGGTTTATCGCCACGCAAAGGGGACGGAATGATCCCGACTTTGCAGACAGATCGGCTCACACTGCGCGCGCCCAGATGGGAAGACTTTGACGCCTATGCTGCCTTTTGTGCATCGCCCCGGACTATCCATCTGGGCGGTCCATTCGGGCGCAATGACGCATTCCAGAAACTCTGCGCGATCTTGGGTCATTGGCACTTACGCGGCTACGGGCGCTGGATGGTGGCGGATCGTAAGACCGATGAACCGCTCGGAATCTTGGGGCTATATTACCCCGAAGGCTGGCCAGAGCGTGAATTGGCATGGTCCCTTTTTGACACGGCCGAAGGGCGCGGCATTGCGTATGAAGCAGCCATCGCCGCGCGTGATTATGCTTATGATAAGCTGGGCTGGACCACGCTGATCAGCGCAATTGAACGCAAGAATACGCGGTCCGTTGCCTTGGCAAGGCGGCTGGGGTGCACTGAAGGTGCATTGTTCCAGCACGCCATTTATGGTGATTTGCGCCTTTGGCGGCACCCGGCGCCGGAGGAACGCGCATGATCCCCACGCTGCAGACCGAACGACTAACCTTGCGCCCCTATCGACGTGACGATTTTTGCGCCTATTCGGCATTCATGGCCTCAGAGCGCAGCGCCTATATGGGCGGCCCTTTTGACCGCGACAAGGCCTGGGCCTGGTTCACAAATGACGTGGCCACATGGCCACTTTACGGGTTTGGAACCTTGGCGATGGTCTATGATGATAAGCTCGCGGGTGGTGTCGGTCTTGTTCATCCGCCCCACTTCCCCGAACCCGAATGTGGCTGGTTCGTTTTCGACGGTTTCACCGGGCTGGGTCTGGCCACCGAAGGCGGGCGGGCGATGCTCGATCATGCATTTGCAACAACGGATCTGGCCTCGGTCGTCAGCTACGTGCATGTGGAGAATGCTGCCTCAGTCCGCGTTGCCGAAAAACTGGGAGGCAGGCACGATCCGAATGCCGCAAAGGCTGACGGCGATGGTGATGATACCCTTGTCTTCCGGCATCAGCGAGGTGCGGCATGACACCTTGGACAACAAACGTGGCTGGCGCCAAAGACCGCATCGCAGCGTTGAACGGTGTGATCCCAGTGATCGAAACCGACAGACTTGTTCTGCGTTTGCCATCGATCAGCGATTGGGAGGTGCTGGAGCCGATCTGGACCACTGACCGCGCCGTCCATATCGGCGGGCCAATGTCGCAAGAGGATGCGTGGCTCGACTTCAACCAACTGGTCGCAGGTTGGATCCTGCGCGGTCATGGCGCGCTGACCATTTGCGACAAGGCAGGTTCGGTGCTGGGGTTGGTTCTACTGGGGCATGAATTTGGCGACCCGCAGCCGGAACTGGGATGGCTTTTGATAGAAGCGGCGGAAGGCCGTGGTATCGCCACCGAGGCTGCCCGTGCGCTGCTGCCCATGTGCCGCGCTATCTACGGTGGTGATTTCGCAAGCTACATCGCTGATGGCAATGACGCATCTGTCCGCGTGGCCACCAAGCTGGGTGGCAAGAGGACTGGCACGCATCCAAAGGGCGCACATGTCGCCGTCTACCACTACGAAGAAGAAGGAGCTGCCGCTCTATGACCGACACCGTCACCCGTGCCGCCGAAATCCTCAAAGGTCACCGCGAAAGCATTGACCGGCTTGACGCCATCCTCGTCTACACCTTGGGCGAGCGGTTCAAGCATACGCAGGCCGTGGGTGCCCTCAAGGCCGAACATGACCTGCCCCCGTCAGACCCCGCGCGTGAAGAAACGCAGATCGCGCGACTTACCGATCTTGCGAAACGGGCCGATCTTGACCCGGAATTCGCCAAGAAATTCCTGAACTTCATCATTCAGGAAGTCATCCAACACCACAAACAACACCAATCCTGAGGGCATCGCCCTCACACCCATCTTTAAGGAGAAAATCTGATGGCTATGAAAATCCGTTTGGCCCGTGGCGGCTCAAAGAAACGTCCATTTTATGCGATTGTGGCTGCTGACAGCCGCATGCCGCGCGATGGTCGTTTCATTGAAAAGCTCGGCACCTATAACCCAATGCTGCCCAAAGACAGCGAAGAGCGCGTGAAGATGAATATGGAGCGCGTGAAATACTGGTTGGGTGAAGGCGCACAGCCGACCGACCGAGTGAGCCGCATGCTCGAAGCCGCTGGCGAGTTGCCCAAGAAAGAGCGCAGCAACCCCAAGAAGGGCACGCCGGGCAAGGCCGCACAGGCCCGTGCTGAAGAGAAAGCTGAAAAGGCAAAAGCTGCTGAAGAGGCGGCCAATGCTCCTGCTGAGGAAGCCCCTGCAGAAGAAGCTGCGGCAGAAGAGTAAGACCTATCGGTCGTCCGGCCACATGGCCGGGCGCCCGCTCCCATTTTACGGGCGTCCTGATGTTTCGCTTGCTGCGCACCATCATCATTGTGATGTTTGCCTTTGTGGCGGGCATGCTGTTTGAGCGCAGCAATGCACGCGAAGCATGCGAGGCCTTAGGCAGCCTGTGGATCATGGATGTCTGTGTCGGAATGGAACCTGAATGAATGATCGTGTGATCGTTGGCAGTCTGGGTGGGGCCTTTGGGGTGCATGGCGAGGTGCGCCTGAAATCCTTTTGCGCCGATCCTGCGGCAATTGCCGATTACACCCCGCTTTACACCGAAGATGGCCGCGCCTTTGCGCAAGTCGTGTTGACAGGGCAACTTAAAAACGGGTTTTCGGCCCGGATCGACGGCGTTGTGACCAAGGAAGACGCAGATGCGCTGCGCAACACGCCGCTTTATGCGGACAGGGCGAACATGCCGTCTCTGCCCGATGACGAATACTACTATGCCGATCTGATTGGACTTTCTGTCCTCGATACCGGTGGAGCCACTTTGGGCATCGTGCGCAACGTCATGGATCACGGGGCCGGTGATCTTTTGGAGGTCGCCGTGCCGGGGGCGTCCGACACGGTTTTGTTGCCCTTCACCAAGGCGATTGTGCCCACTGTTGACCTTGGCGCAAACCGGATCATCGCAGACCCGCCAGAGGGGCTTTTCGCCTAAACCTATGTACCACTGTGCCGGTCGTGGCCCGGAATGGTCCCCGTATGTTAAGGCGGTCTTGCCTTCAAAAGGACCCACGCCAATGCTGCATCATGTGGAAATCTACGTCTCGGACCTGACGCGTTCGCGGGCCTTCTGGACCCCGCTTCTGACCAATATCGGCTATCAGGAAACCGACCACTGGGATGATGGGTTCACCCTGAAAACCAAACAGGACGCGTATCTGACATTTGTGCAAGTGGAGGATCGGCACGCAGACCGGCCGTATCACCGTTGCGCTGTGGGTTTGAACCATCTGGCCTTTACCGTTCCCGATCGCGCCGGGGTGGATAAGCTGCGCCAATACTGCACCGATCAGAGCATAAAGCAGCTTTACGATGATCGCTATCCGTTCGCTAATGGCGGCGAAGATTACTACGCGCTGTTCATCGAAGACCCGGACCGGATCAAGGTGGAGTTTGTGGCGGCAAACTAAGCCTTGGTTCCCTTGTCGGCGCGAATGCCCTAGAGAAACGCCATGACCGACAAGACCCCCAAATCCCATGGCCGCCTGTCGGCCCGCCCGACGCTGAAACCACGCGAACTGATGCAAGATAGTCCTGATCTGGCTGGATCATGGACCGCGCAGATCATCACGCTCTTCCCGCAGGCCTTTCCCGGCGTGCTGGGCGAAAGCCTAACGGGCAAGGCATTGCAGGATGGTCTGTGGCAATTGCAGACCTATGATTTGCGCGAGCACGGGATCGGCAAGCACCGCAACGTGGATGACACACCTGCGGGCGGTGGTGCTGGTATGGTTCTGCGGGCGGATGTGCTGGAAAGCGCGATCAACGAGGCGCGGCGCGGCGCAAAAGGGGCGATGCCGTTGGTCTACCTTTCCCCCCGTGGCCGCCGGTTTGATCAGGCCATGGCCCGCGACTGGGCGCGCCATGATGGCGTCATGATGCTTTGCGGGCGGTTCGAGGGTGTGGATGAACGGGTGCTGGAGCATTTCGGCATTCAAGAGGTTTCATTGGGCGATTTCGTCCTGACAGGCGGCGAAATTGCAGCGCAAGCCATGATCGACGCTACAGTGCGGCTGCTGCCCGGTGTCCTCGGCAATGCGGAAAGTGCCGTAGAAGAGAGTTTTTCGACCGGTCTTTTGGAGCATCCACAATACACCAAACCCGCTGAATGGCAGGGCCATGCAATCCCCGATGTTCTACTCTCTGGCAATCACGCCAAGATCGCCGACTGGCGCAAGGCACAGGCCGAGGAGATTACAAAGACCCGGCGTCCAGACCTTTGGAACACGTATCAGGAAAAGACCAAATGATATCCGCCAGCTTTATCTTCACCGAAACCGACCTTGACGATGAATTCTTCGCGCTCGACGCGATGATTGCCGAAGCCGCAGAGGCCACACCCGGTTTTGTCGGGAAAGAGAATTGGGTCAGCCCGGACGGGACCATTAAGAACTCAGTCTATTATTGGACCGACAAAGCCGCGCTACAGGTCTTTTCAACCCACCCGCGCCATCTGGAGGCCAAGAAGAAATACGCCAAATGGTATGGCGGGTTTCATGTTGTGATCTCGGAAGTGGTGAAATCCTATGGCGATGGCGCGCTGCGGCATCTTACCCCCAATAACCGGCCCGTCAAACGCACCTAAAGCTGGCGTTGCAGCACGTCAGACAACGCCGACACAACATCAAGGTCCGTCCCACCGACCAGAACATAGCCAACACCATCCTGCACCCAGGCATTGGTGGCCAGCCCGTGTGACATCATCTGACCCGCGACATCCGTGGCCCGATCGCCGCTGGTGATACAAAACGCAAAAGGCTCGCCATTTTGATCCAAGTAAGCCATCTGGATTAATGGTTCCCCTTCAATCGCGAGGACCTGCGCACGTTTGAACTGCAGCCCCGCTACATCGGTCGCGGCGCGCAAATCAACGCCGAGCAGATCCTCAGCCTCTTGAAGGACGGCCTCTGCCATGGCGGGCGATTGCGTTGGTCCGCTCAGCGTCGCAGTTACATACAGCGCCTGATAAGAGGCTACGGTGTCCACCCATGTCGGCGCAGGGCGCAAAGCGGCCATGATCACCAGACCCGCCGCAAAAGATGCCGCGATGGCAGCGGGGAAGGCCCAGCGAGGTGTTGACTGGGTTGTGGATGGCTGTGGCTGATACGCGGGGGCTGTCAAAGCGTCCAACGCGAAGGCGTCCTGCAGCACGGTCTTGTCGATCGAAAGCGTCTCTAGCCGCGTAGCCAAAGCGGTATCCTCGGCCAAGGCCGCTTTAATTTGTGCCGTCAGCGATGCATCCGCCTCTCCATCCAGATAGGCGGTCAGTGCATCATCGGTGATCACACGGTCTGAATTGCTCACCCTTCATCCTTCGTCCTGGTCATCTGACCATTGATAGTTTTGCGGACAGTCGAAAGCCTGCTCATCACGGTTCCTATCGGTATATCTAGTATTTCAGCCGCCTCGCGGTAGCTTTGCCCTTCGACATAGACCAAAAGGGCCGTGATCCGCTGTCCTTCGGGCAGCGCCTCTATCATTGTAAACACTTCACGGGCCAGAATATTCGTTTCCGGACCGGATGAATGATCAGGTATGTCTGCATCTTCGACCGGGACCAAACCCCGTCCCTGCCGGATCTTGCCTGCGCGCTGTTCATTCAGCCAGATACGCCGCGCCATTGTAAACAGCCAGCGGTCCAGATGTGTACCGGGCGTGAACTGGTTGGCCTTTTCAAGCGCTCGGGCACAGGTGCTTTGCGCCAGATCGTCGGCCAATGCCCGGTCTTTGCATAAAACCAGACAAAAGCGCCAAAGCCGCGGATAAACCTCTGGCAACCCGGCGCCGACAGCAACCTTCGCAGAATTTTTCCGCAACCACTGAATAAATCCGGCCCCTCAGGTGTTTTTGTCGTAACCGCCCGCAAATGGCGGTGCCGCATTTACCTATGGGAGGAACCACATATGCGCAATTTCAAACTGACCATCGCCGCATTGGCTATCACATCCGCGACAGGCGCCTGGGCCGACGGCTGGGTTCTAAATGGCGATCAATCGGTTGTCGGTTTTGGCTCAATCAAATCGGACGACACGGGGGAGGCACACACATTCAGCGGGTTGACCGGCACAGTCTCCAAAGAAGGCGTGGCAGAGGTTGAAATTGACCTCAGCACGGTTGAAACAAACATCGACATCCGCAATGAACGCATGATCGAATACGTGTTTCAGAACGCACCCACCGCGACATTAAAGGCGCAGGTTGACATGGCCGATTTTGAGGGACTGGCTGTCGGCGAAAGCACAGTGACCGAGATCGATGGCGATCTTGTGCTGCTGGGTCTTGAGACCCCCGTTTACATGGATGTCTTCGTGATGCGGCTGGATGAAGAAAACGTCATGGTGACAACCAACAGCATGATGTTCGTCTCCACCGAAGAACTGGGCGTGAACGACGGCATCGACAAGTTGATGGAACTGGCGTCATTGTCCGGGATTACACGCGCAGCACCAGTAACGTTCCGGCTGATGTTCAGTTCCGGTGCGACTGAATCCTGATGTTGAACCAGTATGGACCAGCCCGGTTTCGGACTGGCCATTTTCCTGCCCTCACCCTCTTGATCGGAAAGGGCGAAGGCCTTAGACAACGGCATTCCCGGTCAGCGCGCTGATTCCGGGTGATGGTTTATGGTACCACCTGGAGCATGAGCGGATCAACGCAGACCCGCTCATG
>JBCBDL010000129.1:0-9398 GCA_038529695.1 Pseudomonadota bacterium | reverse complement strand
CACTCAGCCTGTCGCCCGCCGCCTCTGCCTGCACCAAATCGGTTATCAGGCCCGGTCGCGGATTTCGCCGGACGCGGTCAAAATCAGCGCGAAAATAGCGCATGATCCGCCAAAGGCCAGGCAGGCCACGCGCCATGCCCCATGCATTGGTTGGCCCCGAAAGCGGGCCGATCCAGCGGGCGACCTGGCTGCGGTCACCCTGTGGCACACCCAAGAGATCACAGATTGCCATCAGCGGCAGCGGGCGGGTGTAAGCCAGAATGATATCAACGGGTTGGGATGGGTTTATCCCGTCCAACAAACCATCCGCAATCTGGGTCAGACGCGGGCGCATGTCATCGATTGAGGTCTTGTTGAACGCGAGTTCCACCAGACCTCGCAGCCGGACATGTTCGGCGCCGTCAAATCCCAGCATGTTCTGAAACAAGAGTTTTACGAAAGGCGGAAAGTACCAGTATTTCTGTGCAAGTGTCTTGCCCGTTCCCTGCAACGGATCCCGACCGAAAAGCTCAGGCGATTTGAGAAGCTGGCGGGCCGCCGCATCGGTCGTTGTCATCCATGTCAGGCCGACAAAGGGCAACTTGACCTGCACAAGTGCGCCCTTTGCCCGCATCGCTGCCAGTGTCGGCCCCGGATTTGCCAGGAATTCAGGACTGCTTAAATCATAAGCCATATGGTGCAATTGGGCAGCATGTGCGCCCCTGTCAACGGCGCTGTGCGCGCCTGATGGCTTTTCATGCCGGGCGCAAGGCGATAATCAGGTCGAAAGGTAAAGGGAAGATTCATGCGCCGTCCCGTCATCGGTATCATCGGCAACAGCTATTTGATCAACGACCAATACCCGGCCCATGCGGCGGGTGAAATGAACGCGCAGGCCGTGGCCGATGTGTCCGGTGCGCTGCCGCTGATCGTGCCGTCTGATCCTGACATGATCTGTCTGGATGCGCTGATGACGACATGTGACGGGTTCCTTTTCACCGGCGGGCGGCCCAATGTGCATCCTGAAGAATATGGCGAAGAGCCGACCGAGGCGCATGGCGCGTTTGACCGCGCGCGGGATCGTGTGGCACTTCCCCTGATCCAGAAATGCGTCGCGCGCGGTCAGCCGATATTCGGGATTTGCCGCGGGTTTCAAGAGGTTAACGTTGCGATGGGGGGCACGCTGCACCCCGAAATTCGCGATCTGCCGGGGCGGGATAATCACCGCATGCCGCCTGATGGCACCTTGGAAGAAAAGTTCGCATTGCGTCACGAAGTAACCTTTTCCGACGGCGGCGTGTTTCATCGTCTGATGGGAACGCGGCAAGTCATGACCAACACGCTGCACGGGCAGGGGATCAAGACGCCGGGCGCGCGGATCGTGATTGATGGGCATGCGCCCGATGGCACGCCAGAGGCGATCTATATCAAGGACGCGCCGGGCTTTACGTTGTCGGTGCAGTGGCATCCGGAGTGGAATGCGGCGGATGACCAGGTGTCGCGCCCGCTGTTTGAGGCCTTTGGTGAGGCCTGTCGCAGGTGGGCTGCGGGACCGTTGCGCAAGGCGGGGTGACGCAACGCGCGGTGGTGTCGGTGATGCTTTTAGGGTCTGCGGCTAGGATTGGTGTTAAATTATGGGCTTTTGGCCAGTTTGGCCCGTATGTTTTGCGTACAGAAGCCGTACAGAACCTGTACGTACAAATGTGCATCACGACCCTGGTTAACGCACCGCGCGCAGGGAAACGTAAATGAACGGTAAACGCTCATACCTAATCAGGTTTGTGGCACTTTTTGGTTTTGTGCGGCCAGCGTTGCGGTCTCGGCAATACGCTTGGCTCGGGTGGCTGCGGACTTTGCCAGTTTGATCCGTCGCAGCATGTTCCGCCTGCTGGAAGGGGAGAACGCGTCCCAATGCTGTACGGCGGGCGGATGCGCCCTGAGCGCTGCCGCTAGATCATCTGGGACGATCAGCGCGTCGACATCGTTCATGAAATCCCACAGCCCATTTGCTTTAGACTCTGCAATACATTTGCGGCCCGCCGCGTGCATCTGTCCCTCGGCCTCTAACCGGGTGACGCGATCCTTGTAGCTTTGCGCCCAATGCTGGGTCTTGCGGGGGCTGATCAGTTGCATGGTGCGATCTTCATCCAGGACCCGCCTGATCCCGTCGATCCAGCCGAAACACAAAAGCTGGTCCAGCACAGCAAAACGATCCAGATATTTGTCGCCCATATGCTTTTTGTAAGTGACCAGCCAGACGCTGTCCGCCTGTGTGTGATTTTCTTCCAGCCATGCGCGCAAATCCTCGGACGAGGTGGCCGTAACTTTTTCAAAATTCTCGGTCTTGGTCATAAAGCTCAGTTAGGATGATTTGCGGCTTGGCAAGATTGAGGCTTTGTTTCATGGTCGGGCGTAAACGATTACGGAGAAGACATGAAGCGGTCCCGCATCAACGAGATCATGGCCGAGGCGGATGAGATGATCCGCGCTTACGGGTTCGTCCTGCCGCCCTGGGCCTATTGGACGCCCGACGAATTCAAGGCGCGCGCTGCGGAGGCGCAAGCGGTGATCGATGCCCGCTGCGGATGGGACATCACCGATTACGGGGCGGGCCGGTATGACGAGATGGGGTTGTTTTTGTTCACCCTCCGTAACGGTCGTCTGGCCGATCTGCAGCGGGGCGGGGGGATGTGCTATGCCGAGAAGCTGTTGATTTCAAAGCAAGACCAGCTGTCGCCGATGCATACCCATGTGATCAAGGCCGAAGATATCATCAATCGGGGCGGGGCGACGATGGTGATTGAGCTTTACGGGTCGGACCCTGACGGGAATTTTGATGAGAGCGCGGGTGGCGTTGTCATGTGTGACGGGATCCGTCGGGAATTTGGCCCCGGTGAAAAGCTGCGTTTTGCGCCTGGCGAAAGCGTGACGCTGATGCCGGGCGATTGGCATGCGTTTTGGGGCGAAGGGGGTGATGTGCTGATTGGCGAAGTCTCGACCGTAAACGACGATGAGACGGACAATATCTTTCGTGAGCCGATTGGCCGCTTTGCTGAGGTCGAAGAGGACGTGGCCCCGACCCATCTGCTGGTGAGTGACTACAAGACCTGGCTTTCGGCGGCCTAGGCATTTGCCATAATCTTGTACTGTTTGCATGTGATCCTGGTCTTGTCGAAACCGCAGGACCTCACCAGTGCGCATTGTTGAGCAAAATCGAGACTGTATGATTGTCAAACAAAGTGGGTGGCTTCATCGCACTTTGACAACGATTGGCGTGGCGATCGGATTGGCGGTCCTTTTTTGGGGGATCATCGCAGCCAACGACCCTGTCTTAGTGCCTATCATTGTTGGCACGCTGATTGCAGGTGGGAGCCTGTATTTTCGTATGCTCTGCGCCGATGTGACCCTGATGTTGGATAGGAGATCGGGTGTTGTGCAGGTTGAATGGGTGCAAATGTGGAGGACCAAGACCCGCAAAGCCCGCATTGATGAGATTGATGCGCTTGTGGTTGAAGGGGATGATGAGGCCGAGCGCTTGGCGTTCCGCCTCACTGCAGGCAAGACGCTGCCTTTGGTTCCTTTTCTTTATACCGGTGGTGACCACCCGAAGGTCCGCACGGCGATTAACGCCTGGCTTGCGCAAACGTAGCCGCCTGAGCAACGTTCGGGTTGGTCTCAGTCACTTGCCGCAAGACCTCATAAAATCAGATCGAATGTCTTGATCAACGGCAATTCCCGCGCGCGGGTCCCCGTCAGATCGAAGAGCGCATTGCCGAGCGCAGACGCGGCGGGCGGCGTTCCCGGCTCACCCACGCCGCCCATGTGGGGGTTGGTTTCCAGGATGCGCACCTCGAATTCCGGGGTGTTGTGCATGCGCAATGCGTCGTAATCGTAGAAATTGGACTGCTCTGCCTCGCCATCGAAGAACGTCACCTCTTCCTGCATGGCTGCGGAAAACCCATAGATTGCGCCGGAGACCATCTGCGCCTCGATAATGCTGGGGTCGAGTGCTGTGCCCACATCGCAGGCGATCCAGCATTTGTTGATGCGGATGCCGTTGCCGGTGTCTTCGACCTCCACAACCTCGGCGACGGGCGTGCCAAAGGAATAGGTGAAGCCGATGCCGCGCCCGATATTTGCGGGCGTCTCCCCGGTCCAGCCGGACATTTCACCGACCGCCGCGATCACGCCCGCAGATGGCGCATGTTCGGCTTGCGCCATCTCTAGCCGGAATTGCAGGGGATCTGTCCCCGCCGCATGGGCCATTTCATCGATAAAGGTGTCAAAGAAGAACCCGTTATGGGAATTGCCGACAGACCGCCAGGACCCGATGGGCAGGTCAATCGGAGTCAGATGCCCCGTCACCCGGAAATTGGGGATAGCATAGGGTTGGTCTGCTGCGCCCTCTACATGGGCCCGGTCCGGCCCTGGTGGCGCGCTGCCAATAAAGCGGATGCCGGAATTATGCATCACAGATGGTGCAGCGATTTTTCCATCGACAAGTTGTGGTTTGCCATCTTTGACCACGCCGCGGAATTGCGCCACGCCGTAGGGGCGGTAGAAGTCGTGGCGCATATCCTCTTCGCGGCTCCAGGTCATGCGGATCGGTATGCCGGGCATCGCCTGCGCGACCTTTGCCGCATGGACCGAAAAGTCAAACTCGGCACGTCGTCCAAAACCGCCGCCAAGCATGGTCGTGTTAATGGTGACCTGTTCAGGCTCTAGCCCCACAGCTGCCGCGCATTTGTCGCGAGTCATTACGGGAGCCTGGTTGCCCGACCACACTTCCAACCCTGCATCGGTATAAACGGCAGTTGCGTTCATGGGTTCCATCGTCGCATGGGCGAGCCAGGGGACATGGTATTCTGCGGTAATCTCTGTCCCGTCAATGGCGGCGGTTACATCGCCATCATCGCGGGTCATGCTGTTGGGCTCATCTTCGAGCGAGGCCATGATCGCATCGCGCAGGCTGTCGCTGTCGGCAGGATAGGTTGCGGGCTCCCATTCAATGTCAACAGCCTCGGCTGGCTATGCAAGCCGCCATGTGTTCGTCGCGATCACGGCGATCCCGTCGCCCAGGTCAACCACGGCTTCGACGCCAGGCATGTCCTTTGCGGCGCTGTCATCGTACGTGATCATGCCCGCCCTTTTGGGGTTCATCCGGACAGTCGCGAATTTCAGACCGTCGAGTTTGGTATCCGCAGCATAATGTGCCGTGCCGGTGACCTTGCCGACCATATCGGTGCGCGGCATGGATTTGCCGAGATATTTCCATTCGGATTTGGCGCGCAATTCCACATCGGGTGGGGTGATGTCGCGCACGGCAACGGCCAGGTCTGTATAGGCTAGCTCTGTCCCGTCGGGCGCGATGACCTTGCTGTTTTCGGTGCGCAATGTGCTGGCATCAACGCCAAGCTGATTGGCTGCGGCCAGTTTCAGCGCTTCGCGCGCTGAAGCGCCTGCATGGCGCATCTTTTCGTAGGCATCCTTGGTTGCGGTGGACCCGCCGGTCAGTTGCAAGTTCAGCAGCTTGCCGACCATGCCAACGCTTTGGCGCAGGTTATGCTGGAAATCGCTGTCAGCGTAGTGGTGGAAGGGCAGGGCGAGGCCGAGGATTGCCTGGTTATAGTAAGCCTGCGCGGGCGGGCCGTGAAGGACAGTGATATCCTCCCACGCCACATCCATTTCCTCGGCCACAAGGGCGGCGAGCGTTGTATGCACGCCCTGACCCATTTCCGCGCGCGGGGCGATAATGGTGATGCCGTCCTGATTGAGCAGCACGTAGGGGTTCAGCGTAGCCTCGCCCTCACCGGCGACCAGCGGATTGGGCGGCTCTTTGCGGACTTGGTAGACACCGAAGGCGACACCGCCGACGATGGCAGCAGAACCGATCAGAAAGGTGCGGCGGGCGATTGTTTTGATACGTCCCATGGATCAAGCCTCCTGAATGCGCTGGGCGGCGTCTTTGATCGCCGCGCGGATGCGGGGATAGGTGCCGCAGCGGCAGAGATTGCCCTGCATTGCGTCGTCGATGTCTTGGTCAGTCGGCATCGGGATTTCGGCGAGAAGGGCGGCGGCATTCATGATCTGGCCGGACTGGCAATAGCCGCATTGGGCGACTTGATGATCGACCCAGGCCTGTTGGATCGTGGCCATGTTGTCGGGTGTGCCCAACCCCTCGATCGTTGTGACCTCACCCCAAACATCGGCGAGTGCGACCTGGCAGGAGCGCACGGCCTCACCATCGATATGCACGGTGCAAGCGCCACAAGCGGCAACGCCGCAGCCGAATTTCGTGCCGGTCAGGCCTACCGCGTCGCGCAGCACCCACAGAAGGGGCACGTCATCGGGTAGGTCAACATCATGGGAATTGCCATTGATTGTCAGTGTGGTGGGCATGGGGCACCTCTGGCTATTGGCTGGAAAAGTGAACGATTGGGTTCAGTTTAGCCGATGTGACGCGCCCGAACAAACGCTTTTCCTTGCTTGATCATCTGTTTTAGCCGCGGTCGGGCTGGAGGATTAGGCAAGTGTAAGCCCTTTGATCTGGCCGATCAGTTTGGGGATTTTCTCTTTGAACCGGAAAAATCCGTGCGTGGCGTGCGGCCATGCGCCGCTGTCATAGGGTCGGATGATCTGACACAGGTTTTGGTCTGCCAGCGCGTCCGCTGTGGGGCCGACTGGCAGATAGCTGGTGACGATTTGTGCGATGTCGTGCGCGCGCGCCCAGTTGTCGAGCTCATCAGCTGTGATTGTGGTCACGGGCCCGAGTTTGTCGCCAAAGCGGGCAGTGCAATCGGCCATCGCGTCGGCCACAAATCGGGTCACGTCCGGTGCCGCCATCAGGGGGCTGCGTGCATCTGTTGTCTGGACAACTGCGCAGACAACCGGTGTGACTTGGTCCAGCAGCCAACCGGGCGATAAATCTTCTTCGGTGATCAAGAGGCCGGTGCGCAAAGTGGGGTCAATTTGATCGCTTACGGGCACGGGGCCGCGTTCGGGGTGTGGCATGCCGTCGAGCGGTACGGCATGGGTGGCCAGGCCCTGTGGTCGGAAGCGACCATTTGTATATTTCGCGATGTTATCAGGCCTGGCGAGGTAGGTTTTGCCGATTGTCTGCAACCCGCCGACCCAGCGCCAAGATAGCGTGTTGGATGCCGGATCACCGTCCAAAAGATGCCGCAAAAAGAAGTCTGCGCCTAAAACCCACGGCAGCCGCAGCGTAAAGATCCAGATTGAGGCGAACCACATCCGCGCATGATTGTGCAAATAGCCGGTATCGGTCAGCTGGTTCGCCCAGTGATCAAAACAATCAATCCCGGTTTCGCCTTTGCAGGCGGCCTCCCAATCCTGACGCAGCCCGCTTTCGGTCTGGATGCGGTTTAAGGCGGCATTCAGGTCTGCCTGATAAGCCGTCCAGACGCTGGGCCGCATCTCTAACCAGCCTTTCCAATAGGTGCGCCAATAGACCTCTTGAATGAACTTCTCCGCCGCCTGCGCGCTGTGGCGCCCCAATGTGGCGCGCAACACATCCTCTTCGGTGATGATCCGGTGGCGGATATAGGGTGACAGTGTCGAAACATGCGCGGTGTCGTCATAATTGCGCTTGGCCGCATAATCGCGCCCCGCTTTTGGGGTGAAGTCATGCAGACGTTGCAGGGCGGCGGTGTAGGTTGGCTCAAACATGTTGGGGCAGCTAACGCGAGACAGGGCGGTTTCAAGCAGTCCTGTGGGTTCTTGACACTGCGCAGCGGTCGGGCCAACGCTGTGCCATGGTTGATTTGCGCCCTGTTGGATATGTGATCGGTCTGCTTGTGGCGTCGCTTGGCCTGACCATGTTGGGGCCTTTGGTGGCAGATCTGCTTGCGGGCAATGGGCATTGGTTTGTGTTCTTTGAAAGCGCTGTGATCACTACCCTGACAGGCGGATTGATGGCACTGGCCTGCGCGAACGGGGTGACTGCAGGGCTGTCACTGCGCCAGACGTTTCTGCTGACCTCACTGGTGTGGCTGACCTTGCCGGTCTTTGGGGCGATCCCATTTGTGCTGGGGGCGACTGAGGCCACGTTTACGGATGCGTTTTTTGAGGCCATGTCGGGCCTGACCACAACCGGAGCCACCGCATTCGGCAATCTGCAGGATTTGCCCGATGGGCTGAAGCTGTGGCGCGGGGTGCTGCAGTGGCTGGGTGGTGTCGGGATCATCGTGGTTGCAATGGTCTTTCTGCCCGAATTGCGGGTGGGGGGGATGCAGATTTTCCGCTCTGAAGGGTTTGAAACATCAGGGAAAATTCTGCCCCGTGCGGGCGAGATTGCGACTCAGATTTCGGGTATCTATGTGGCGCTGACAGTGGCGTGTATGCTTGCCTACACCGCCACAGGCATGGATGGTTTTGACGCGATTGTGCATGCGATGACAACCGTATCGACGGGTGGTATGGCCAATTACGACGCCTCATTCGCGATCTGGGGGGCAGGGGTGCACTACGTGGCGGTCGTGTTCATGATCTTGGCTGCATTGCCCTTTGTCCGCTTTGTGCAGGTGTTGGCAGGTACGGCGCAGCCCTTGTTTCAGGATCGGCAGATCCACGTGTTCCTCTTGCTGATCGGGCTGAGTGTCTTGCTGGTGACATCATGGCTTTGGGGGCGCGGTGGCCTGATGACTGAGGCGGCGTTTCGCGACGCATTGTTCAATGTGACCTCCATCATGACCGGGACGGGCTATGCCAGTGCGGACTACATGACATGGGGGACATTCCCTGTGGTGATGTTCTTTCTGATCGGGCTGATCGGGGGCTGCGCGGGCTCGACCTCCTGCTCGGTCAAGGTGTTTCGCTATCAGCTGCTCTTCGCGGCGATCAAAAGTCAGATCCGGCAGATCCATTCGCCGCATGGCGTTTTCACCCCGCGCTATGACGGGCGCCCGATTAGCGAGGATGTGTTGAATTCGGTCATGGCCTTTCTTGTCGCATTCCTTTTGTCGCTTGGGGTGACATCTGTGCTGTTGGGTCTGACGGGGCTTGATTTTATCACGTCCGTCTCCGGTGCGGCGGCGGCTTTGGCCAATATTGGTCCCGGTCTTGGGTTGGAAATTGGACCGGCGGGTAACTATGCCGGCATCAACGATATGGCCAAATGGATCCTGGCCATCGCGATGTTCGTGGGCCGACTTGAGATTATGGTCGTATTGACGATCCTATCCATCAAATTCTGGAGAAACTAATGACGACACGGCCTTTGGGTGCGCAAATCAGCCACATGCTGAAAGATCGCGGGGTGGACGTGATTTTTGGTATTCCGGGCGTGCATAACCAAGAAATGTATCGCGGGATCGAAGAAGCCGGGATCACCCATGTTCTCGCCCGGCATGAGCAGGGGGCGGGTTTCATGGCCGACGGCTATGCCCGTGCGACGGGCAAGC
>JBCBDL010000128.1:0-9407 GCA_038529695.1 Pseudomonadota bacterium | reverse complement strand
ATATTCGCGACCTTTTTGCGCTGTTTTTCACGATTGGCACAGGCGTTGCGATGCTGGTCATGGCGCGATTTCTTGGACATGCCGCAAATGATCTGGCGCTGCGCGTCATGGGTCTGAGCAGTATGATCTACGTGCCTTATGACATTTTCAGCGACACGATCGCGCGGTCAAACTTGCGGTCTGACGCGCGCATGCTGGCGGAAGAATTTGGCGGCACCACAATGATGTGGGGTGGATTGTGGCTGGTGCTGAGCCTTATCGTGATCGGGTGGTGTTTACGGTATGGGTTGGGGACAAGCAGCAATATACGGTTTCGGAAGGTTCGATGATTTAGCCCGAACCGACCAGCAATGACCCGCCAGTTCCTACATCACTCAAACGATCCTCAATAGGAACAGAAACTGAGAAAACGCCCAATTCGGCGATTGGGCCTTCGGTACCAGTAACCGCAAAGACGATCTGCAAGCCCCTTGTCTGGCCAGGGCGCTGCCAGACATTCCAGAATTCCGTGCTGAGCTTGGGTGCGGGATCCTCGTTCACAAGGCCATGCGCTGTGGCGCGCTCGTCAAGCTGCGTTAAGAAACCTTCCCGAATGACACCCAGCGCCGCCTGAGCCGTGTCTTTCCTGTCGACAATGCAAAACGCCATATCCAATTCAGGGTCCGTGCCCCATCGCGCTTCGTATGCACCGTCAAACATGCTGGCCGCCTGCGCTGATCCTTCCAATCGGGCCGGCGATAATCGCGCCGGTTGCAACTCATAGTCTGTAAACGGCGCGTTGCCCTCCTGCACATAGCCTAGACACTCATCGAAAATGAGTGACATGACGAGCGCGTCTTGGGACTGTGCCGCAACGTTTGTTGGCACCACGAGCGCACAGAGAAATAGCCAGATTCTCACCACATCGTCTTCGCGGCGCGCCCCGGCCATTCCGCGTCATAGGCTGCACCGTCAAATCCCGCCTCTTGCTCGGCCAACAACTCCCCGACAGTCGGCAAATCGGCACTTTCGTCATCCGACGACCAGACCCGTGCCCGCATCAGCGCGCGGGCGCATTGGCTGTAAACCTCGGCCACGGTGATCACCACGACACTGCGCGGCTGGCGGCCCTTTGCGTCAAATCGCCCGATAAGGTCTGTATCGACCGAGACAACAGCGGAACCATTCACACGCATCACGTTATTCGATCCGGGCACCATGAACATCAGACTGATCCGCCCATCGGCCACGATATTGCGCAGCGTGTCCATGCGATTGTTCCCGCGCCAATCGGGCATCAGCAAGGTCTTGGGGTCAAGCATCTGCACAACCGGGCCATCGTCACCGCGCGGGCTGCCATCCGTCCCATCGGGCCCCACAGTCGAGACAACGCAAAGGCGCGAGGCAGCGATCCATTTGGCGTAAAGCGGGGTCAGGTGATCGGCCACTTTGATCAATGATGCTTTGCCGGGCTGCCCGTACAGGTCTTCAAGTTCAGCGATATCGGAGATGACATGATCAGCCATGAAATCCGGCCTCTTTGTTCAGCCGGTCAGAGGCTGTTTCAATGTCGTGTTCCAAACGCGCCATGAATTCTTCGACCTCAAGGCCGGGTTCAATGCGCGGGAGGAATTCAAAGACAGTTGTGCCCGGTTTGCGCATCACACCACGCTTGGGCCAGAAGACGCCGACATTGGTGGCCACCGGAACAACGGGTTGGCCGAGATCTTTGTAAAGAGCTCCGGTCCCGATCTTGTAGGGTGCTTTGACACCCGGCGCGATGCGTGTGCCTTGCGGATAGATGATCAACTGCCCAGGCATCGCGCGCCCTGCGCGCACGTCTTCCACCATCTTGCGGATTGCTTGACCCCGTTTTCCCCGATCTACCGGAATACACCCGATCCGCAGGCCAAACTGGCCAATGATGGGGGCATATTTCAGGATCGATTTCATGATGAATTTGCCCCGCGGGATCGCGCCATAAATCATCAGGACATCCAGAAAGGATTGATGCTTTGGAGCCACCATGACCTCGTCGGTCGGTGGCTCACCGCGGATTTCGACCTTCAGTCCGATGATCCATGCAGCCGACCAGCGGATATACCGGCAATAAGCGTGACAACCCGCAATCGCACCCCTTGGTGAGATAATCGCAGGGATCAGGTAGATCACGCCGCAGGCGAGCATCGCCAGATACATCTGCCCGTTAAATATCAACGAACGCACCCATTGGACCGGATTACTCATGTCTGTTCCTTCAACCTTGCAAATGCGGCCGCCCGTGTCGCGGTGAACGCCACGATAGCGACCAGTACCGGAATAACCAGCGGCCAGAGCCAACCCGCACCGTCGAACGCGATTTCGGTCACTAACCCGCCAACCTGATCGCTGTGCGGCATCATCTGCAGAATAGCCAGGCCAAGCAGCACACCGCCAATCGCACCAAGGCCAGCGCGCAAGGTGAAACGCCGCACAAAGGCACGCGCGATATACACATCGCGCGCGCCAACCAGCTGCAGAACGCGGATCACCTGCGCATTGGCATTCAACGAAGCTTGCACCGCCAACGTAATTGTCGCGGCCACAACGGCACCGATCAATATGACGACGAACCACCCGATCAGTCGAACGCGCGCCGCTGCAGCCAACAGCGGTTCACGCCAATTGCCGTGATCATCCAGCACCGCACCAGGCACTTGCGCCGTTAGCCGCGCGCGCAGCCCTTCAGCGTCGTAGCCATCATTATCGGCAATCACCTCGATCAATTGTGGGATCGGCACGGTATCAAGTGGCAGATCCGGGCCAAACCAGGGTTCGAGCAATGCTTGCTGCTCTTCGGTCGACAATGCCCGCGCTGACGCAACGCCAGGTGTGGTTTGGAGCACTTCCAACGCCGCCAACAGTAGCGCATCGGCCCGCGCGGGGTCGGCGGGTAGACGCAGCGTTGCAGATTGCGCCAGATCATCCGCCCAGCGGTCTGCGACGCGACCGGCACTGAATGACAGGGCCAGTGCAATTACGGCCAGAAACGCCATGACACAGGCCGCAAAAACCGTGAGCCGTGCTGTCAGCCCGGTCGGCGGCACAGCCCGGTCGGCTTGCGGGTCACCGATGATAAGCTCCAAAACGGCCTTCACAGCGCGGCTCCTGCTTGGGTCAATTGACCGTCTTTGAGCCGCAACACGCGCGCGTTCACATCTGACTTCAGGGACCTGATCATGTTCAGATCATGCGTCGCGATGAGTACCGCCTTGCCCATCTTGTTGAGTTCAACCAAGAGCGTCAGCAGTCGCTGCGACATCTCCCAATCAACGTTGCCGGTCGGTTCGTCCGCGATGATCACATCGGGCGACATGATCACTGCACGGGCCAGGGCCGCGCGTTGGCGTTCGCCCCCAGACAGCTCTGGTGGCAGTTGCCTGGCTTGCGGGCCGAGGCCCACCCATCTCAGCAATTCCTGCAGATTTCCCGCGGCCTCATGCCCACGATCGGCCACGGTCAGCGGTAACGCGATGTTTTCTGCCACGGACAGATGATCAAGGAATTGGCAATCCTGATGCACGACCCCGATCCGCCTGCGGGCAAGCGCGACCGCATCACGATCCAACTGTTTGGCATCTTGGCCAAACAGTGTGACCCGGCCATGGATCGCCAGCAAATCAGCATAACAAAGACGCAAAAGCGTGGTTTTGCCGGCCCCGGAAGGTCCAGTGAGAAACTGAAATGACCCCGGCTCCAGCGCCAACGAAAGGTGCGAAAAAAGCGCCGTACCGCCATAGCCATAAGACACTTTATCCAGTTCGATCACTTGCATTTCCTTTGCGCGACAGGGTCCTTCTGCCCAAATCTGCAACAGGTTTCAATGATCCGAACCTTGCCGATTGCGCAAAAGCTTTGCGTTTGTGCTGGTGCTTGCTAGATTAAGCACGGCTATAACAACAAAAGACCAAGCTGCCGGGCAGAAGGATGGAAGTATTATGAGGCTAGTTTGCCCCAATTGCGGTGCACAATACGACATCGCAGATGACGCTATCCCGGAAGGCGGGCGCGATGTGCAATGTTCAAGCTGCGCGCATACATGGTTTCAGACAGAAAAACCGGCGGCGGTTGGACGCAAACGCAGTGAGCTTTTGCTGAACACGCCCGTCGCTGACACACCCCCACCGCGCAAGCCGCTTGACTCAGCCGTCAGCGACATTTTGCGCCAAGAGGCTGAACATGAAAGCCAGGCCCGCGCGGCGGAAGGCACCGCACCGCCACCGCCGCCAACAGAAGAGCCGCGCCGTCCGCCTGGGGTGAATGTCGAAGAAACCCGCCGCAGAATTGCGGAGATGACAATTGCGGAGGGTGGCACAACTGCAAGTACCCCTGCCGCAATCGCGGCTGCCTCAACCGGTGCTGTCGCTGCAGGTGCGGCGGCGGCCAAGGCAAATCAGCGTGCCGTGCCTACAATTGAAGAGATCAACGCTTCTTTGCGGGCGCGTGCCGAGGCAAGTGACACATCGGGCCTGACTGAGGCGGAACAATATGAGGCCGTGCAGCGTCGTGGCTTTCGCCGTGGCTTCTTTTTTGTGCTTATTCTTCTGGCAATCCTCGTGGCGCCCTACTTCTTTCAATCGCAGATCAATGAAAACCTACCGCAATTCAGCCAATATATGGTGCCCTATGTCGAGGTCGTCGATCAAATTCGGCTTTGGTTGAACGATCAGGTACAATCCGTGAGCGGTTGGATTAACGGCCTGACTGGCGGGGCTGGCAGCGCCGCTTAGGATACCGTTTTCTGTAACCGGATGGGTCTAATCCGTGTCAGCCAGATCGCCGGCATCCGGAAACCAGGCCACCGCGTGTGAGGCATCATCGTATTGGCGGACAACACCCAATGTGCTTTGCGTGATTTTCTTGATGTGCTGTGGTTCGAGGCGCGGATGAACCACCAAAGCGTAACGAAGCAGATGCAAAGGCAACACCTGTCGACCACCACCCGGTCCCAAGTTGGCAAGTGCGACGGGAACGCGAAATCTTCGATGCAGCAACCGCACAAGTGATCGCCAACGTCCTACCCGCAAGACAACCACACGATCAGCCTTTGAAGCGACTGGCACTATCGCTGCACCGTGATTGCCATCAATGATCCAGGTGTCGCCTTGCACAATGCGTTCGACCTCAATCAGCGCATCGCTACGCCTGCGCGGCGCACCTCCTGAGAAAAAGAAAATGGGATCGAGATGGTGTAAGGGGCAGCCAAGTCTTTTGGCCAGCATCAACGCCAAGGTGGTCTTGCCAGCGCCCGGTGCGCCGTAAACAAATACGCGCATATGCTGCACCTTCTTGGTCTTATGACCAAAAACAGTCACGTGTCGCAGCGACACAAGAAAGGCGCGCACGCCCTATGTTGCCGGTTTTTGCAATAGCCGGTTGGATGGCGCGATTGCATCACGGCATGAATCCGTTTGGCACGTTGTCATCTGCTGGGGAGACTAGAACTGATCCAGCAGCCGCCGCAAATAGTCCCGTTCAACCTCTGGGCGGTCCTGTTCAGCGGACCTACGGCGGATTTCGCCGAGCAGTTCCTCGGCACGGCGGTTGATCTCTTCGCGGCCCAAGAGTTGCTGATCCGTGCCCAATTGCCCGGTATTGCCCATCTCACGGCCGAGCGGATCACGTTGCCCCGGAACTGGCCGACCAGATGCTTCGCCCTGTTCGGACCCTTGACCCGGTTCAGCCTGCTGGTTCTCAGCCAAAGCGCGGCCTAATTCGCGCATGCCGTTGCGCAAGGCATCCATGGCTTCCGCCTGCCGATCAATCGCTTCGGCCAAATCACCGTCGCGCAGTGCCTCTTCGGCGCCTTCCATCGCACCTTCGGCGCGTTCCAGAGACCGGCGCGCGATCTCACCAGCCTCACCATCCAGATTGGGCAGACCATCGCGCTGACGCTGAAGCTCCTGGCGCAAAGCCTCTTGGCGCTGCGCAAGACTGCGTGGGTCCTGATCACCCTCTCCGCCGGTGCCGTTCCCGACCTGACCGCTTTGTGCATCCTCACCGACGCCCTGGCCCTGACCCTGCTGCCCATCCTGACCGTCCTGGCCACCCTGTTGACCTTGCTGGCCTTGCGGTTGGCCGGGTTGCTGGCCTTGGCCCTGTTGGCCTTGCTGTCCCGGCTGGCCCGGCTGTGGTTGCTGTCCCTGCTGCCCCTGACCGGGATTGAACTGATCCTGAAGATCACGGAAGGAATCATCAGAGAGCTGTTCCTGATCACGCAAAGTTTCTGCCAGATCTTGCATGGATTGCTGCCCCGGCGTTTGTGGGCCGTCGCCGCCTTCACCTTGGGTGACGCGCATGTTCTCCATCATCTGGTTGAGCTGTTCCATCAGCTCTTGCGCCTCGGCCATGCGGCCTTCCTGCATCAGCTCTTCGATCCGGTCCATGAGTGCCTGGAGTTCATCCATCGACATGCGCTGGGTGTTCTGGCTGTTATCGGCCTGATCAGTGCCGTCATTCGGTTCGGCCTCTTGCGCGAGCATGCGCATGTATTCGTCGGTCGCCTCGCGCAGTTCCTGCATCAATTCGGCGATTTCTTCGTCGGATGCGCCATTGCGCATCGCCTCGGCCAGCCGTTCCTGCGCGCGGCGCAGACGTTCGCGAGCGTCTGCAAGACGCCCATCTTCAAGTTGAATAGCTAAATCCCATAGGGCCTGCACAATTTCCCTCTGACCATCATCGGTCAATCCGACATCCTGAAAATTATCAAGGCGGCGAATGATCGTGCGCAGACGCAAGTATGTGGTTTCGTTTGAAAACAGCCCCTCCGGACGGTGCGATACCGCGCGCAAAATCTGGTTCACACGACGCATATTCGCCTTCGACCACATCAGATCGCGGCGCTGCTCAATCACGGCGCGCGCGAATGGTTGAAAGAAGCGCCGCCCCGGCAGAACCATCGGCTCCGGCTCTGTCGTGCCGGTCTGACCGGCAGCATCCGTGACCTCTAACTGCAAGGTCACCGGCAGGTTTGCAAGCCGATGCTCGCTCAAGTTCTCGACAAGAAACTCCTCAAAATCTGCCCTGTTGCCGGTAAAAGGCATCGGCAGATCAAGCACGAGCGGTTCAATCGGATCGGGATCAATCACAAGGCCGTGCGCCCGTTCAACCGCCGCCAGATCAAGCGTGATCGTGGCCGTCCCGCTTTCAACACCATAATCGTCAAATGCGGAGAAGGGTTGCGACATCTCACCCATCGCATCTGCTTCAACTGCACCCGTCAATTCCACTTCGGGCGGAGCATCTGCCAGCGCAGTGACATTCCACTCAATCCCATTCTGACCTTCGACAGATATCACGCCGGATTGCGTAATTTGGAATTGTTGCTGTGCATCAGACGCTGCGCCCAGTTCTTCTACCCGGCCCGACACGGTTTCTGAAACCGTGAGAGCACCAACTTCGCCGTAAAGGCGCAACGTCACCTGGCTGCCTTCGGGCACCCGCAAAGGCCCCGCTGGCACGTCGTTGAGATATATTGACGGCTTGCCAGTGTAACCGGGCGGCTCAATCCAGCCTTCCCAGACCGGGCCGGTCGCCAATGTCTGTTCACCCCCGGTCGCTATTTCACCCACAGATCCAACGCGGAGAAGTGACCCAAAAAGCAAGGCTGTCACAAAGAACAGCAATGCAATGAAACGCAGGCCGTAGGGATCTTTGTCCGAAACGCGCAAATCCGGCTCGACCGCGCGCGCGTCTTTCGTACGTTCGGTCATCCGTTGCATATGGGCGTGCCAGACTGCCTCTGACGCCGCATCGCCGCTGCCGATGGCTTGGCTGTCTGTAATGGCCGCAATCGGGCGGCCCGGTATGGCGGCATCCACACGCGCGACAGCCTCTGCGCTGCTGGGCATCCGGAACCGGCGCGCGCCCCAAATAAGTGCTGCGAGAAACGCGATGACCGAGACAACGGCGCCACCCCAAAACACCTCTAAGGGCATCGTGTCCTGCCAGCCCATCATCAGGGGTGCCAAGATCAGGAAGATCACCGTCCAAAGCGGCCAGAATGCGCGCACAACCTGCTCGGCCACCATCCCGGCACGGGTGGCGGCGACAGGAAATTTCAAGTGTCGCATCTGGTCGGGATGATCGTTCAGCGGTTTTCTCCCATGGGTGCGACTACTCTAGCCACTTTGGCAGCGTATCGCGCGCAATCATTTCTTCATAGGTAGGGCGTGGGCGGATAACTGCAAATTGATCTTTGTCCACCAGAACCTCGGGGATAAGCGGGCGGGAGTTGTATTCCGACGACATAACGGCACCATATGCCCCCGCCGAACGGAAAGCGACCAGATCATCGGGGCCAACAGCAGGCATGACCCGGCCCTTTGCAAAGGTATCACCGCTTTCGCAGACAGGCCCAACGACGTCATATTTCGCGGGTTCTGCACCTGGCGCGGGCTCAATCACCGGCACGATATCGTGCCATGCCTCATACATCGCGGGACGGATCAGATCGTTCATCGCACCGTCGAGGATCAGAAAATCCCTGTCTTCACCTGACTTCACATAGATGACTTTGGACACCATCAGGCCTGCATTGCCGGATATCAGGCGGCCCGGTTCAATTTCAATCTCGCAGCCAAGATGGCCGACTGTGCGTTCGATCAGCGCACCGTAGTCTGTGGGCAAAGGAGGCGCTTCGTTTGAGCGGGCATAGGGAATGCCCAAACCGCCGCCGAGATCGAGGCGTTTGATCTCGTGTCCATCTGCGCGCAACTGTTCGGTGAGTTCCGCAACTTTTTGATATGCCGCCTCAAACGGGGCAAGCTCGGTCAACTGCGATCCGATATGCACATCTATTCCGATCACCTTCAGCCCCGGCATCTTGCCCGCCATCGCGTAGACGTCGCGTGCGCGGCTGATCGGGATGCCAAATTTGTTTTCAGACTTTCCCGTCGCGATCTTGGCGTGGGTCTTAGCATCTACATCCGGATTCACGCGGACCGTGATTGGGGCAACGACGCCCAATGACTGGGCTACCTGATCCAGCACAACCATTTCAGGTTCACTTTCGACGTTGAACTGCCTGATCCCACCTTCCAGTGCTGTGCGCATCTCGTCCGCCGTCTTGCCAACACCCGAAAAGACGATCCTGTTACCCGGAACACCCGCAGCTTTAGCGCGCAAGTATTCCCCAACTGACACGACATCCATACCTGCCCCGGCATTAGCGAGCACCTTGATGATCGCCTGATTGGACAGGGATTTCATCGCGAAACACACAAGGTGATCGGCAAAGCCCAGCGCCTCGTCAAACAGTTTGAAATGGCGGGTTAGGGTCGCTGTGGAATAGACGTAAAAAGGCGTACCCACAGTGGCCGCAATCTCGGCCACCGGCACATCCTCAGCATAAAGTGCGCCGTCACGATAAAGAAAATGGTCCAACCTGC
>JBCBDL010000127.1:0-9451 GCA_038529695.1 Pseudomonadota bacterium | reverse complement strand
GATCAAGACCATCGCGCGGGGGACGCTGCCCTTGGCTCTCTTTGGCGAGAAGGGCTATGGCGCGCGGCTGGGCTGGATCTCTTTCGTGCAGATGGGCGTCAACGCGTCCGCTCCATTCGCTTTTGCCTGGACAACGCAAACCTTTGGGGGCTGGACCAGCTTTTTGGCCATGACCCTTTGCCTGTCTGTTGCATTTGTTACCTATGTCCTGATCCCCGATCCAAGGAGACCTAAGCATGCCACCGCTTAAGATCGGCGCCTGCCTCACCGCCGCTGAAATCGCAGATCACCAGGACTGGCTATATGACGCAGACAGAGACATCGAGTTGCAGGACTTCGGCAGCCAAAGAGGCCTGACAATAGAGTTTGAGGACCGCGTCGCAGCGGCAAAGGCGGCTTTGGATGGGCACCAAGGGCGTCTGGGCATTCACGGCCCTTATGAGGGCCTTGACATGGACAACAAGGATCCAGAGGTCCGTCCTATTGTGACCGAGCGCTTCTTGAAGGCGCTCGAAGCGGCGGACCGCGTTGGTGCGCGCCAGATGGTCCTGCATTCGCCCTACACGCGTTGGTACCAGTTTAACCGCCTGGCAAAATCCAACTACGACGCGACAAAACTGGGCCGCGTGCACGATGTGATGGATCCAGTCGTGGCAGCAGCAGAGGACAAGGGCATCACTCTCGTGATCGAAAACATCCTCGACGTGGACCCCGCCAGCCGCCGCATGATGGTGGATACGTTCGATTCAGACGCCATCGCACTGTCGATTGACACCGGCCATGCCCATCTCGCGCGATGCATGTCCGGTGCACCACCAGTGGATTACTTTGTCCGGGATGCGGGCAATCAATTGCAGCACGTTCACCTACAAGACCTCGACGGTCACGCAGATCGGCATTGGGCACCTGGCGAGGGCGAAATACACTGGCAAGAAGTGTTCCGCGCTCTCTCAGACTGCAGATCGGGGCCACATCTCGTCCTGGAACTGCGCCGCAAATCCGACATTCCCAAAGGCTTCGCGTTCCTTCGCGACATAGGCGTGGCTGTGTGAAATGGTCAGCTTGAAAATCACGCATGCAGGCTGCGAAACACCGTGACGCGCTCTTTTGCTAGTCGGACCGCAACGCATTTGACACAGCGGTCAACGCGCTCTTGTCAAACAACAGATCTCGGATCGAACAATCCCATTTGCCAATACGAACCACTGCCAAGCCAGTCGTTTCCAAACAACTATTGAGGAAAGGTGCGTGCGTTGTGTGAAAGATTTATTCTACTGACGGGCTGTTCTGGCGGAGGTCAGTTGAGTCCTATGGCGGATGCTCATTTGGCTGGTCCAGAGCAAGACGACGCGATCAGTTCAGTATGAATTGACGGAAAACACGCCCGAAACTTTGCTGGCCTGGGTTAAACCACTCGAGATGCGTGCTTGCCGGTCCATGTTTGCCAGTTCCACGACCGGGCGCACATCTGGATACACCAATATTGTCGGCTTGTTCTGAAGGAGTGACCGCGATTGGGCTTGAGCCAAGCGGGCACGGCAACCATTCACGTCAGCGGACAACCATGCCGCGCCGCCTTGGCTGCCCAACAAACCAGGCGGACCCATGACGGCTATACGATCAATGATCCAAGCGAGCCGCAACGTTGACCCACACCGATCGTCGTTGGGCTTTGGGGGATTTCCATTCAAGCTAATTGTCTGAAGTATTTCGGAAATCACAGAGAAATCCCAATGCAAAAGCGTTCCTCACGATGCGTAGGAAAGATGCTTATCATTTGCATTTAGAAATTTGTTTTCAAAGCTGCCGTTTGAATGTCTTGGTTCAAAGCTCGTATCGCCGGCGTCTCGTTGGTTGTGCAGTACCGCAGCGGAGATACCGTTTTGGCACAACCGCTTTGACCAATCTTTAATGTCTGTTCTGGCCAGACAAGTGGCACTGCACCGCTGGCAGTGCCCCACGCACGAAAGGATGTTGCGTCAGCAAAAGTCACATCCGCGCAAGACCGCTTTGTCCCGCATATCGCACCTTTACCGCAGGACCTCATACCGGCAGCTTTACCGATGCAGTCGAACCGCTACCCAGCCCGCTTGACCATCCCAAACAGGTCCCGCGGATCGTCGGGGTCGGCGATCAAGTCAAAGTCGATGTAGAACGGGGTGTTCTGGATTTTGTCGTGAACATAGCGCAGGGCGCTGAAATCCTCGATGGCGAAGCCGACACCGTCAAACAGGGTGATTTCCGCGCTGGATTGCCGCCCCTTGGCGGTGCCGCCTATGACCTGCCACAACTCGGTCACTGGATGGTCGGGGGCCATTTGCTGGATTTCGCCCTCGATCCGCGTCTGTGGGGTGTATTCGGTGAAGACCGATGACCGGGCGACGATGTCGCGGTGGAGTTCCGTCTTGCCGGGGCAGTCGCCGCCGATGGCGTTGATATGGACCCCGCTGCCGACCATGTTATCGGTCAGGATCGTCTGCATGTCCTTGTCGGCGGTGGCTGTAGTGATGACTTCGGCGCCTTCGATGGCGTCTTCGGGCGTGGTGCAAGGCACCAGGTTGAAGCCCAGACCATCGAGGTTTTTCATACATTTCTCCGTCGCGGCCGGGTCAATATCGTAAAGCCGGATCGTGTCGATGCTGTTAACGCCTTTCTGCGCGATGCACTGGAATTCGGATTGTGCGCCATTGCCGATCATCGCCATGACACGCGAGTCGGGATTCGCGAGGTGTTTGGTCGCAACGGCGGACATGGCGGCGGTGCGCAGGGCAGTTAGCACCGTCATTTCCGAGAACAGGATGGGGTAACCGGTATCGACCTCTGACAGGACGCCAAAGGCCGTGACGGTTTGCAGCCCTTCCTTCATGTTCTTTGGGTGACCATTGACGTATTTGAAGCCGTAAAGCGTGCCGTCGGAGGTGGGCATCAGTTCGATCACGCCGACCTCGGAATGTGATCCGACGCGCGGGGTTTTGTCAAAGAGTTCCCAACGGGCGAAATCCACCTCGATCTCACGCGCGAGGTCAGCCATGAAGCGTTCCATCCCAATATGGTGAACCAGCCGCATCATGTTATCGACGCTGACAAACGGCACCATGGCCAGTTCAGAGGCTTTGAGGCTCATTTGTTGCTCCGCGTTGGGCGGTCAAAGACGCGGCGGCCCATCAGGGATGCGGTCAGGTCCACCATCAGGTTCGCGGTTTTACCGCGGTCGTCGAGGAAGGGGTTGAGTTCGACGAGGTCCAGGGATGTGACAAGGCCGCTGTCTGAGAGGATTTCCATGACCAGATGCCCTTCGCGCACGGTCGCACCGCCGGGGACAGTTGTGCCAACGGCAGGGGCGATAGCGGGATCGAGGAAATCGACGTCGAGCGAGACATGCAGCACCCCGTTCACGTCATCGACCTTTTCGAGGAAGGTTTGCAGTGGCGCGCTGATGCCTTCTTCGTCGATGCGGCGCATATCGACCAGCATGACGTCGCCGCCATCCAGCACCTTGCGCTCGGCCTCGTCCACCGACCGCAGGCCGATCATGCAGATATTGGCCGGGTCCACGCGGGCGGGCAGCGGCGGGTAGGCGTCGAACCCGTCGCGGCCCGTGACATAGCCTACGGGCGTGCCGTGCAGGTTGCCGGTATCAGTGGTTTCGGGCGTGTGGATGTCGCTGTGGGCGTCGAGCCAGAGCGCGAAGAAGGGACGGTTTTCTGCTGCGGCGTGGGCCGCCATGCCCGCGACGCTGCCTGCAGCAAGTGCATGGTCGCCGCCCATGAAAATGGGCATACCTTTGGGGGCTGCATCCTGCGCGGCCTTCATCAGCGTTTGGGTCCAGCCGACATTTTCCGCCAACGCGTGCACGAGCGGGTTTTTTGGTTCGGAAACGGTGACCGATGCAGGGGCCAGATTGCCGATATCTTCGACTGTATGTCCAAGGGCGGTGAGCGCTTCGGCGAGGCCGGCGGTGCGGTACGCGTCGGGGCCCATCAGGCAACCCCGCCTGCGTTTGCCGCAATCGACGGGCGCGCCGATCAATATGCAGTTCTTTTGTGTCATGCCGCACCATCACCCGAAAAGTGGGGTAGGTTAAGCAGACAGATTGTGCAAAATGCAGCCAAATCTGACGAAATGGACAATCATGTTAGACGAATTGGATAAACGCCTGATCAGTGCATTGCGGCGCAATGGGCGGGCAGCGCTGTCGGATCTGGCGGCTGATCTGGGGGTCACACGTTCCACCGTGCGGTCACGGTTGGATCGGCTGGTGCACGGGGGCGAGATTGCCGGGTTTACGGTGCTGACCCGGTCTGATGTACGGCCCGACGCGGTGCGCGGTCTGATGATGCTGGAAATCGCCGGACGCGGGGCGGAACGTGCGATGAAGCGGTTGACCGCGATCCCGCAGGTGCGGGCTGTGCATTCAACCAACGGCACCTGGGATCTGATCGCAGAGATCGGCACGCAGACGCTGGAGGAGTTTGATCAGGTCCTGTTTACGATCCGCCGGTTGGACGGCGTTACACGGTCCGAGACGAGCCTGCTTTTGTCGACCCGGCGCTAAGCCGGATTGCGATGATCCAGCCAAGCATCAGTGCAAGGGATGCGAGTGCGTTCCAACTGGCCATGGAGAGGGTGAGGAATTCCCATGAGACCTCATCGCACATGACAATCGCCGGACCTTCAACAGCCAACAGATCCGCACCGCTCAGCCCTTCAAGCCCGCCGCCGCCAGAACAGCTTGCCGGGCCGTCCCACCAGTCGCGCTCGACGCCAGTGTGGTAGACGCCGAGGCCAGATGTTGTCGCGGCCGCGATTGCGCCAAGGGCGGGCATCATGCGGCCAGGTGTTTTGACCGCCAGAATGCCGATGATGATTGCCGCCACATGGGGCCAACGCTGCCAAAGGCACATCGCGCAGGGCGGATAGCCCAAGAGCTGGAACATATAGGCCCCTGCAAGCAAGGCCGCGGATCCGCCAGCCGCCAAGGTGATCATCAGATTGCGCGTCATACAAGACCTATCAAAGCAAAGCCGCCAATCAGCAGCACGCAGAACAGGACGAACATAAGCCCCAAACGCTCTTCGATAAAATCACGAATTGGTTCGCCGTATTTCCAGAGCAGGGCGGCGACGATGAAAAACCGTAGCGCGCGCGCAAAGATGGATGAGACGATGAAGACAGGCAGGGACAGACCCGTGACCCCGGATGCGATGGTGATGACCTTGAACGGCAAGAACGTGACACCCGCGACCACAACGGCCCATGCGCCATATTCGTTGAACACAGCGGACATTTCGGCAAAGCTCGCATCCTTTCCGTAAAATTCGAGGATTGGCTGGCCGAAACTCTCCATCAACGCAAAGCCGATGTAGTAACCGAAAAGCCCACCAGCTACGGACGTCACCGTGGCGATTGTGGCGATCAGGAATGCCCTTGATGGCCGTGCGATGATCATCGGAATCATCAAGACATCGGGTGGGATAGGAAAAAATGAGGATTCGATGAAAGACACAATCGCCAGCGCCCAAAGCGCATGGGGTGACTGGGCCAGGGAAATCGTCCAATTGTAAAGGCCGCGCAACATAACCAAATAATCCAATACGTTTTCATGCCTTAGGCCATGACGGGCCATGCGGGTCAAGATTACAAAAGTTGCGAATGCAAAGCTGTGCCCGTTTTTCACTGACCGCTTGTTCGAAATCCCGATTGACGCCGCCCACCGGCCACTTTAGGACATGCGCGACTGGCCGATGTGGCGGAATGGTAGACGCAGGGGATTCAAAATCCCCCGATGGCAACATCGTGAGAGTTCGAGTCTCTCCATCGGCACCAAAATACGCGTTTTTCTGCCATTATGACGCGGCGTTATCGCAAGCGGATGACCCAATCCTGCCTTCTTGTTAACACCATACAGGTTTAGCCTTGCAATCGGCGATGCGTGCCGGTCAACACTCGATCAAGGCCGCTTTGCATTTTGCAAAGCACGGTTAATCGGGAATTCACCGGGATCTGATAAGACGACACATCGTGCAGTAGAGTTGAGCAGTAACGCGGGCAGGGGTGATACGCTCGCAATGGTTAGGTAGCGTGGGCGTGTGATGTCAGGAACCAGTCACATATGACAATCCTTACACTTGATTGGTCGAACACAGATATCGACGGCGGCAATACCGTATCCGGTGCCGGCGCAAGCGTTGATATTGACGTGGCAACCCCTGTCAATGACGGGGAAAGCTGGTTTCTTGGCAATGTCGCGGGCGAACAAGTTCTGCGAGCGAATTTCGTTGATGAACCCGTCACGCTGGACGTGTCCTTTGGTGATCCGGTTGAAAATGTCAGTTTTGAGCTTTTGGATGTTGATGCGGGGACATGGGACGATCAGATCACGGTGATCGCGCTTGATGCCGATGGCAACGCGGTCCCGGTCAGCTTTACCGATCTTGCCTTTCATCACAGCGTGTCCGGCGACACGCTCAGCACCGATGGCAATGTTTCGGGCGATGTAGAGGGGTCCGGCGCGCCTGACAGTGTCACGGTCAACATCGCAGGACCCATCGTCAGCCTGCAGATCATCTATGATAACGGTCCGGATGCAGCGTTTTCCGGCATTGTCGGTGTCACTGACATCACGTTCAGCACTGTCGAACCTGATGGCTATGTTGAGGGTGGATCCGGTGCGGATACGATTAACAACGGGTATCAGGACGATCCCGATGGTGACCGGATCAATGCTAACGACGCCGTTTTGCCAGGTGAGGCGGGCAATGATGATATCGTCATTGCAGGTGGCGGCGATGACACGGTATCGTCGGGTGCCGGTGAGGATGTCCTCTTTGGCGGCGAGGGTGCCGATGATCTTCGCGGCGGTGCCGGGGCCGATGTCATCTATGGTGATGCGCCGACATTCGATGGGGCACTTGACCTCGACAGCCTGAATGCGGGCGATATCGTCGATCAGCAATTTATTACAGATGGCGTGCGGATCTCTAGCGCCAATCCCGATAATCCGGTCATGGTGTTTGACTCCGCCAATCCCACTGGGGGTGACGGGGACCTGTCCGTGCCGGGTGTGGGCAACATCCTGATCCTGTCAGAGGATGGTGATACCAGCGATCCCGATGACAACCTGACCGGTGGCACGTTTGTTTTTGAATTTGCCGGGCCGACGACGGTCAACACTCTTGATATCATCGATGCGGCGAGCGGCGGTGAAATCCGTCTTTACGATGAAGACGGTAATCTGCTTGCAGAGATCGATGTGCCGGTAGGGTCGGACAACACTCTGATCACGCAGAGCGTCGATATTGCAGGCGTGACCCGGATGGATGTCGAATTGTTCGGCACTGGTGCACTGACGAATATCGATGTTACCACCGTGAACAGCGATACGGGAAATAACGATGATATTCGCGGCGGGTCTGGCGATGATACGCTGTTTGGCCAGGCGGGTGACGATATCATTCGTGGTGGGTCTGGGAACGATACGATCATCGGGGGGACAGGGGCCGACACGCTGATCGGCAATAGCGGGTCGGATACCTTCCTGGGTGGGACGGCAGGCGATGTCGTGCGCGGCGGCGAAGATGGCGATGGCAGCGATATCGACGTGCTGGATCTCACGGGATCTGGCGTTGATTTCATCACCTATGACGATGGCAATCCCGAAGCCGGAACGGTGACCTTTATCGACGGATCAACCATGACGTTTTCGCAGATCGAAAATGTCATTCCGTGTTTCACTCCGGGCACGCAAATCGCGACGCCAAAGGGGGAGCGGCCTGTCGAAAGCCTGAAAGCCGGTGACCGGGTGCTGACCCGTGACAATGGGATCCAGTATATCACCTGGGCCGGGAAAAAGGTGTTGGAGTTGGACGATCTGAAGCTCACGCCAAATCTGCTGCCGGTGATGATCCGCAAAGGGGCGTTAGGCAATGATCTGCCGGAGCGTGATATGGTCGTGTCGCCCAACCACCGGGTGCTGCTGGTGTCAGAGATGGCAAAGCTCTATTTCGGGGAAAGTGAAGTGCTGATGGCCGCCAAGCACATGACCAAGATGGACGGTGTCGACGTGATGCAGGCGCCGCAGGCGACCTATATTCATTTCATGTGCCAAAACCATGAGGTCGTATTGTCAGACGGGGCCTGGACCGAAAGTTTTCAACCCGGTGATTATTCGCTGAAAGGTGTGGATGCCGACCAGCGTGAGGAATTGTTCCTCTTGTTCCCTGAACTTGCGACCAAAGAAGGTTTGCGCAATTACCGCGCCGCGCGCCGGACGGTGAAGAAGAAAGAATCGCGCCTATTCTTTTGGAAGTGATCCGCGCCATGCGGCCCAGTCTTCGGGTGTGTCCAGATCAAGCCGGGCGCGGTCATCGTCAAAGCGCACCAGATAGGTCCGGTCGCGCAGTGGGTTGACGAGTGTCTCGCCGCCGCCGTCGCCCTGTAGTTTGGCGAATTCGGGGCGGAGTGAAGCGTCGAAGATGATCGGATGTCCGGGCTTGCCGGTGGTCGTGGCACCCCGCCAGATCAGATAATCGGGTTGATCTTTGCGCGCGCGCATGATCCGCATCAAATCTTCGGTTTCGAGCGCGACTAGATCACCCAGAAACATCATGAAGGCCGGCGCATCCGGAAGCTGTGCAACCGCGCTGCGCATTGTGCCTGACATGCCCTCTGTTGCTTCGGGTGTAGAAAGGATGGTCACATCGAGATCGGCCAATGCGTCAGCGCGCGCGTCCAGTCCGGGCGCCAGGGCGACGTAAACCGGACAACCCGTGCGCAATGCGCGCTTGGCCTGCAGGCGGATCAGCGGTTCGCCGTTGACCTGCTCCAAGAGCTTATCCCCGCCGCGCATTCGGCTGGACGAACCGGCGGCGAGGATCAGGATCGGGATCATCCGCGCATCATTGTGCCATCAGGATCGTAAAGCGGTGTCGTGATCCGCGTGGCTTTGCGCAAGGAGCCCATGATTTCGATTTCTGCTGTTAGGTCATCTGTCGCAGCCTCGCGCGGGATCAGGGCGAAGGCGATGGATTTATCGGCGTGATGGGAATAGCCGCCCGATGTGCAAAACCCTTTGACCTCACCATTGATAAAGACCGGTTCGTAGGCCACGACATCGGCGTCGTCGGCATCAACTTCGAAAGTGACCAGCATGCGGGCAGGGGGGGCGGCGCGCTCCGCCTCGGCCAGGTCGCGGCCGATAAAGGCGGTGTTTTTCTTGAAGCTGATGAAGCGGTCGATACCGGTTTCAGCCGCAGTGTAATCGGGTGAGAATTCGCGCTGCCATGAGCCAAAGAAACGATCAAGCCGTAGCGACATCATCGCGCGCATCCCGAATGGGGTCAGCCCCATGGGTTGTCCTGCCGCCCACAGGGTGGCCCAGAGTTGACGCTGATCGGTCGGGTCACAGTAGATTTCATAGCCCAGATCGCCTGTGAAGCTGACCCGTTGCACG
>JBCBDL010000126.1:0-9461 GCA_038529695.1 Pseudomonadota bacterium | reverse complement strand
AGCGGCCAAGCCGCGAAAAATGCAACGAGAATTCACCACTTTTCGGTCAAAAACCGGGCGCAATGGGCTGTCACCCTTTACCTTAATCTTTGTCTATCCCAATGTCTGGATGATACGCGCTATGGAAAAGTCACTCATGCTGAAAAAGACGCTCGGTCAAGCCCACGAGAGGCTGGTCTTCAACCGGCGCGTTCGCGTGCTTGTCGAAAAGATAGGGGCCTTGCTGCCCGCCAATGCGCAAATGCTCGACGTGGGTACCGGTGACGGGCAGATCGCCAAAATGATCGGTGAAATGCAGGAAGGTACAACCGTCCAGGGCATCGATATCATGGAGCGTGAGACGACCCATATCCCCGTCACGCTTTTTGACGGCACCAAAATCCCGATGGATGACAACAGCGTTGATGTGGTGACATTTGTGGACGTGCTGCATCACACGGATGATCCACAAATTCTGATCAGTGAGGCATCGCGCGTGGCCCGCAAGGCAGTGATCATCAAAGATCACCTGAGTGAGAACACATTTGACCATATGACCCTGCGATTGATGGATTGGGTCGGCAACGCACCACATGGTGTGGTGCTGCCTTACAACTATGCCTCACGGCAAAGCTGGGATGCGTGGTTTGCCAAGGCTGGCCTGACGGCCGATCAATTCGAGACCAGAATTCCGCTTTATCCCGTACCGGCCAATTGGGTATTCGGGCGCAAGCTGCACTTTATTGCGCGCCTTACACCGCAGACCTAAAGATGATGTAACGGCAGATCAGATAGCTGATAATTGCTGCGGCACCTGCCGTCACAAGAAAGATCATTGTATCGATCAGAAAAACCTGTGTAACGAAACGGCTGGTCACAGTTGACACGACCGTCAAACTGGCAAGCTGGGTGCCAGCATAAATCAGCATTGCCGCTTTGCCGGTCTGGTTTGCACGGAATGCAATCCTTTTTTGCGCCCAAAAAGCGGCAGGAATACAAAGCAGATAGATGATCACGCTGGTCAGCAGTGGTGGGGAAGAGGCAAAACGGATCAGGCCGGCAGTGACAAGCGCATAGCCAAGGCTAAAGCTGCCCCCCACAGCCAAAAACCGAAGAAACGCCCTCGCCCGTACCGGAACCATCATTCCAACACGACCTGAAGCAAAACCTGGTTTTCATCCGAAAGCGGAACGCGCCGCAGCCAATCCACCTCTTCCCCCGCGGCAAGTCTGGGAACGAACTGTCCGGCATACGGGGTGTTGTTGCATAACAAGAAATGCGTCGCGCCCGACGCTGCGATGTAATCGCGCAAGGCGTCCTCTTCCAAGGTAAATGGCCTGACGCTGTTTGTGATTGCTACCGCACTGGTGTGGTAGCCAGCCGACAAAACGTCGTGATGCGTCAGCCACAAAATGCTTGGCGCAACATTGAAGTGCGGTAGCAAAAGTGCTTTCGGTATCTCATTCAAGGCAACGATTGCCTCGTATGTCCTGCAATCCGCACCGCTGATTTCAGCACCATTATCCACCGGCAAAACTGGTTTTAGGGCGGCGACGACTGTTGTAGGGGAAATGAAAATAGTCGCTAACAGCAATCCGCCAAAGGCCGTTAGACTGTCCTTCTTATGCTTATAAGTCGCGAAAAGGCGTGCCAGGATGTAGCCAACAAGAATTGGCAATATCGACCCCGAAAGCGTCGCCGCCCGCATCTGCACCAGCATCATCAAAAAACCAATAACACTCAGAAGGCCCAAACCCAACAGCGCAACGCGTCGATCCGAAGTCATATCCGCAGCGCGCCAGTTGCTGAACAAATCAAATCCGATAAGAACCGGCACCAAGGTCAAAGCGGGTAAAAACAGCATCGTAGTTTCAGGATGTTGAAAGAAATACGCAATGCCAGGCAGCGCTTCGTCAACACCTACGCTGATGAAATCCTGCATGTCCTGTGGCAGGTTACCGTAAGGACCTGCAAGGCATGTCGACAACAGCGACCACGACAATGCAACGCCGATTAATGTAAGGATGATCGTACCTGCAAGCCGCTGCAGCGTAGCGGCGTTGGACCGGAATACCAAAAGTGGCACGGCGCTGGCGATGGTCGCTGTCCAAACGACAGACAGGATCGGGGTGCTCAGACGATCGCACATCGGTTGCATGCGGATTTCCGGCGCGGTCTGACCGACCCAGAACACAACGCTGCTGATCGACAAGACACCGCAAAACACCAACAGTGCTTGTCGGGCCTCTTGCGTCCGCGCAAGCAGCACGCGGCCCAGTATGATGATGCCGACCCCAAGCACAAACGGCACCGTCTCTAACCCGACAGCCAATGAAAATGCTGCCGCCAGACCACCAATCATACCTGTGGCATAGGGGCGATCAGGCCAGACGGCACACACTGCCATCAACATCATCATAAGCATCTGCACATTATGATGATCCAGGTTGCCAGCCGCTGAATGCCAGCCACCTGTGATGGGCCACAAAACCAGACATACAACAGCGAAACAGGCCGCAACGGTGCCAAAAAGCCGTCGCGTACTGATCGTGACAACCGTCAATGCAAGCAGTTGGATCAGTGTCGGCCAGATCGACGCTGCCAACAGCTCAGCCATGGGCATCGGAAAGAAAAATGACAAAGGCACGACAATTGCAGCAATGCCAAGATCGATGTAACGCGACCAATGCAGCGGCATGCCGTCAGGCGGCAAGACCCGGTATTGCACCATGTCGTACCAGCCCTGACCGGCGATGAAGTCGCGGACCATCACAAGGCGCAGAATGTCGTCATTACCTTGCTTGGCAAAATTGTCCCATAAGTCCAAACTTAGAAAGACTGCCTGTCCCAGCGTGAACAGGATTGCCGCGATAACAGTCAGGCGCAAAAACATTTTTTGGCTTGGCAATTGGTTCGTTAAGCGCAGCAATGGTCGACAAGGCCCCTGTTTGTGGAATGAGACGCGCGTAACATGGGCACATCTCGCGCAGTATGGCCGAAATGGGGCAATTCCTCAGCATTGGCGATTTGTTGCACAATGATCACTTGATGACCTATCTGCACCTTAACCGAGCCTGAATTACGCCCTAATCGCAATCTACCAACTGCGCAGAATGAACATGGAATCCGAGCCACCCGTCATGACCGAACTGACCATCCTCATGCCCTGCTTGAACGAGGCAGAGACACTGGAAATCTGTATCGTCAAGGCGTTTGATTATCTCAAACGATCAGGCGTTGATGGCGAAGTCCTCATTGCGGACAATGGCTCCACTGATGGCAGTCAGGAAATTGCCAAGGGGCTGGGCGCGCGGGTCGTCGATGTGCCGGTCAAAGGGTACGGCGCGGCTCTGGGTGCGGGGATCGCCGCCGCCAGGGGGCGCTATGTCATCATGGGCGACAGTGACGATTCTTACGACTTTTCAAATCTTGATCCGTTTGTCGAACAGCTCCGCGACGGGGCCGATCTGGTGATGGGAAACCGCTTTCTGGGTGGGATCGAAAAAGATGCAATGCCGCCCCTCCATCGCTATCTTGGTAACCCGGTGCTGTCGGCTGTTGGACGCATCTTTTACCACACACCGATAGGGGACTTTCACTGCGGCTTGCGCGGCTTTTCGCGTGAGGCAATTCTTGGGCTGCATCTGAACACGCCCGGCATGGAATTTGCGTCCGAAATGGTGATCCGTGCAACACTCTTCAATCTTGATATCCGTGAAGTGCCGACAACACTCAAACCCGATGGACGCTCGCGCCCGCCGCATCTGCGCAGTTGGCGCGATGGTTGGCTGCACCTGAAACTGCTCCTGACCTTTGCACCCTATTGGCTGTTCTACTATCCGGGCCTGGTCATGTTCTGGGCCGGGTTGATTAGTTTTGTCGCGCTGATGTTTGGCCCGGTCATCATCGGCGGCGTGACCTTTGATGTCGCCACAATGATCCTTGCCAGTGCGCTATTGCTGACCGGTTTCCAAATGGTTTGCTTTTACGTTCTCTCGCGGATCTTTGCGGTTCGGTTCAATTTGTTGCCAAGCTCTGCGCGGTTCGAACGACTGCGATCTAGGATTAGCGTCGACAATGCCTGCATTATCGGTGGTATTTTGCTTCTTGTCGCACTGATCGCCACCTTGTCCGGTGTCTTCAGTTGGGGCGCGACCGGATTTGGTGATCTCGATGCGCGCAGCATCGTTCGCCCGGCATCGCTTGCGGTTGTCTGCGCATCGCTTGGCGTCCAGATCATCACAACTGGCTTTCTGTCCTCCATGCTGCAGCAACAGATCAGACCCGATCCGAAGTAAGCAAATGAAATGGTAGACGCCCTGCCATCAGTGTCACCGCCTATGGCCGCCGAAGGAAGGTTCCGGACATAGACCTGTCTACGACAGCGGGGGCGCGAATGCAGGACGGATGCAAGCCCTAGCCAAAACAAAGGTGGTATCTTGGGGCAGAAAGATCACCGGTCTGATCCATTCCGGTGTCACACAGCGATATTATCGATCAACCGCACCCCAGCCAGCCACGCCGCGGCAAACAGGCGGGCCCCTGGAACCGCCTCATCCAACAAAGACAGATCACCGCCGTCACGCAGCTCCAGATAGTCGATCTCATTGAAACCTGCCGCCAGAACGCGTGACTTGGCGGCGTCGGCGATGCTGCTCATTGCCGCCCCAGTCAAAAGCTGTGCCCGCATGTCCTCCAAAATCTCTGCCAGAGCGGGCGCCTTGATCCGCGACCGGTCCGACAACAGCAAATTGCGTGACGACATGGCCAGCCCATCCTCTTCCCGGATGGTCGGGCAACCCATCACCTCTATCGGGATATCAAGATCAGCGGCCAACCGACGGACAACCTGCAACTGCTGATAATCCTTTTCGCCAAAGAACGCGAAATCGGCCGATGTCTGCAAGAACAACTTAGACACAACAGTGGCAACACCATCAAAATGGCCCGGTCGCGCAGCACCGCACAGCATATCTGTCAAACCTGCAACGCTGACAGTCGTCGCAAAACCGTTGGGATAAACCTGTTCCGGGTCGGGCACATAGATCAAGTCAACGCCAGTACTTTCCAACTTGCGCGCATCGTCCTCTTCGGTCCGGGGATAGCTGTCCAGATCGTCGGGATTATTGAACTGCTTGGGGTTCACGAAGATCGTGACAATCACCCGATCACACTGCTTTCGAGCAGCACGGGCCAATGACAAATGCCCCTGATGCAGCGCGCCCATGGTGGGAACGACGCCAATCGTTTCGCCATCTTTGCGCCAGGCCGCGGTCTGCATCCGCAGGCCCGCAAGCCGCCGTTCAATCGGTGCAATCACTTTGGCGCCTCATCGGCAAACACGTGCTCTGGCCCCGGAAAATCGCGCGCGCGCACATCCGCGGCATAGGCCGCAATCGCTGCCACACCGTCATCGCCCAAATGGGCATAGCGCTTTACGAATTTCGCCTTGAACGCCGTGAAAAGCCCCAGCATATCATCCACGACCAAAATCTGCCCATCACAGCCCGCACTGGCCCCAATCCCAATCGTGGGGATTGGCACGCGGTTGGTGATCTCATCAGCCAAGGTTTCAGGAACTTTCTCCAACACAACGGCAAAGGCCCCAGCCGCCGCCACCGCGTCAGCATCGGCGAGTGCTGCATCGCGCGCATCGCCGCGCCCCTGCACCTTGTAGCCGCCCAGCGTGTTGATCGATTGCGGGGTCAACCCGATATGCGCCATGACCGGAATGCCGCGCGCAACCAGAAACGCGATCGTTTCAGCCATCTCAACGCCACCTTCGAGCTTCACCGCACCTGCACCGGTCTCGGCCATCAAGCGGGCGGCGTTCCGAAACGCCTGTTCGCGGCTTTCCTCGTATGATCCAAACGGCATATCGATCACCATCATGGCAGTGGTCAGCCCCCGCGCCACCGCCTGCCCATGCAGGATCATCATCTCCATCGTCACGCCAAGGGTCGAGGGCAGACCGTGCAGCACCATACCGACCGAGTCGCCCACCAGCACAAAATCACAGTGTTCATCCATCATCTGCGCCATCGGCGTGGTATAGGCGGTCAGACTGACCAGCGGGGTGCCCCCTTTGGCCGCGCGGATATCATCCGGCAATGGGGCGCGTTTCTTGGCTGTGGCGCTCATCAGGTCTCCTTTTATTTTGCTGCGCAGATATCAGGCAAAGATCGGGCTTTCTACCTGTAACGCTGGGGCGCATGGCGTTTGTTTGGCCAGGCTTTATTGCAGCGCCTGTCGTACCGCGCGACGATAAGTACGGCCAACCGGCAGGATACGCCCGTCATGCAAAACGACAACAGGCGCACCCTTGCGGTATTGGTAGGCCCGTATCGCGCCCCGTGCGACCCACCATGATCGATGAAGCCGAACACCATACGCCCCTAGGTCGCGCGTAGCATCATGGATCGTTGCTCTGATAAGCGTTTCGCCCAGATCCGTTTCTGCGCGAACGTAATGATCCTGCGCCTGCAAGACGATCAGGTTCCGGCCCAAGCCATCTGGTAGTCGTTCCAGCCAGTCAGGCACACCGCCTTCTGCCGCAGGCATCTGGGTGGTCAAGTCACGCGCTACGTTGGCCTCAGACAAAATGGCAAGTGTCAGACATATCACCAAAACATATGGAAAAAGCAGACCGAAATCCGCCCAGAACGGCGTTGCAAAGACGAGCCGATGCACCCCCGCGAGCCATATTGTCACCACCACACTGGACGCGGTGGCACCAACCCCCAAGCTGATAAACGCCGCGAAACCCGACATTTCTAAACGAGTGGTTACAGCAAACGACACCAGATAGCCCAGCCAGAATGTCGTAACGACCGTGAACACCCAATAGGCCGTGCGCACCAGCAACGGCATGACATCAAAAGTACCAAATGGCCCCGCAAGGCCAATGATTGCACCAGCACCCAGAAGCATCGCCCAAAACTGGCTACGCCACGCTAATACCTGCGCCTCGGCCATCGTTTCCGCGATGACGGTGTCGTTCGCGACCTTTCCCATGTCGTTCACGCCAAACCCGTTTTCATTGCTCGCGCGCGACGCTAGCAGACCGACAGAAAGCCAATCAATGCACAAAAAGGAAACGTTTTGCCAATACATTACCTCTACCTCATCGCTTCCGTCATCGCGGAGGCCATTGGATATGCCGCATTGAATGCCAGCGACCAATTCACGAAGTTATGGCCATCATTGCTGGTGTTGGCTGGGCTAGGTGGGTCCTTCTACTTTCTGACGCTTGCACTGGAGCATATGCCGCTTGGCATCACATATGCGTTGGCCTCTGGCCTTGGGATCGTGGTGGTCGCCTTCGCTGGCGTTCTGATATTTGGCCAACGGCTTGATCTGGCAGCGATCATCGGTCTTAGCCTGATTATCGCAGGCATCGTTATCATCAACGCCCTGTCGGATTTCGCGGTGCACTAGCCTCGACCAGTTGGCAGATTGCGGCACCCTTGATTTGCGTAACACTTCCGTCAAGACTGAAGCCAGTAATCAGGGGGATATCATGACGAACTTCGCGCGCACCGGCCTGACGGCGACCCTGGCATTCTGTGCCACAACAGCACTGGCAAATGACAGCATTACTGTCGCAATTCAGTTGGAGCCACCAAACCTTGACCCAACAGGCGGGGCAGCGCAGGCGATTGATAGCGTCCTTTATGCCAACGTGTTCGAGGGGCTGACGCGTTTCGATGCCGATGGCTCTATCATCCGCGGCCTCGCGCAAAGCTGGGAGATTTCCGAAGATGGGCTGACCTACACTTTCAATCTCGCCGCAGGTGTCACATTTCATGACGGCACCACGATGGACGCCCAGGATGTGAAATTCAGCCTTGACCGTGCGCGGGCCGAGGACAGCACAAATGCGCAAAAGGGTCTGTTTGCAGGGATCACCGATGTCGCGGTCGTGGATCCGCTGACCGTGCAGATCACGCTGGACCAACCCAACGGGAATTTCCTCTTCAACATGGCGTGGGGTGACGCGGTGATCGTGGCGCCCGAAAGCATTGCAGATATCGCCAGCAACCCGATCGGCACTGGTCCATTTACCTTTACCGACTGGGTGCAGGGCGACCGTCTGGAATTGACCCGCAACCCCGCTTACTGGGGCGAGGCGCCCGCATTGGAAAGCGCCACCTTCCGCTTCATCTCTGACCCAACCGCCGCATTTGCTGCTGTGATGGCCGAAGATGTGGACGCTTTCATTGGCTTCCCCGCCCCCGAAAACCTACCGCAATTTGAAGCAGACCCACGCTTTCAGGTCCTCGTCGGCAATACCGAGGGCGAAACGATCCTGTCCACCAACAACATGATGCCACCCTTCGATAACCCGCTCGTGCGGCAGGCGGTGGCCCATGCCATCGACCGCCAAGCGATCATCGACGGGGCGATGTTCGGGCTAGGCACCCCCATCGGCACGCATTTCGCCCCGCATAACCCCGCTTATCTGGATCTGACAAGTAAGTCGCCTTTTGACCCCGACCGCGCGCGGGAACTGCTGGCCGAGGCTGGCTTTGCCGACGGTTTCACCACGACGCTAAAACTGCCGCCACCCTCTTATGCGCGGCGCGGCGGTGAGATCATCGCAAGCCAATTGCGCGCGGTCGGGATCGAAACCGAGATCACGAACCTCGAATGGGCACAATGGATTGAGGAAGTCTTTACCAACAAGGATTTCGGCCTCAGCATCGTCAGCCATACCGAACCGATGGATATCGGCATCTACGCCAACCCCGACTACTATTTCCAATATGATAATCCGGAGTTTCAGGCGCTGATGGAAGACCTGAACGCGACAACCGACCCGGCAGAGCGGAACGTGCTGATGAACAGAGCGCAGACGATCATCGCGGATGATTATGTAAACGGCTACCTGTTTCAACTCGCTGTTGCGACGGTCGCCCAGGCCGGGATTGAGGGGCTTTGGGTGGACCAACCCACGGCGGCGGTGGACCTGACCGACGTGCGTTGGAGCGAATAGGGCATCGCCCGACCTGGAGGGCGTTCGCGACATATGAGCTTTGTACGTCAATACCACGTGCGCAACGTCGCGCTTTCTGAAACGCTGCAAAATCGCCCTCCGGGGGGAGGTCGGGCGATGCCCGGTGGTGCCCACCGGGCAGGACGCTTGGATAGCAAAGTTCTTGAATTCCAATGCTAATCCGTCCCGAAACCTCCGCTGACATAAAGACCATCCGCCAGCTAACCGACATCGCGTTCGCGCCGATGCCCTACAGCGATGGCACCGAAGGCGCGGCCCTCGATCAGATGCGCAGCGACGGGGACCTGACCCTATCACTGGTCGCGGAAGACGCAGGCCTAATCATCGGCCATGTCGCCTTTTCCCCCGCACAGATCGGCAGAACGTCAGGCCCTTGGTACGGCCTCGGCCCCATCTCCGTCCGCGCCGACCGGCAGAGGCAGGGCATCGGTACTCAGCTCGCTCAAGAAGGCCTCAAGCAACTCAA
>JBCBDL010000125.1:3604-9536 GCA_038529695.1 Pseudomonadota bacterium | reverse complement strand
TACACCATGAAGCGGACAGCGATCATTTTGACGTTTGTTGCAGGACCTGGCATCGCCGACCCGCTTGACTTGATCGATTATGAACGACTGTTCGCCGAAAACGCGGAAGAGGTCGAGGTCGTCAGCGCGGATCGCGAAATCCTTCAAGTTGGCGATATCACCATCCTGCGTGGCAGTGATGAGGGGTTTGAATATACCGGACTTGATCAAAGCGGCCAGGGGGCAGTGGGCTGTTTTGTCAGCGTGCTTGCCTCGCTCGAAAGCGCATTGCGTGCATGTGAGGTGACCCTGCCGCCAGAGCAGCAGGTGATCAGCGATACCTACCGTGCCGATGCTTTGGCGTTTTATGCCGCAAACGCCTTTCCCCCGGCGGAACTGGCAGAAGTAGAGCGCAGGTTCGAAGCGCTCATCGCTTCTGAGCTCGAAATGTCGCGTCCGTTCTGCGCCAATCCGTCGGTTGTTACCGATTTTTCAGATCGATTGTTTGTTGAAGATACAAGGCCCGAAATTGACGGCATGATGTCAATCCCGCGCCTGCCGGTGGCGAACCCCTGCTTATGAAGATCGTCACTGCCTCTGATCTGCATCTGAACACCGACTGTCGCACGGCATTTTTACAGCAGGTGCCCCATGCGGACCTTGCAATTGTCGCAGGGGATTTTGCGCGGCGTCGCGACGGCTTGGCAGATTTTATGGCCCCATTGGATGCGATTGCTAAAACGGGTCTTTTTGTTCCCGGCAATAACGAAACTGCCGCAGAACTACGCGCGGCCACGCATGTAACTGTTTTGCATGGCGACAATGTTGTCCGGTCTGGTCTGAGCATCTTCGGGCTTGGCTGCGCGATCCCGCCGCTTCCTCCGCTGCCCTGGGGCAGCTTTGACATGACCGAGGTCGAGGCTGAAGCGATACTGTCCGACGTGGCCGCGGCGGACGTGGTGATCAGCCATTCACCACCTTTGGGCCATTGCGACTATCATCAAGGGCTTGGGCAACATCGGGGATCAGCGGCACTTCTGGCCTTCATTGAGCGCGTCCAGCCACAGTTATTCTTATGCGGTCATGTCCATGACAGTTGGGGCGGCCGGTCGAAAATTGGCCGGACGATGGTCGCCAATCTGGGTCCTGTCCCTGTGTTCTTTGAGGTCGAAGTATGAGCCGTATTGACGAAAGCATGGATTTTGTACCTGTCCGCATCGCGGTGCTGACGGTCAGCGACACGCGTGAAATTGCGGATGACCGGTCGGGTCAAACTCTGGTGGACCGCATCGAAGGCGCCGGGCACGCGGTGGTAGATCGCAAGATCATCCGGGATGAGCGTGCAAAGATTGCGACGCAACTGAAGGCATGGTGCGCAGATGATGGCGTGGATGTGGTGATTTCGACCGGCGGTACGGGCCTGACAGGACGCGATGTCACGGTCGAGGCGCATCGCGATGTCTATGAAAAGGAAATCGACGCTTTTGGTACCGTCTTCACCATGGTCAGCATGCAAAAGATCGGCACCTCAGCCGTGCAAAGCCGTGCGACAGCGGGTGTGGCGCAGGGAACCTATCTTTTTGCGCTGCCCGGCAGCCCCGGTGCGTGCAAGGATGCATGGGATGAAATCCTGGCCCGACAGCTCGATTATCGCCACAGGCCCTGCAATTTTGTGGAAATCATGCCCCGATTGGACGAACATCTGCGACGGAAATAACGCCTACGTGCGTTAGATTGGAAAGCATGCGGCGAGCGACTAGGTTTAGGCGAGCCAAGCAAGGATGTTTTAGATGCGGTTTTTGCGCCGAAGCCTGACGGGTATTTTTCTGCTCAGCATGACGCTGGCGCTGATTGCATTTGCGGGCAACATGGTCCGCGAGGCTGTTGTGGCGCGGATGAATGAAGAGCCGCGCAGCTTTCCACAGCGTGAGCGGGTTTTGGCTGTCAATGTCACGACGCTGGAACCGCAGACGATCGCGCCTGAACTGACCGTCTTTGGTGAATTGCGCAGCCAGCGCACGCTGGATTTGCGCAGTGCCACAGGTGGCACGGTGCTGGAGGCAAGCGAGGCTTTGGTTGAAGGCGGTGCCGTGTCTGCGGGGCAGGTACTGCTGCGCATTGACCCGGCAGAGGCGCAGGCGGCATTGGACCGGGCCCGCGCAGATTTGCAGGATGCGCAGGCGGAGTTACGCGATGCCGAACGCTCGCTTTTGCTGGAACAAGATGAACTGACCGCGGCGCAGGCGCAGGCAGAGCTGCGTGCGCAGGCACTGACCCGGGCGCGGGATTTGCAGGCGCGGGGTGTGGGAACAGCGGCAGCGGTGGAAGACGCTGAATTGGCCGCCTCATCTGCGGATGCCGCCGTCTTGACGCGCAGACAGGCGCTGGCAAGCGCGGAGGCACGGATCGATCAGGCACGCACCCGATTGGCGCGGGCCGAAATTGACGTTTCAGAGGCAACGCGCGATGTAGCTGACACGCAAGTTTTCGCGGCCTTTGACGGTGTCTTGTCCGAGGTCACGATCAGCCCGGGTGGCCGTGTGACAGCTAATGAGCTTTTCGCCCAACTGGTTGATCCGGCGCGACTGGAGGTCAGCTTTCGTGTCTCAACCTCACAATATGCGCGGCTTCTGGATGCTGATGGTCAACTCATCAAGGCACCGGTGCGGGTGGCGCTGGATGTGTCTGGCGTGAACCTGGCCGCTACGGGGCAGATCACGCGCGAAGGCGCGACTGTCGGGGCAGGTCAGACGGGTCGATTGCTTTTTGCGCGGCTGGATGCGGCACCGGGGTTCCGGCCTGGTGATTTCGTGACCGTCAGCATTGATGAGCCGGAATTACAGAAGGTGGCGCTGGTGCCCGCAACTGCCGTCGCCCCTGACCAGACGGTGCTGGTCGTGGGTGATGAGGACCGTTTGGAAAGTGCGGACGTCACCCTTTTGCGCAGGCAGGGCGATGATGTGATCATCCGCGTTGGTGATTTGGCGGGGGCTGTGATTGTCGCCGAACGCTCACCGCTTTTGGGCGCGGGCATCAGGGTAAGACCGATCCAACCAGAAGGAACAGAGCCGGTCACGCCACAGATGATCACGCTGGATGCAGAACGGCGCGCGAAGCTGATCGCCTTTGTGACAGAAGGCCGGATGCCCGATGACGTGAAGGCGCGTATTATCGGGCAGTTGGAGCAGGATGAGGTCTCGTCCGAGACCGTGGCGCGTCTGGAAAGTCGGATGGGCAGCTGATGGTCACTGGCGGTGACAAGCTGAACGCGCGGGCGGGCGGTATCCTGTCCTATTTCACGCGGCATAAAACCGCGGCCAATCTGCTTTTGGTGCTTATGCTTACGGCAGGTCTGCTCGCCTTTCCGAATATGCGTGCGCAGTTTTTCCCGGATGTTGTGGTTGATGATCTAACCGTCTCCGTCGCATGGGACGGCGCTGGGGCAGAGGATGTCGATGCCGCCATTGTTCAGGTTTTGGAACCCGTCCTCTTGGGGATCGAAGGGGTCGCGTCATCTTCATCCACCTCACGCGAAGGAAACGCATCGATCCGGCTGGAGTTTGAACCGGGCTATGACATCGACCGCGCGGCAGAGGATGTGCAACTGGCCGTCGATAGCACGACAAACCTGCCCGACGATGCCGAGGACCCATCGGTCAGGCGCGGCGGCTGGCGCGACAGAGTGACGGATGTGGTCATCACCGGTCCGGTCGAGGTCGATCAGCTTGCCCGGTTTGCAGATGAGATGTCCACGCGGCTTTTTGCGGAAGGCGTCACGCAGGTCAATGTCCAGGGCGTTGCGGCACCGTCAACGATTGTTGAGGTGCCATCAATCGCGTTGATCGAGCATGATATCGGCCTGTCTGATATCGCCGAACGGATCGGGGAAGAGGCCGATGCAGACCCTGCAGGCGATGTGTCCTCCAATGCGCGGGTGCGGACAGGTGTCGCCAAACGCAGTGCCGAAGAGATTGGCGCGATTGTCCTGCGTTCAAACCCGGACGGCTCCAAGCTGACGATTGCGGATGTTGCGACCATCCGGGTCGAAGGGACTGACCGCAATCGGGCCTATTTCGTTGGCGATGATCCTGCGATCAAGCTGCGTGTACAGCGCACGGCGACGGGCGACGCGATTGGCATGCAGGAAACGGTTGAACGGGTCGCCGATGAACTGACGGCGACCTTGCCCGAAGGTGTCTCTATCGCGCTGACGAATGGTCGGTCGGAATTCATCACCGGCCGTTTGAACATCCTGCTCGATAACGGCCTGACCGGGCTGATGCTGGTGGTCGGCCTGTTGTTCCTGTTCCTGAACGCCCGCACGGCATTCTGGGTCGCCTTTGGCATTCCGGCGGCCATGTTGGCGGCGATTGCGCTGATGTATGCGGTGGGGATCACGATCAACATGATCTCGCTTTTTGCACTGATCATCACGCTGGGGATCGTGGTGGATGACGCGATTGTGGTGGGCGAACACGCGGATTTTCGCGTGCGCCACTTGGGCGAAGACCCGACAGTCGCCGCCGAGCGGGCCGCGCAACGGATGTTCAGCCCGGTGTTTTCCGCCACTGTCACAACGATCATCGCGTTCTTCGGGCTGGTCGTAATTGGTGGCCGCTTCGGCGATCTGATCACAGATATTCCGTTCACTGTAATTGTGGTTCTGGTGGCAAGCCTTGTGGAATGCTTTGTCATCCTGCCCCATCATCTGGCCCATTCGATGGTCCATTCCGCGAAGGATCATTGGTATGACTGGCCCTCGCGCACCGTGAACCGCGGCTTTGACTGGTTCAAAGAAACGCTGTTCCGGCCATTCATGGGGCTCGTGATCAAGGCGCGGTATCCAGTTGTGGCATTGGCTTTGGTCGCCTTGGCGTCTCAGGTGACATTGTTTATCGAACGCGAGGTCAGCTGGCGCTTCTTTAACGCGCCTGAACAGTCTCAGGTCACGGGCAACTTCGCGATGCTGCCGGGGGCCACCCGTGAAGATACGCTGGAAATGATGCGCGAGATGCAACGTGCGGCAGAGGCGCTGGGCGCGGAATACGAGGCCGAGCATGGGCTGAACCCGCTGAAATTCGTCGTGGCGGAGGTAGGCGGCAATTCGGGCCGTGCGATTGCCGGATCGGACACCAAGGATGCCGATCAGCTTGGCGCGATCACGATTGAGCTGATCGATGCCGACAGCCGCCCCTATACCAGCTTTGCCTTTGTCAGCGCGCTGCAGGACGCGATTGTCCAGCATCCGATGGCCGAGACCGTTAGCTTCCGTTCATGGGGGTCCGGACCCGGTGGCGACAGTCTGGATGTGCAGATGTTCGGTGCCGATAGCGAGACGCTGAAAGCCGCGGCTGAGGCGTTGAAAACGCGGCTCGCGCAGTTCCCCGAAATTTCAGGCCTGGAAGATACGCTGGCCTATGACAAAGAGGAATTGATCCTCGAGCTGACCCCGCAAGGCGCCGCTTTGGGCCTGAGCATTGATGGGTTGGGCCGTGTGCTACGCAACCGTCTGGGCGGGATTGAGGCGGCGAGTTTTCCGGTCGGTGCACGGTCAGGCACGATTGAGGTGGAATTGCCGGCAGGCGAGCTTTCGGCTGATTTTCTGGACCGCACGCAGATCAGAACACCCGAAGGCGTCTATGTCCCGCTTGCCGATGTGGTGACAGTGCAAAGCCGGACAGGTTTTTCTACTGTGCGGCGTGAAAACGGCATTCAACTTATCTCGGTCATCGGCGATCTGGATGATGAGGATGCCGCACGGGCCACAGAAATCCAGTTGGCGATCAACCAGGATATTCTGCCGCAGATCGAAAGCGATTTCGGGATCGAAACGCAGCTGTCAGGGCAAAGCGAGCAGGAGCAACGGTTCCTGAATGATGCGCGCACTGGGCTAATCCTGGTGCTGCTGGGCATCTACCTGACGCTTGCGTGGATTTTCAGCTCTTGGACCCGT
>JBCBDL010000125.1:0-3505 GCA_038529695.1 Pseudomonadota bacterium | reverse complement strand
ACGGTGCTGGGATTGATGCCGCTGCTTTATGAAGGGTCAAACCAGGCAGAGTTCCTCAAACCGACAGTCGTGACTTTGGTCTTTGGTCTGGGCTTTGGGATGCTGTTGGTGCTGCTGGTCGTGCCATCCGTGATGGCCATGCAACAGGATGTCCATCGGCAAGTGCAGGCGGCAAAACGTGCGCTGCGCGGGCGCCGTGTTGCGATGCTTATTCCTGCTGGACTTGGTGCGCTTGGCGCTATCGGGTTGTTTGCGGTGACGGTGGGGCCAGTTATCCTGACAGGCACGCCTTGGGCTATCGCTGAGGCCGTTTTGCCTGCGCTCGGACAGGGGCTTGGCGCGGCATTCGCGGTCTTTATAGTGGGGTTGATGCTGTTATTGCTGACGATCTACGTGATCGCGGCGCTAGGGCAGGGATGGCGGCGGATGCGGGCCTAGTCTGCCGTGCAGCCTTGAATATCAATTGCTTGCTCACCACCAAACACGGTGATCCTCACTGCAGACCGATCCAACGCAAAAGCGGAGCCGCTTAAATGGACCATGTCGACCGTAGCACTCAGCTGGTTGCCATCGCGGATGACATCAGCCTCTGACACCCAGACACCCGCATCGCCCGCCTCAACCACCACAAATTCTTTTGCGGCAGATGGTGCCACATCGATGGTTGCCGTCACCTGCAACCCGTCGCTGATGGGCGCAATCTGGCAGATCACATCGCCTACATTGGCCTCAACCGCGGTCATGGGCCGGTTGATCAATGCAGCAGTGATGGCCGCATCCCGCTCGCCGCCAGGGGGCAGTAATTCATCGAAATCAAGTGTCACGGGAATGCAGATTTCTTCGCAGACGCCAATATGAAGCTGGCCACTGATCCGCATGGGTGCGTCGGGATCTTCACTGTAGAGGCGCAGAGGGAAGACGACCGAGTCGATATATCCGACGGAATACATATCGTTTTGATAGAATATTTCAGGCACCGGCCAATGTGGCGTGAAGCCCGCGATATTCTCGGACCCGGCAAGCGAAAATTGCGGCGGGATGCCACCATCGCCAGGTGCGCGCCAGTAGGTTTTCCAACCTTCATCCATCGTGATCCGAATGCCGGCCATGTGTTCGCCGGACGCATTGCGCCATCCCGGCAAAATCTCGATCGCGGCCAGATCGTCAAACGGTCCGGCGCCTCCGAAGGTCGGTAATGCCATGGCGGCAAGGGATATGAGCGTCATTTTGCGCATGCATCCTTACTTATGCAAAGCCGCTGCAATGGGAAGTCACGTTTGCGACAACCCTTGCAATGTTGACCCTTGCGTCCGATTTCGACTGCTCACATTATTGAGCCATGACCGTCGACACCGTAGATCTGACTGGCAAGCTGCTGGTTGCCATGCCCGGCATGGGTGATCCGCGCTTTACGCGCAGTGTTGTCTACATCTGTGCCCATGACGCAGATGGCAGCATGGGCCTGATCGTGAACAAGCCGCAGCAAGAGGTGGATTTTTCCAATCTGCTGGAAGAGTTGGAGATTAAACGCGGCCCCAAAGCCCGCGATATTCGCGTTCACTTCGGCGGTCCGGTTGAGCTAGGGCGCGGTTTTGTTCTGCATTCCAGTGATTACCTGGCCGGGAATGGAACTTTGCAGGTCGACGACGATATCGGCATGACCGCGACACTCGAAGTGTTGGAAGATCTCGCACAGGGAAAGGGACCGAAGGCGTCTATGCTGGCTTTGGGCTATGCTGGCTGGGGGCCAGGGCAGCTTGAACGCGAGATTGGTCAGAATGGCTGGCTGGTCTGTGACCCGCGCCATGACATCATCTTTGGGCGGGCCAACGAACATAAATGGACCGGTGCGATGAAAATGATGGGCATTGACCCACTTTTGCTGTCAGAGACCGCCGGACGCGCTTAGCGCAAAATCCTTCAAAGGATTTTGGCCAGATTTTTCAGAAAAATCTGTCAGGAGCCTGCGCCGATCAGGGTGCGCATGATCTCCATGGCATTGTCGCTTGACCAATCCGCATCGCCTTGCATCCGCGCAATTTCATTGCCTGCTGGGTCCAGGATGATGGTGACCGGCAACCCAAGCACCCCAAGACTGCGCGCAAGGCTTTGGCGCGCATCCGTGTGCAGTGGCAGATTGTCGACATCAATCTCCTGTAAAAAGCGTCGCATGCCCGGTAAGGGGTTACGCCCGGTGGCAATGGTCACAACCTCCATATCGTCTCCGCCCATCGCGGTTTGCAGCGCAGACAGATGCGGCATTTCATGGCGGCACGGGGCGCACCAGGTGGCCCAGAAGTTCAGCACGACATGCTTGCCTTGATAGTCGGCAAGGGTCATTTCCTGGCCATCCTCGCTCTTAAATGCCACGTCTGAGGCGGCGATGGGTTCGGCATGAAAGATCAGTTTGCGCATATCGCCTTCACGCAAGGCTTCCGCAGTTGCGGTGTCCGCCCCGCCGGGGTTTGCAACGGTTACAAGGGCCGTATAAAGCAGGGCTGACAGTAACTTCCGCATGGGCGCTTTCCTTTATGACCAAATCCGCAAACACGATGTGGGGCGGGCGTTTTGCCGCCGGACCGGACGCGATTATGGAGGCAATTAATGCCTCAATCGGGTTCGACCAGCGCCTTGCGCCTCAGGACATCGCAGGTTCACGCGCCCATGCCGCGATGCTCGCCGCCACAGGCATCATTACGGATAAAGATGCAAAGGCGATCCGGGAAGGCCTGCTCACCGTTTTGTCAGAGATTGAAACGGGGGCGTTTCCATTTTCTGCCGCCTTGGAAGATATCCACATGAATGTGGAGGCACGGTTAAAGGAATTGATCGGCGAACCGGCGGGGCGGTTGCACACGGCCCGGTCGCGCAATGATCAGGTGGCTGTCGATTTTCGGCTGTGGGTCCGCGATCAGTGTGATGCGGCGGACGCAGCGCTCGGCGCGCTCTGCCAAGCGCTTCTTGCGCAGGCCGCGGCGGGTGCGGATTGGGTGATGCCGGGCTTTACGCATTTGCAGACTGCACAGCCGGTCACATGGGGCCATCACATGCTGGCCTATGTGGAGATGTTCGCGCGCGACCGGTCGCGTTTTTCTGATGCGCGCAAACGGATGAACACATCGCCTTTGGGTGCGGCGGCATTGGCGGGCACGTCGTTCCCGATTGATCGGGACATGACGGCAGAGGCTTTGGGCTTTGATCGTCCGATGGCGAACTCGCTGGACGCGGTGTCTGACCGCGACTTTGCGTTGGAGTTTCTGGCCGCCGCCAGCATCTGCGCGATGCATCTGAGCCGTTTGGCCGAAGAACTTGTGATCTGGTCCAGCGCTCAGTTCCGGTTCGTCAAGATGTCCGACAAATGGTCAACCGGATCCTCGATCATGCCGCAAAAGCGCAACCCGGATGCCGCCGAGTTGATCCGTGCCAAGATTGGCCGGGTCTTCGGGGCGAATGTCGCGCTGATGACAGTGATGAAGGGTCTGCCGCTGACCTACTCCAAAGATAT
>JBCBDL010000124.1:0-9685 GCA_038529695.1 Pseudomonadota bacterium | reverse complement strand
TTTGTGGTTGCTTTTGCGCATGTGTTTTATCGCCACCGGCAACGGCGCTGGCGCCAGCTCGTGGCGCGTGATTTCGATTACGGTCGCTTCTAATAGGGGGGTGTTTTACCCTTCGGAGCCGATCATGAAACAGGTAGTACCGCGTGCCTGCAACCGGCGGCACGCAAGATCTGCACCTTCGCGCGTGAGCCCCATGAAGTTCGCGTCAAACCCGCCAGATCGTTGCACGACGCGGCGTAACGCACCATCAAGCGAACTCATCTCGTTCAACGCGACGCGCAGCAGAACCCGTTCCGCATCATAGCGGGTATTGTAGCGCCCCACGTTCACACCCCAATGCCGTCCCCCAGACGTGGAAATGCGTGTAACCACTTCGGGCTCCGTGCTTGTCACTGGCGGTGCTGCGGCAACGACCATCTCAGCGTTCGGGCGTGGTGTCGGCGTGACAGCGGGGGGTGCTGCTGCAACCTGCGGCGCGGGTTCGGGTGCTGCCAACGCCTCTGCCAGGGCCGCATCCACAGCGCTCGCCAAGACAGCGTTGATACTTTCGGTATCCACCGCGGCGACAAGCGCTTCTGGCTCGGCCACGTCAGGGACTGGCCGGGGAATAGGCCTGATGCTTGTCGCAACAAGGCCGCTGACACGCACGATTTTGCCCCCGGCGATGGCGCCGCCACCACTTGGCGTTCCGGACAGCATCGCCAACGGTGGATTAGGCCGCCGGATCGTCGCGCGCGATGGGGCACGGTTAAAGCCCATATCCATAAGTTCGGTAATCCGCGCGTTGCGCGCAGCTGTCGAAGACCCACCAAACATCGTTGCAATGATCCGCTCTTGTCCGCGCTGGGCCGAGGCGACAAGGTTAAAGCCTGCCGCACGCGTATAGCCGGTTTTGATGCCATCACCACCTGCATAGCTGTCCAGCCAACGGCGGTTTGTATGGCGCACCGTGGCGATCCCCGCATCGGCAGAACGACGCGAGAACAGGTTGTAGTATTGCGGAAAATCGTAGATCACGTGCCGCCCAAGGATCGACATATCCCGCGCTGTCGACAGGTGACCGGATTGTGTCAGCCCATGCGCGTTGCGGAAGGTCGTGTTGCGCATGCCCATCGCGCGCGCGGTCCGGTTCATGCGCGTGGCGAATGCCTCTTCGGATCCTGAAATCGCCTCGGCAATCGCAGTTGAGGCATCATTGGCCGATTTCACTGCGGCCGCGCGTAGCAAAAAACGCAGGCGGATTGTCTGCCCCTGCCGCAGGCCCAGCTTTGATGGCGGCTCAGATGCCGCAAGCCGGCTGATTGTGACTGGTGTGTCCAGCGTAATCTCACCGCGCTGGATCGCCTGAAACGCGATGTAAAGCGTCATCATTTTGGTCAGCGATGCGGGGTGCAACCGCGTATCCGCGTTGCGCGAATGCAGCACCTCGCCCGTGCGCGCGTCCATGACCATGGCCGCATAAGGGGCTGCCATCGCACGCATCGGCGTGACGGCTGTCAATATCAACAATACACAAAGGAATAGCCCGGTCAGGGCCGACTGTCCCACACGACTTGCCACGTCGCTTGCCTCTTTTTCTGCCTCAATGACCCCGGATTTTTCCGGTGGTCTTATTCTTGTGGGCAGACGCTAGCATAACTCTGATTTTCAGAAAATACCCTAAATTCAAAGACTTTTGGGCATAGGCTGAAGCAGATTGTCCAGATGTTGTGGTTCCTGATCCTCCATTGCCTAGATGGCGATTTTCTGGCGGTATTTGGCCGCACGCCTTTGTGGAAAAGACGGGGTTTTCACACGCGACCTGTGCCTTATATATAACGCCATCCAAATCAGGGCATTTGCATGCAATCGACGGTTTACATGATGGCTGAAAAAGACGGCACAGATGACGGCGACGTCGGCGTTGTGCTTGAGACCAAGCCCAAGACGAAACGTCCGCCGATGTACAAAGTATTGATATTGAACGATGATTTCACACCTATGGAGTTTGTCGTTCATGTGTTAGAGCGGTTTTTTGGCCTATCCCACGCGCAGGCCTTTGAGCTGATGCTGACTGTTCACAAGAAAGGTGTGGCTGTTGTGGGTGTGTTCAGCCACGAGATTGCAGAAACAAAAGTGGCGCAAGTCATGGATTTCGCGCAGCGGCATCAACACCCGCTGCAATGCACGATGGAGAAAGAATAGCGGCGCGCCGCTTTTCGCGCTAGATGTCCCAATCCCGCCTGAGCACGGCCCTTGATGACGGCCTTTTGACGTTGCCGGAGGGCAACATTGCTGTGATACGCCCGCCGGTTACCTATGATGTTGGCCCGTTGCCGCGAGACGATGTGCAGATCGTGCACGGCTTTTACCCCGAATACGCGGCTTGGGCGGGTGCCGGCTTTCCGGTGGCTCAAACCGTCGGCGATGTACGTGTTGCATTTGTTGTTGTCCCGCGTGCCAAGGCGCTTGCCCGCGCCATGATTGCCGAGGCGTGCAAAAAGGCTGATCTGGTCATCGTCGATGGACAAAAGACCGATGGGGTCGACAGCCTGTTCAAGGCGTGCCGCGCGGTTCTTGGTGACTTGCCATCAATGACGAAGGCCCATGGGCGCATCTTCTGGTTTGCGGCCAGCGATGTGTTCAATGATTGGACTGCGCCGCCCCCGACAAAAGGTCCGCATGGGTATTTCACGACGGCAGGCGTCTTTTCGGACGGGGCCGTTGATGCAGGCTCGGCGCTTTTGGCAGAGGCTTTGCCGAAAAAGCTGCCAACGCGCATGGCAGATCTGGGCGCTGGATGGGGTTACCTGGCAGGACCGGTGTTGGCATGTGATGGTGTTCGGTCGCTTGATCTGATCGAGGCCGAGGCCCTGTCTGTCGCTTGCGCAAAGCTGAACGTGACAGATCAGCGTGCGCACATCCATTGGGCAGATGTGACCCAATTCGCACCTGAGATGCCGTATGATGGGATCGTCATGAACCCGCCTTTTCACACCGGCAGGGCGGCGGACCCGGCGTTGGGGCGACAATTCATCCAAGCGGCGGCACGCCTGTTGGCCCCGCATGGCAAGCTGTGGATGGTTGCCAACCGCCATTTACCATATGAATCCACCATGACCGAATGTTTCCGCAATGTGGACATCATTGGCGGCAATGGTGCGTTCAAGATATTTCATGCGACCCGGCCCAAAGGCTGAGCGGTCCAGAGGAGCAACATCATGTCATTTTCAATTTCCGGCAAGACGGCCGTTGTCACCGGTGCTGCCAATGGTGTGGGCCTGGCCATCGGGCGGCACTTTGTCCAGAAAGGTGCAAATGTTGTTTTTGTGGATATGGACGAAAAGGCGCTGTGCCACGAGATGGGCGAAGATGCCGACAAAGAAGAGAACGTGCGTATTTTTGCGGGGGACCTGCGCAAGAAACTGACGATTGCGAATTTGCTGTCCACGACCATCGACGCCTTTGAACGGGTCGACATCCTTGTCAACGCCGCGCGGCAGGTCATCACAACCGACCCGCTTGATCCTGATGACAACAGCGTGGAAGAACTGTTGCAGCAGAATACACTGACTGCGATGCGTGTCAGTCAGGCTGTGGCGCGCAAAATGATAAAACAGGCCGAAGACGACACGGCGGACGGCCCCATCGGCTCCATCGTGAACCTCAGTTCCATCGCAGCGCGGCGGGCCCATCCCGATCTGCTTGCCTATTCGGTCAGTTCAGCCGCTTTGGATCAAATGACACGGTCCATGGCGGTGGCACTTGCCCCAAAAGGTATCCGCGTGAACGCGGTGGCTTTCGGCAGCGTCATGAGCGCAAGCCTCAAAGGATCGCTAAAGGATCAAGACGAGACCCGTGATGCCATCGTCGAGAATACGCCACTGCATCGCATTGCTGGCGCGGGTGAGGTATCAGATGCAGTGCAATATCTCGCATCCGATGCCGCCGCTTTTGTTACAGGACAGATCATCACCGTGGACGGTGGGCGCACATTGATTGATCCGGCAGCTGTGGCCGCACATTAATCATTCGGGATGAATTGCGATGCACTGCACTACGGCCTGATCTGAACTGGCCTTGGTCGCAGCAAAACGTTCGCGCAATGACACCAGTTTGGCACGTTCGGCATTCAAATCAATGGCGACCGGTACTGTTGTGGTAAATGTATCGGTCTCATTACAAGGAAAAAAGAAACTGTCGCCATCATCGTTCCTGCCCCGGCACGTTCTGGTTCTGGTCCGAACTTCCTGACGTTCCTCGATCGCGTAGCCACGTGACAGGTTGGCCTCGGTCTCGTTGATCAGGTTGCTTAGAACGCGGGTGTCCCGTGTCGCATCAGCAATGCATTCCTCTCGCGGCGTTGCACAGGCGGCAAGAGCCAGGACGGGGATTAAGACGACAACAGGGCGCATGGCTCTCTCCGGGTTTTGATCTGGATCATCACAGCGTGATCAGTATGGTGCAACAACGCTAACACAAAGTGTTATTCAATATCAGGGGGTAAGGCAGGCATGGCGCAAGGGTTCGAGGCCGAAAAAAGCAAAGCATCGGCATGGTTTCGCAGTTTGCGGGATGAGATTGTCGCGGCGTTCGAAAGCCTTGAGGACAGCCATGCGGGTGACGGTCATCCGGGTCGCTTCGAGGTCACTGAAACGCAGCGCACCTCCGATGATGGCTCCGATGCCGGGGGTGGTCTGATGTCTGTGATGCGCGGTGGCTGCGTGTTTGAAAAGGTCGGGGTGAATGTCTCAACCGTCTTCGGACAACTCGGAGAAGCGGCGCAAAAGGCAATGGCCGCCCGCGGCGTGCCCGGCATGGCCGATGATCCCCGTTTTTGGGCATCAGGCATATCGCTGGTCGCGCATATGCAAAACCCCCATGCGCCAGCCGTTCATATGAACACCCGCATGTTCTGGACGCCGCATGCCTGGTGGTTTGGCGGCGGGTCTGACCTGAACCCGTGCATCGAATATGATGAGGACACGGCCCATTTTCACGCGACACAGAGGGCCCATCTCGACCCGCATGGCGCCGATCATTATCCCAAGCTTAAGGCCTGGGCGGATGAGTATTTCTACATTCCCCATCGCAATCGCGCCCGCGGTGTTGGCGGTATCTTTATGGATGATTATTGCACCGGGGATTGGGGGGCCGATTTCAAATTGACGCAGGATATCGGGCGGGCATTTCTACCGGCCTATGTGCCACTGGTTGAAAAGCGGCGTGATATGCACTGGACCGATGCCGATAAGGACAAGCAGCTTGTCCATCGGGGCCTTTATGCGGAATACAACCTGGTTTATGACCGTGGCACGAAATTTGGCCTCGCCACCGGGCATGACGCAAATGCCGTGTTGATGAGCCTGCCGCCGCTGGCGAAATGGGTCTAGGGCCTGTGGACATTCAGTTTACGTCCTCGGTTTCAGTCGAAATTGCTCAGTTCCAGGAAATAGAGCGTAGGACTAACGGGTTAATTCAAGTTCTGTTGACGACGAGATGGGCAATCTTGGCGAAATCGCTTCGCGACGCGGCGCACTTTGCCTCTGCCATCGCAGCTTTGCCCTTCCGATGACCCACATCGCTGCGGTCAAATCAGCTGGTCAGCGGCGAAATGTGTCTCGCGCCGAGGGCGTAAACTGAATGTCCACCGGCCCTAATCGACCGTCACGAACTTGGCTCCGCCCACCGACCGCGTGGATTTGGTCGTTTCGACCTCGGGGTTTGCCTCGCCGCGCCCTCTTGCCATGTCGCGCAAAAACATGCCCGCAAGTTCGGGCGAGATATCGCCTCCGGATGCTCGGCTGAGCAATCGTGCCGCCTGCTCTGGCGCGAAATGCACAACGACCCGCGCGATCCGCATCTGTGCCAATGAAAGGGGTGTTGCCGCAAGGGGGCCATCACCAAGTGCGGCACGTTCAGCGCGGCTTGCCGGCACCATCGTAAGCCAGACGACCAGCGCCAACAAAATCGCGATCCAGATGCTGCGCGCGCCGTGAAAAAGCAGACGAAATGTCAGTGGCATAACGGTCTCCGGTCCAACAAGGCAAGGTTGTCAGAGCAATGCGGCGAAACTACGACCCGCGCACCGTATCAATCATCAACTGCACATTGTCAGGGTCGGCATCCGGCGTGATCCCGTGGCCCAAGTTGAAAATATGCGGCCCCTTGTCGAAGGCTTTGCAGATCCGCCTTGTTTCACTGACAAGTGCTTCCCCACCAGTGACCATATGGGATGAGGCGAGGTTCCCTTGCACACATCCGTCAATCTGCACATGTTCAGCGGCCCATGCGGCATCAATCCCATCGTCCAGCGCCACGCAATCCGCACCTGTCGCCCTATGAACACCCGCATAACGATGATCGGCCCCACGTGGGAACACGATCACCGGCACACCGGGATGCCGGTCATTGATCGCGTGTGTAATCTTTTGCATCGGATGGATCGAAAACTCGGTAAAGTCCTCGCCTTCCAGTGAGCCCGCCCAACTGTCGAACAGTTTTACGACCTCCGCACCTGCCTGAATCTGCATGGAAAGGTACTCGATTGTCGCCTCGGTCAGCCGATGAATGATCCCCTCGAAAACGGGTCTGTTTTCCGCCTTGAGCATATGGGCAGGCCCCTGGTCGGGTGTTCCGCGCCCCGCGATCATATAGGTCGCAACGGTCCAGGGCGCCCCCGCAAAACCGATCAGTGTCGTCTCATCGGGCAATTCACGCGAGAGAATTTGAACTGTTTCGTAGACCGGGCGGAGCGTTTCGTGGATATCATCCACGATCCGCAATTGTGCCAGTTCATCCGCTGTTGTGATGGTTGACAAACGCGGGCCTTCGCCCGTCACGAACCAGAGATCCGCCCCCAGTGCTTGTGGTAATAGCAGGATATCCGCAAACAGGATCGCCGCATCAAAGCCATATCGCCGGATCGGCTGCAATGTCACCTCAGCGGCCAGATCTGGATTGTAACATAACGACAGAAAGTCCCCGGCCTCGGCGCGCGTGGCTTTGTATTCCGGCAGATACCGTCCCGCTTGGCGCATCATCCAGATGGGCGGGGTTGGAAGTGTTTCACCCGCAAGGGCCCGTAGGATGGTCTTTTGCTGCGCCATGGAATGTCCCTTTTTTATCAGTCCTGTGGTCCCAATTGCAGAACTTGTTGTCAAGGGAGTTGTCAACTTTAGTTGACAGGTCTAACAATCAATTCATGACCTTGAATTTGCCGACCCCCGCCGCACCTTTCAACATCGGAACCCGTGGATCACCTTTGGCGCTGGCGCAGGCGCATGAGACGCGGTCGCGGCTTATGGCAGCATTCGATTTGCCAGAAGACGCCTTCAAGATTTGCGTAATCAAGGTGACCGGCGATCAGATCCTCGATAAGCCATTGCGCGAAATCGACGGCAAAGGCCTGTTTACGCGCGAGATTGAAGAGGCACTGTTGGACGGCTCAATCGACATCGCGGTGCACTCAACTAAGGACATGCCGGTTGAACAGCCTGGTGGTCTGATCCTGGATACGTTTCTACCGCGTGAAGACGTGCGCGATGCGTTTGTGTCGCTCACCTATAAAAGTCTGGCAGATTTGCCGGAGGGGGCTGTTGTCGGCACATCATCGACGCGCAGGCGCGCGCAATTGGCCGCAAGGTTCCCCAAACTGCAGGTGGTTGAGTTTCGCGGCAATGTGCAGACACGCCTGAAAAAGCTGGGCGATGGTGTGGCTGACGCGACATTCCTTGCGACCGCAGGCCTGCGCCGTTTGCAGATGGATGATGTGCCTTACACGCCAATAGATCCCGACGATATGCTGCCAGCCATTGCACAAGGGGCGATTGGGATTGAACGGCGTGTGGACGACACGCGCGCGGCGGATCTGCTTGCGGCCATTCACGACACACCCACCGGACAAAGGCTAACAGCCGAACGCACGTTGCTGGGCGGGCTTGACGGGTCTTGTGAGACACCCATTGGCGGGCTGGCGGAACTCAATGGTGGATCATTGCGTTTGCGCGGCGAAATCCTACGCCCCGATGGCGCAGAAGTCTTTGCCGATGATATGGGCGGTGCTGTTGAAGATGGGGCTGAGATGGGCCGGGAAATGGCTGCCAAGTTGTTGGATCAGGCGGGGCCGGACTTTTTTCACTAGGCGAAAGGAATTCTGACAAGGCTTACGCCGATGGAATGACTTTACCTGGGTTCAGAATGTTTCTTGGATCCAGCGCCATCTTGATGGCACGCATCGCGTCGAGTGCAACCGGATCCTTGCGCCGTTTCATCGTGTCCAACTTCGACACACCGATCCCGTGTTCGGCACTGAATGATCCGCCAAGTTCCTGGACGACATCCTCAACCGCCTCGACCAATGCGGCTTTCGCCTCCGGATCATTGCGACTGATATAACTGGTGTGATGGATGTTGCCGTCTCCCAGATGCGCAACGATCACCTCGCTCGCATCAGGATCAATCGCTTTGATGCGGGGGGTCAGCTTTTCTTCAAAAGCGGCCACCTTATCTAACGGTACGGCAACATCCGTGTTCACAAAGACACCGCCGAAAAAGGCAACCTCGCCCGCATCTTCGCGCCGTTTCCAGATCTCGCGACGCTGGGTTTCGTTCTGCGCGATGACGGCGTCCAGGACCGCGCCGTCCTCCATCAATTCACCCAATGTTTCTTCCAAAAGCGTGACGACCGGAATCTTGCCGTTTTCATCTGGCGCAGCATGGCCCGCCATAATTGCCGCCACCTCAATCATGATGTTGACGTCGTAGTCGGAATCAAAAGGTGGCGGTGCATCCGGGAAAAGTGCTTTATGTTTTTCAATGTAACTGCGCGGCATGTATTCAAAGGCTTCGACGCCGCCACCGGTTGCGTCCTGCAGTTTATGGAGAAGTTTGAGAGCGTCTGGCAGCGTCGGCACAGCGGCCATCGCGGTTGCATAAGCCCGAGGTTTGGGTTCCAGTTTCAGCACTGCCGCCGTGATAATCCCCAGCGTGCCTTCAGCCCCGATAATCAGGTTGCGCAGATCAAGACCGGAATTGTCTTTGTGCAGCGCGCCCATCAGGTTCATGATCCGGCCATCGGCCATCACAACTTCGATTCCCAGACATAAGCCGCGCGTGCTGCCATAGCGAACGACATTCGATCCACCGGCATTGGTCGACAAGAGCCCGCCTATCATTGCCGAACCCCGCGCGCCAAGCGTCAGGGGAAAGATCAGGTCATGCGCATCTGCCGCATCGTGCAGGTTTGACAGGATCACACCGGCGCCGACCGTCGCCGTACGACCAGCAACATTGATTTCGGTAATCTCATTCAGCCGCTCAACAGACAGCATCAACGCATCTTGCGCGAGTGTTGCACCCGTCAGCCCAGTGCGTCCTGAGGCCGGTACAATTGGCGTACCTGTCGCATTGGCGATTTTCAGAATTTCCGAGACTTCCTGCGTATTCACGGGGCGTAGAACTGCCAGCGGTACGGAGGTGTAGGCACCCGTCCAATCTTTGCCATAGGGCACTGCATCAGCGCCGGTCAAAATACGATCATGACCGATAGCTTCGGCGATTTGGTCTAGAACGGACATGCGCCCTCGTCAGATAGTGAACTCAATCAGTATCTGGTTTTACGCGCCACGAAAAGATGTTGAACGCGCCGCCTCGCGATCTGCCTTCGTCAGGACATAGGTCGTGCTTGGCATGTCATAGTGGCGCT
>JBCBDL010000123.1:0-9970 GCA_038529695.1 Pseudomonadota bacterium | reverse complement strand
TTTACGCCGAGGCGCGGCCCGATTTGCCGCCCGTGGTCACCGGCGGGCGCTATGACGCGCTGACCGCGCAATTGGGGCAGGGCCGTGCGGTGCCCGCCGTGGGCGGTGTGATCCGCCCCGATCTGGTGGTGGGGCTGCGGTGATGCTGAAACTGGGTGTGCCGTCCAAAGGACGGTTGATGGAAAAGACCTTTGACTGGTTCGGCAGTCGCGGGGTGACTTTGCGCAAATCCGGGTCGGATCGCGAATATGCTGGTGCCGTGGACGGGATCGATGGGATTGAGCTGGTGCTGCTGTCGGCCGGGGAAATCCCGCGCGAACTGGCATCCGGCAATATCCATCTGGGTGTGACTGGGTCCGATCTGGTGCGCGAAAGGCTCGCCAATTGGGATGCGCGCGTGGCAGAGCTGGCGCCGATGGGTTTTGGCGGCGCGGATTTGATTATTGCCGTCCCGCAGGCCTGGGTCGATGTGGACTGGCTGGATGATCTGGACGCGGCAGCCGCAGCCTTTCGCGCCAAACATGGGTTTCGGCTGCGGATTGCCACAAAGTATCACCGCTTGGTTCGCGAATTTTTGCGTGAGCATGGCGTCGCTGACTACCAGTTGGTCGACAGCCAGGGCGCGACCGAAGGGACTGTGAAGAATGAAACGGCCGAGGCGATTGCCGACATCACCTCAACCGGGGAGACGCTGCGGGCCAATGGCCTGAAGGTTCTGGAAGACGGATTGATCCATGCAAGCCAGGCAACGCTTTTCCGGGGGCGTCGCGCGGGTTGGTCGGACGCGCAGCGCCAGAAACTGAAGGCGCTGCAAATGGTGCTGGGAATATCCTGACGCTCAATGCTGCGCGACGTAGCGATTTAGTGACCCGCCGCATGTGCCCCGTCGCGGCACGCCTTTTCCAACGCGTCGGGCTTGTGGCGGGCGGCAGCTAGAGCATCCTGTCTTTCTTCAGCGCTCACGGCACCTGCTGCCGTTTTTGCAAGACTGTAGGTGTGTACCTGCGCGATGCCCTTGAGGGCCGCGCGGCAGAGCGCATGGACGGCAAGATAATCAAGATGGCTGCCCAGCAAACCTGCACCTTGTTCGGTACCGCCATCCGCGTTGGTCTCACATGCGGCGGCATCCATAGACAGAAAAGATCGGCATATCATCGGCCGAGCGTCGTAGGCCCTGCATTCTTGCGTTGCGGGGTCCAAGGCCGGACAGGCCTTTGGGTGCCAGCCACGGCCGTCGGGCTGTCCTTGGACCGGTTGTAAGGCGTCATGCAATTGGTTTGCTTCAAAACCTGTGATCAACCCACCCTCGCCCCCCGACAGGATACAGCAGAACGCGCAGCCCTGTTTGCAGGCGGCTTTGCGCACGGCATCGGGCGGGGTTTTCAGTATCTCGTCACGAACAGCATGGCCCAACCGCCATGCTGCCTGACCAGTGCTCATTTCAGCGATAATCTGTTTTGCCGGTAGCGCGTAGCTTTGCGCGGTTTGCAGGTAAGATGTGACAATTCGCTTTGCCCGCGTTTGTTGCGCGTCGCTTATCCCTTTGACCCGTGCCTTTGCCACACGGTCGGCCAGGTCGGCCAGGGTCGGCGGGCCCGATTTGGCCTGTCTTTTGGCCAGCCGTCGCGCGGCACGAGATGTCGTCGGCTTCATGCACATGTCCTTGTCACTGCAAGCCGACTATAGATGGCGGGTCATGAGCGTCCAGTGGCGCGGCTTCGATCCTTGATTGCATAGATTTCCAGAACGCCCGCGGCAAGGACCAATCCGCCGCCGATCAGTTCGCGCGTTGACAGATGCTCTCCGGCAATAAGCGCGGCAGAGAGCGCGCCAACCAGCACCTCGGACATCAGCAGGATGCCGACACGGGCGGGTTCCAGCCGGACGGTTGCCCACATCAACCCCAAAAGCGCCGCGCCCCACCAGACTGCCCCTGTCGCGAAAGCAATGGGGAGGGTCGGCGTCCACCAACCGATGTCTGCCAAGGGCGTGAATATGAGCGCGATCACCAACGATGTGACAACGGCTCCGAGGACAAACACAAACGCTGCCGTTTGCGGCACAAGTGTCGATCTGGTCTGCATGCCGGTTGAACTCAGCGACCACATGATGCCCGAAACCAAGCCCATCCATTCGCCGCCATTGCGTGGTATTGGCCAGTCGCCCCCGGCGCTGAGCATCACGCCGAGACCAAGCAATCCCGCGGCAATGGCGAACAGACGCATGGGCGGCGTTGGCCAACCGAAAATATACCGCCCGATCAAAGTGCTCCAGACTGGTGTCAGAAAGAACAGCAGCACGACAATTGCGACCCGGCCGTAAAGGAACGCGATGGAATAAAGCGCAAACGCGGCGCCGCCAAGTGCCACAGCTGCGATCGCCAGAAAGCTGGCATCACGAAGGTTTTGGTGGTGCCACGCGGCAAACGGTGCAAGCAACAACGCTGCCGCCGCCGTGATGGTAAATGTGCCCCATGCGCCTGGCAGTCCTGCCTCGGCAAGCATGCGGACCGGCAGCCAATAAAAGCCCCAAATCACGCCGCTTGCGATGATCAAAGACGTTGCAATAGCAGTGGTACGGTTTTGGTCCATAATGGCCCAGCTAGCGCGGTTCAGATCTGCAGGCAAAGAGCCTGCGATCTGATGACTGGTGCAACGCTGCATAGCAGGGTTGGCTTGATCGCGAAGATTGGGCCCTCACGCTTGCATTTTGTCGCGCAAGAGCCGCCGCAGAATTTTGCCAGAGGCCGATTTGGGGATGTCTTCAACGACGTGGATCTGGTGAACCTGCTTATAATGGGCAAGCTGTCTGTCGAGATGCGCTTTGATCGTATCTTCGCTAGGCTTTGGGTCACCAGGAACGATGAAGGCGATAGGCAACTCGCCCGCCTCATCATCAGGAATGCCGATGACGGCAGCATCGGTGATACCCTCCATTGCGACGAGCGTGGCCTCTAGTTCTGCGGGCGCGACCTGGAACCCTTTGTATTTGATCAGTTCTTTCAGTCGGTCGGTGATGAACATATACCCATCATTGTCGATCCTGGCGATGTCACCGGTGCGCAGCCAGCCGTCATCGGTGATTGTTTCGGCAGTAGCGGCTGGGTTGTTCAGATAGCCCTGCATGACCTGCGGACCCTTGATCCACAACTCGCCTTCTTCACCGGCGCTAAGATCTGCGCCGGTTTCAATATCAACGATCCGACATTCTGTGTTTGGGACAGCCTGGCCCGCAGCACCTGAACGTGCGGCATTTGCCGGTGTCACGTGGCTCACTGGCGCAAGTTCGGTCATCCCATATCCCTGCAATGAGACACAGTTCAGCCGTTTGGCAACAGCATCTGACAGATCCGCGCCAAGCGGAGCAGCACCGGAAAACACCTCTTCCACTGATGAGAGGTCGTAGTCATCGACAAGCGGATGCTTGGCGAGCGCGAGCGCGACTGGTGGCACGATCCAAAGCCTGCGTGCCTTGTGATCCTGACAGATCTGCAGAAACATCGGCAAATCGAACCGCGGCATCGTCACAACCGCACCACCGCAGGCAAGATGCATATTCATCAAGACTGTCATGCCATAGATATGGAAGAACGGCAGGAAACCCGCTGCGACCTCGCCCCGTTGGAACCTGGCGGCTGTTGCCGTCTGATCAACATTCACGACGAGGTTGCGATGCGACAGCATCACTCCCTTGGGAAGTCCGGTTGTGCCCGAAGAATACGGCAGAACAACCGTATGGCGGTCGAGATCGACAGACACCTGGGCGGTGATCGGTGTGCTTAAGAGGTTGGTGTATTCCGCGCTGCCGATGGCAATGACGGGTATGTCGCCTGCACCCGCCTTGGCCGTATCCATGAAATCGGGGATGGTGATCAGCAATTCGGCGCTGGCATCCTTGATTTGATGCGCAACCTCGCTGGCGGTGTAGGTTGGGTTGAGCGTCGTAACTGTACCGCCGGCCCAGGCGACAGCATGAAAGATGACACAGTACTCAGGGATATTGGGCGCCATGATGGCCACGGTATGTCCCGCACCAAAACCTGCAGTCGTCAAACCACCGGCGAGGGCCTTGACCTGATCCATGAATTGCCGGGCAGTGAGGCTGTGCCCGGTCGGACCGTCGATGAGCACAATCTCATCTGGACGTTTCTCCAGCCCTCCAAAGACGCGTTCGGTGATGGATAAATCAGTGACGGGTACGTCCTGGAATGGGCTGGTGTAGATATGCATGTTGGCTCCTCCTTCGTGGAGGATGGCACAAGGTTTTGCCCACGACGAGTGTCTTGTGTCTGCGTGCACGCGTCGGGTGCGCCGGGTCGCTTAGCGCACGCCGATATCGGCCAAGGCTTTCGTCAGCTCCGGGGGCAGGGCCTCTTCGCTCTGGCGCCCTTCTGGCAAGTCACGCGGGGCGTCAGCTGCGGAAAGGTAGCGCCAACCCTGAAAGGCGCGTTTCGGGGTTGCCTCGACCCGGATCAGGCCGGGCTTGCAGACAATCGCGCAGCGACGAATACCGTCGGCGGACAAGTATTCATCCAACCGCAAGACCGGCTGACGACAAAGGATTACGCCCTTGATCACCCAAAAGATGGAGCCGCCATTCACAATCTCTGCTTCACGCTTGGGCCACATGCGGGTGATGTGGCGGGGGCTGCCATCTTCAGCCTGCGCGCGCTTGGTAGCCTGCCATGCGGCAAGACCAGCGACATCGTCTGTGCCGACCGAGAGTTTCACAAGATTTACGTAACTTGCCAAATCCAACCCCAAGATGTAGTATGTTCAGTACCCGTATCCCACTAAGTCCGATTCTGAAAGTAGCTTGTTGACGCGTCAGTTCAATCTATCGCGGATCGGCTGTTCTCATTGACCAAAGCCGTCATGCCTGTCAAACATAAGGGCCTGCCCGTGCCGTTTATCCCATGCAAAAGGATCTTCCCATGACCCGTTTCGCCGCCCCGATTGCCGAACAAATCTGGGACATGAAATACCGGTTCAAACGGGCTGATGGAACGCCCATCGACGAAACGGTCGAAGACACATGGCGGCGTATTGCCAAGGCGCTTGCGGCTGTCGAAAAAGACCCGGCTGCCTGGGAAGACAAATTCTACGGCGCCCTCGAAGACTTCCAATATCTGCCTGCTGGCCGGATCACGGCAGGTGCTGGCACAGCCAGATCGGTCACTCTGTTCAATTGTTTTGTTATGGGTACGGTGCCTGACAGCATGGGTGGCATTTTCGACATGCTGAAAGAGGCCGCTTTGACCATGCAGCAGGGCGGTGGGATTGGCTACGATTTCTCGACCATCAGACCAAAAGGGGCCGGGGTGAAAGGGGTGGCGGCTGACGCGTCTGGCCCGCTGTCTTTCATGGATGTCTGGGATGCGATGTGCCGCACGATCATGTCTGCGGGCTCTCGCCGCGGGGCGATGATGGCCACGATGCGCTGTGATCATCCGGATGTGGAAGAATTCATCACGGCAAAATCTGATCCGGCCCGTCTGCGGATGTTCAACATGTCCGTGCTTATAACGGACCCGTTCATGGAAGCGGTCAAGTCTGATGCACCCTGGGATCTGGTATTTGACGGGGAGGTGTACCGTACTGTTCAGGCCCGTGACCTGTGGGATGCTATCATGCGGTCAACATATGATTATGCCGAGCCCGGCGTGATCTTCATCGACCGCATTAACCAGATGAACAACCTGAATTATTGCGAGACGATTGCCGCCACCAACCCATGTGGCGAACAGCCTCTGCCACCCTATGGTGCGTGTTTGTTGGGGTCGATCAATCTGGCACGGCTGGTCAGTAAGCCTTTTGAGGACGCGGCGGCATTGGATGAGGATGCGCTGCGCGAGCTTGTGACCACAGCCGTGCGGATGATGGACAATGTGGTTGACGCTTCCCGCTTTCCGCTTGAGGCCCAACAGGCCGAGGCGCAGGCGAAGCGACGTATTGGTCTGGGTGTGACCGGATTGGCCGATGCGCTCTTGATGATGGGCTTGCGATATGGCTCTCAAGAGGCTGCAGCACAGACTGATACATGGATGCATCAGATTGCGCGCGCCGCCTATCTGGCCTCCGTCGATCTGGCGAAGGAAAAGGGTGCATTTCCGTTATTTGATGCAGATGCGTTTTTGGCCAGCGGGGCCATGCAGGACATGGATGGCGACGTAAAAGACGCTATTCGTCAAAATGGCATACGAAACGCGTTATTGACGTCCATTGCTCCGACTGGAACGATTAGCCTTTATGCTGGCAATGTCTCCTCTGGGATCGAGCCTGTCTTCGCCTACGCCTATACGCGAAAAGTGCTGCAGAAAGACGGCTCGCGCAGTGAAGAAGAGGTTGTGGATTATGCCGTGCAGTTATGGCGCGATCTCAAGGGTGACACGCCTTTGCCAGACTATTTCGTAAATGCACAAACGCTGGCACCACTCGATCATGTGCGTATGCAGGCGGCGGCACAGAAATGGATCGATTCATCCATTTCGAAGACGATCAACTGCCTTGACGATATCAGTTTTGACGATTTCAAGGAGGTCTATATGGCTGCTTGGGATCAGGGCTGTAAGGGCTGCACAACCTATCGCCCGAACGACGTGACCGGATCAGTTCTGTCGGTGTCAGAGGAAGCCTCGCCCTCTGAGGTCCCAGATCAGGTCCGAGACGAGGACGAGGGGGCTGAGGTTGTTTACATGTCCGAACCTCTGGATCGGCCGCAGGAGCTAGAAGGGGCAACATACAAGCTAAAGTGGCCGGACAGCGAACACGCGATTTATATCACAGTGAATGACCTGGTGATCGCAGGTCATCGCCGTCCGTTCGAAGTCTTCATCAACTCCAAGAATATGGAGCATTTCGCTTGGACCGTGGCGCTGACGCGGATGATATCGGCGGTGTTCCGGCGCGGTGGCGATGTGTCGTTCGTGGTCGAGGAACTCAAAGCAGTATTCGACCCGCGCGGCGGTGCTTGGATGCAAGGCAAATATGTGCCCTCAATCCTGGCAGCTATTGGTGGCGTCATCGAAAAGCATATGATTTCAATCGGTTTTCTGGCAGGAGAGGGGATGGGCCTGAAGGCAGATCCGCAGGCCGATGTTGTTGCAATTAATGGTGGACCGCGCGGGAAGGCGTGTTCTTCCTGCGGATCTTACGATTTGCGGATGATTGAAGGCTGTATGACCTGCGGGTCATGCGGCTACTCCAAATGTGGCTAGGATGACCCGAATGCGTGTTATTGTGGGTGCTCCCATAGTGTTGCCATTTTGCCCTCCGAGAATGCCATTCTGATCCGATAGTATTGCCATTGGCGGGTTGGAGCCGTTTTCGCATATCATTCAGTTTAATTGTGAACGGGCGGCAAGCGTCGTTCAATGGTGGTTCAGCATTTGCTGATGCTTCGATTGATGTTGGAAGCGTGTGTGCCCCAGTTAAGCAGAAAAAATGAAGTGAAAGAGATGCTGGTGCTGCTGGGGAGGATTGAACTCCCGACCTCACCCTTACCAAGGGTGCGCTCTACCACTGAGCTACAGCAGCTTGCCGTGGGCGGTGCATTAGACCCAATCGCCCATTGGCGCAAGCCCTGACTGGACCCTTTTTGCCCATGTTGGTAACAGCATGGGCATGAACGACAAATCGCGCAGCAAGCCCAAGGTGACCGCCGCAACAACCCGCGAAGACAGGTTGAAAGCGGCGCTGAAGGCCAATATGGCCAAGCGCAAGGCGCAGGCCCGCGCACGGGCGGCCGATAACAACAAAAAAGAGAAAGATTAGGCAGGCATGGATTCCATCGTGGTCAAAGGCGGCACGCCGCTGAATGGGCAGATACAGATCGCAGGTGCAAAGAACACCTCGCTCAAACTGATCGCAGCGTCGCTTTTGACCGAGGATCCCGTAACGCTAACGAATGTGCCAAAACTGGCCGATATCCGCACGATCAGCGACGTGATGATGTCGCTTGGTGTCGAGATTGCCCAGCTTGAGGCTGGTCGGGTGATGGTCCTGAGCGCGGCAAATCTGACCAATCTCAAGGCGGATTACGATCTGGTCCGCAAATTGCGCGCCTCGTTTCAGGTGCTGGGGCCAATGCTTGCGCGTGAAGGTCAGGCGATCGTCTCGCTTCCGGGGGGCTGCGCAATCGGCGCACGGCCCGTTGATTTTCATCTGGGCGCGTTTGAAAAAATGGGCGCCAAGGTGGAGTTGAAGGACGGGTATGTCCACGCCGCGGCCCCGCAAGGGCTGAAGGGATGCGAGATTGAATTTCCTTTCGCGTCGGTCGGCGCGACCGAAAACGCGATGGCCGCAGCAACACTAGCCAAAGGCACAACTGTTATCAAAAATGCAGCCCGCGAACCCGACACAGTGGCACTTGCCGATTGCCTGAACGCCATGGGTGCGCAAATCGAAGGTGCAGGAACCCCTGAAATCGTTGTGACCGGGGTGGAGCGGCTGCATGGTGTTACGCAAGAAGTTCTCACCGATCGCATTGAACTGGGCACTTTTATGGTCGCGCCCATGATTGCGGGGGGCTCGGTCGAGTTATTGGGCGGGCGGGCCAACCTTGTCCCTTGTTTTGCGGAGAAAATGACCGAAGCCGGTGCAATTATCGAAGAGACCGCACAGGGTTTGAAGGTGACCAAAGGCGATGGGCCGATCCGACCGGTCGATGCAAAAACAGAACCTTTCCCTGGCTTTCCAACCGATTTGCAGGCCCAATTCATGGCGATGATGTGCCTGAGCAGCGGGACAGCAGTTCTGGAAGAAACGATTTTTGAAAACCGTTTCATGCATGCCCCAGAACTCTTGCGTATGGGCGCAAATGTTGAGGTGCATGGCGGCACCGCCACCGTGCATGGGGTCGAGCAAATGAAAGGCGCACCGGTCATGGCAACGGATTTACGCGCGTCGGTGTCACTGATCCTTGCCGGATTGGCCGCCGAGGGTGAGACGGTCGTCAGTCGTGTCTACCATCTTGATCGTGGCTATGAGCATGTTGAGGAAAAACTGGGTGCCGTCGGCGCCAAGATTGAGCGTGTGCCTGGATGAGTGAAGACGCAACATTTGAAGATGGGCGCGAGGCTCCGCTGCGGCTCAAGGCGCTTGATGCGGAGGACTTGGGCGTCATTGCCGCATTGACGCAGGATGCGGTGTTTCCAGCCGCTGAAATGCGCTGGGATCGCAAGGCGCGCCGCTTTGCGATCCTGCTCAACCGGTTTCGCTGGGAGGATGCGCAAAATGCCCACGCCCGGCGGCGCGATTTTGAACGGGTGCAGGCCGTTCTCGCCTTTGAGGATGTGATGCGGGTGCGATCCCAAGGGGTCGACAAATCCGATCCGGATATGGTCTTTTCGCTACTCTCCATAGCATTTGAACCAGGTGAGGATGGTGCAGGCCGTATAGAGCTAACGCTGGCGGGAGACGGCGTGATCGCGTTGGAGGTCGAAGCATTGGAAGCCGTGTTGCGCGATGTCACGCGGCCCTATGTGGCGCCATCTGGTCAGGCGCCACGTCATCCGGAATAAGCGGGGGCGCGGTCACATGGCACAGCAAGCCGGAGCATCCTTTCTTGAGCAGGACGTTGTTGACCTTTATCGCTACCGCCCGCCATATCCGCAGCAAGTGTTTGATCTGATTGTCGATCTCTCCCCCGGCAGTGACCGCATGCTTGATTTAGGTTGTGGCCATGGCAAGATCGCCCGGCCGATGTCGCAGCATTTTAATCAGGTGGTTGCTGTCGATCCCTCGGCAAAAATGATTGCACTTGGAAAGACGCTTCCACATGGCGCAGCAAGTAATCTGACCTGGGTCGAGGAATACGCAGAGGATGTACAGCTTCGCAAAGAGCCTTTCATGGTTCATCCAATGAATGCTGAGTGCAGCGACGACTGTATCAAAGGCACCGCTCAGCGGTACATCCTCTGCGTATTCCTCGACCCAGGTCAGATTACTTGCTGCGCCATGTGGAAGCGTCT
>JBCBDL010000122.1:0-10007 GCA_038529695.1 Pseudomonadota bacterium | reverse complement strand
GCCGATATCGGCATAAAGCCCGTGATAGCCTGCGATAGGGTCATACTCCGCATCGCGCAAAACGATCAGCTGCGCCTCTTGCTCCAGCACCTCATAGATAAAATCCTCTTCCCAAAGTGCCGCGCCGTTTTCGACAATTTCTTCGTCGATCAGCGCATCGGAGCCGCGCCTGTAATAGACCTCTTGCGTGTACTCAATCGCCTCAAGGATGCGCGCTTCCTGTGCTGCATCCCTGCGCAACACCATCGACCCGCAGATCGCCCAAAGCAGCGTCATTGCGACCGTGACAAACGCAGCACAGGCCCAGATGACGCGCGTGAAAACCGTTGAACGCAGAATGCTAGGGCGCGTCGATGACATAGCCTGCCCCCCTGACCGTGCGGATCAACTCAACATCAAAGGGCTTGTCGACCTTGGCGCGCAGCCGGCTCATATGGGTCTGGACAAGGCTGGTTTTGGGATCAAACCGGTAACCCCAGACCTGTTCGAGCAGGATCGTCCGCGTCATGACCTGGCCGGGATGCAGCATCAGACATTCCAGCAGGCGAAATTCAAGCGGTGACAGATCCAGCATGACATCGCCGCGATGCGCTGTCCGTTTCATCCGGTCCAGTGTCAGATCATGAATGACGATGGTTTCGACCTGCACCGCCTTGGGTGGACGGCGGGCAATGATCTTGAGCCTTGCAATGAGCTCGGACAGCGCAAAGGGCTTGATCAGGTAATCATCCGCCCCGGCCTCCAGCCCCTCCACCCGGTCGTCGATACTGGTGCGCGCGGTCAGCATCAGGACCGGTGTGGTCACATTGGCACCGCGCATCAAGCGCAGCACATCAATACCATCCATTCCCGGCAACATCCGGTCCAGGATAATCGCATCGAATGCGCGGCCCGACAGTGTCAGCATCGCAGCTTGCGGATTGTCGTGCCAGACAGTTTGCCATCCGGCCTCTTGCAGCCCGCGTTCCAGATAGCGCCCGTTTTCCGCGTCATCTTCGATGATCAAGATATTCATTACGCAACCTGTTCCGCAACGGCACCCGACTTAGTCTACAGGCGCACCACCCTTGCGCAAGCAGCGACGTTTCACCGCAGTCAGCATCTAAACACCTGTGGCATAGTCCAAAATACGAAGAAGGCACCTGCTTTCGCAGATGCCTTCCCCTTCACGAATGCCCCATCCTATGCGCGAACAGACGGGTGGGGCTGCGTGATCTCCTACTCACCCCCACCAAGCTGATGAACGTAGGCTGTGACGGCTTTGATCTCGGCCTCAGTCAGACGCTCGCCCCAGGGGGGCATCACGCCAAAACGGGCGTAGCGCACAGTTTCTTCCAGCGATACCGGATCGCCGCCGTAAAGCCAGATCGCGTCAGTCAGGTTCGGTGCGCCCAGATCAATGTTGCCCATCGCATTGTCACCATGGCAAGCAGCACAATTGTCGAGGAACAGACCCTCACCTGCAGCGGCAAGCGTGGCATCATGGTCCTGACCGGAAATCTGCAGGACGTAATTGACCGTCTGATCCACCTCCTCATTGGTGAAAATCTCATCATAGGCGGTCATTTCGGAATAACGGGCATCCCAGTCTTCCTCGTTCCGAATGCCGTGGCGGATGGTGTATTCGATATTGTCGAAATCACCGCCCCAGAGCCAGTCATCGTCCAAGAGGTTAGGATAACCGACAAAGCCCGCGGCGCCAGACCCGTGGCATTGCGAACAATTGTTGCGGAACACCGCTGCCCCCTTGGAGGATGCATAGCGCAACAGCTCTGTATTTTCGTCCAGCACGGTCAGATCAGCCGAGGCCAGTTGCGCCGATATCTCGGCATTCGCTTCCTCAAACAGGGCGATGTCCTGAGCGACTTCAGCGCGTGTGGAATAGCCCAGCAGCCCAGATGTGGCGCTATTGATCAACGGCCATGCAGGGTAAGCGACGGTATATCCGACACCCCAAATGATCGTCAGGTAGAAGCACCAGAGCCACCAGCGCGGCAACGGGTTATTGAGTTCCTTGATCCCGTCCCAGGCGTGACCGGTTGTGTCGATGCCTGTGACATCGTCGATGTCTTTGTTGTCTTGGCTGCTCATGATTGCAGCTCCTCGATTTCGGATGAACCGGGGTGGTCCTCGTTACGGAAAGGGATGATGCTGGTCTCTTTGTGCACAGCACGGCTGCCGGGGCGGATCGCCCACAGGATCGCGCCTATGAAAAGCGTGAACATTGCCAGCAGCATCCAGTTGTCAGCCATTTCGGCCAGAAGGGTCGAATTCTCCATGGTCATCTCCTCCTCTACCGGCTCGCATCAGGCGTGAAGGTCGAGAAATCGACCGTCGTGCCCAGCATCTGCATATAGGCGATCAGGGCATCCATTTCGGACACGCCTGGTTCACCGTCGAAGTTGCGAATTTGCGCACCCGGATAGCGTTCCAGCAGATCGTCATAGGCGTCTGTGTCAGGGTCAGCCTGCGCCAGCACATCGCTCGCGGCCACTTCGATCATTTCGTCAGTGTAAGGCGCGCCGACGAAACGATGCGTGCGCACCAGATCAGCGGTGTATTCGGCATTCACCGGGTTATCGAGCAGATAGGCATAGCCGGGCATGATCGATTCCGGCACGACCGATTGTGGTTTGATCAGGTGATCCACGTGCCAGTCATCGGAGTATTTGCCGCCGACCCGCGCGAGGTCGGGACCCGTCCGTTTGGACCCCCACTGGAACGGGTGGTCGTACATCGACTCTGCTGCGAGCGAATAATGCCCGTAGCGTTCGACCTCGTCGCGCATCGGCCGGATCATCTGGCTATGGCAGACATAGCAGCCTTCACGGATGTAAACCTCGCGTCCCGCGAGTTCGAGCGGGGAATAGGGTCGCACCCCCTCTACCTCTTCAATCGTGTTTTCAAGGTAGAAGAGGGGTGCGATTTCCACGATCCCGCCCACCGTCACAACCAACAAGGAGGACACAAGGAGCAACGTCGGGCTCTTTTCAAGGATCGCGTGTTTGGCCAGAAAGCCTTTGGCAGGGCCGTTTTGTGGTGTTGTATCAGACATCTCTCAGCCCTCCTTTACTCAGCCGGGACGCCAACCGGTGCGGCCACGCGTTGGCCACCCCGAATGGTCATGTACATGTTCCAGAGCATGATCAGGCCGCCAGCAAGGTAGAGCACCCCACCCAACGCACGGACCACATACATCGGGAACTTCGCGCTCACGGTGTCGGCAAAGCTGTTGACCAGGAAGCCATTGGCGTCGACTTCACGCCACATCAGGCCCTCCATGATGCCGGTCACCCACATCGAGGCGGCGTAGAGAATGATGCCGATTGTCGCCAACCAGAAGTGCCAGTTGATGGCCGACATCGAATACATCTGCGCCCGCCCCCACAGTTTGGGTGTGAGGAAGTAAAGGGCGGCGAATGTGATCATGCCGTTCCAGCCCAGCGCGCCGGAATGCACGTGCCCGATGGTCCAGTCTGTGTAGTGTGACAGGCTGTTGACCGCGCGGATCGACATCATCGGCCCTTCGAAGGTGGACATGCCGTAGAAGGCAAGGCTGATCACCATCATCCGGATGATCGGATCGGTGCGCAGCTTGTCCCAGGCCCCTTGCAGGGTCATCAGACCGTTGATCATACCGCCCCAGCTGGGCATCCACAGAATGATGGAGAACACCATGCCAAGTGTAGACGCCCAGTCGGGGAGAGCGGTGTAGTGCAGGTGGTGTGGACCTGCCCAGATATAAAGAAAGATCAGTGCCCAGAAGTGGATGATCGACAGCTTGTAGCTATAGACGGGGCGCCCGGCCTGCTTGGGCACGAAATAGTACATCATGCCCAGGAACCCGGCGGTCAGGAAGAAGCCAACGGCGTTGTGCCCGTACCACCACTGCACCATCGCATCCTGCACGCCGCTGAAGACCTGTACGGATTTGCTGCCCCAGATCGAAACGGGGATCGAGATGTTGTTGACGATATGCAGCATCGCTACAGTGATGATGAAGGACAGCAGGAACCAGTTGGCCACATAGATATGCTTTTCGGTCCGCTTGAAGATCGTGCCCAGATAGACGGCGAGGAACGCGACCCAGACAATGGTCAGCCACAGGTCCACATACCATTCAGGCTCTGCATATTCCTTGGATTGCGTGGCCCCCAGCAGGTAACCTGTCGCGGCCAGCACGATGAAGAGGTTGTAGCCCCAGAATACAAACCACGCCAGGTTACCGCCCCACAAGCGCGCCCCGCAGGTGCGCTGTACGATATAGAATGACGACATGATCAGGGCGTTGCCCCCAAATGCAAAAATCACCGCACTGGTGTGCAGTGGGCGCAAACGACCAAAGTTGCCGTATGGTTGGAGAACTTCGAAATTCAGTTGCGGAAAGGCCAGTTGGAACGCGATGACGACGCCCACCAGAAATCCCACGACGCCCCAGAACCCTGTTGCGATGACCCCGGCCCGGATAACGTCATCCATATAGCCATCTGGCGTCGCTGGGACCGGCTCATCAATTTGCCGGAGGACCCGAACGAACATATAACCCGAAACGCCGAGAATGATGATCGCGTGAACGACATAAGCCGTATCACGCCCCCAATTCGCAGCGACCGCAGCAAAAAGGGCGACGCAGCCCAGCGCGATCAACTTAATGTAGTTCCCCATAAGAGATCCCCTTCCTTTGTCGTGCCAAAACACGGGACGACAGACATTTGGTGATTTTGCTTATGGGGACTTGCGGTCCATGCTGCCTTGATGTGGATCAAAATTCCATTTGACCTGGATCAAACCCGCCACCCCTTAAGAACAAAGATCGCTGTCTCAATTAAGACAGCGCTGGATTTTGCCGCTGCTAAGGTCAGGCCAATCGAACAGAAAAGGACAGCTAAAATGGGTCGTATACCGACGTCACCAACACATCTTGGCGCGCCAAACCGAAATGCCCCGCAAGTTGATGGGCAAGCCGACGTCAATCGCGGCGTGCGCATGAACGGCGGTACCGATGGTCAGGTCAGGCCCGAAACCAATACGGACACAACCGATGGACCAACGCTTCAGGTAAAGGCTGTCGACACAACACCGCCAGAGGACCCATTCAAGCTGGCCATGAAAGCTTGGAAAAATCCGAAATCCCCGTTTGACGAGGTTAAGGGCAAAATCCCGACACAACATCAGATTAGGGCTTTTGTCGACGAATACGGCCCAGAGGATACCACAGGACGACCCCCACCGACAGCGCACAGATACAGCTTCAATTCCGCAACTGGTCGGATAGAAGCAGAAAGCGCTACACCGGCCCACCTTCAATTGGAACCTATCGAAATCATCAGCGCTCTGTTCGGCACAAATATTGCCAACCTTGACCATGACATCCTTCAAAAGATTATGGCCGATCATCCGCTTTTGCTGGAATTGGACCGCTTCTTAGAGGCAACCAATTGGAAGGGCCAAGTGCAATTCGGTGACACAATCCCCCAAGGAGTGAACACCGAGCACGAATTCATCGGCCTTGAAACCTATCACTTGGACTCAGATTACCGAGATCAGTACGATCATGACTTGCACCAGGCTTTGCGCGCCGCATTCAGAATGCCGCCGCTCGCCGAAAATGCGACCACGGCCACAGATGCTACCGAGCTTTCAAGACCTGCGCAGGAAATCGTCGGAGCCTTGTTCAAGGATTACCTAGACGACGATGAGATCAAGCTTGATGCGCTTCAGGACGTGATGGACGACTTGCCACTCATGCTTAAATTAGAGGGCTTTCTTGCAGAAACGGAGGGTGAAGGCACTGTCGTGTTTAATGATGGAGCTTCACAAGAAGTGAGCTTGGAAAACAGCTATGTCGGCATGGCTGAATATCATCTCGCACCTAAAGCTGACGATGAGAACCGGCCAACCATTCATCAGGCTTTGCGAACATTATTCGAATTGCCTCCGCTGACATCGGACGACACAACGACTGGCAGCAACCAGGACGATGGAGCGGCAATATCAGATGAAACTGACCAGGTGGTTGCCAGTACCGAAACGAATACGGGTCTGACGTCGCCTGGCGATGAAACGATCGAAGACGCGGCGGACACCGGATCTGACATCGAAGCCGTGCAGACGAAGGACACGACGGTCACCACCGTCAGAGAGCTTTGGGCGAATCGTGTAGAGACCAATAAGGACCCGGTCTATCCCCCAGGTTACGTTCCAAAATCATAAACGCAGACAGATCACCGCTCACTTGACTTGGATCAACACGCCTGATTCCAGATTCTGGCATAGTCAGGTCAAGGAGCGGTTTTGCGCGAACAATCGCCCCCCAACGTGAGAACCGATATGGGGAAGGCCGGACCGATGTCCTACAAGATCATTGCGACGATTGTAACGGATACTGATCAATCCACAGAAGGCCTTGATGCAGCAATCTCGCTTGCTGACCGGATGGGGGCGCATCTTGATGCCTATGTGGTGACAATCAGTCATACCGAAACAAACAATTATTATCTTGGGGCAGAGGCGTTGATGGTCGCCGAACAAACCCGAGATGCAATTGAACAACGCGAAAAGCTTGAAATCTGGCTGAAAGACAGGATGCACGGGGAGATGGTGCGCTGGTCCATGCAATCGGCCACAGTGCAGGGTCCTGCCCTGACCGGGTATCTCGCCCGTAAACTGCGTTTTTCTGATCTGGTCGTCCTCCCCCGGCCTTATCAGAACAATCCGGAAGCTGCGAGTTTGGTGGAAGCGTGTCTTTTCGCTGCGGAGCGTCCGGTTTTGATGATCCCCAAAGGCTGCAAAGCCCCCGAAGCGGGTGGGCATGTGCTGATGGGATGGAACGATGGGGCCGAGGCGCTTGCCGCTGCGCGCGCCGCCCTGCCCTTGCTGCAACAAGCCGATATGGCCGACATATGTATCATCGACCCACCGCAGCACGCCGCTGATCGGTCCGATCCTGGCGGGGCAATGGCGCAATACCTGATGCGGCATGGCACAAAGGCAGAGGTCGCGGTACTGGCCAAGACCGAACCGCAGATCGGCGACATTCTGTTGCGTCGCGCCAAGGAAGTTGGCGCACAGATGATCGTCAGCGGTGCATACGGGCATTCGCGTCTGCGTGAAGCGGTGTTTGGCGGGGCCACGCGTAGCCTGTTGGAGATGGCGGATCTGCCGATCCTGATGTCCCGTTAAGGCAATATCGTGGCTTCAAAGCGCCGCGGTGCGGCGACTGCGTAGATCTCAAGAAGAGTGGGCGCGCCGATTGGATGACACCAAGTCATCACTGCGGCGCGCCCAGAATGGAGGAGAAGACAAATGTTCAAGACAATCGTGGTTGCCGTTGACGGCTCTGACTGTTCGAAAAAAGCAGTTGATGCCGCATGTGATATTGCAACGGCAGGTGATGGAAAGTTGATCATCGTACATGCGCCCCAGGCGGAGACCACGGCCTTTGTGGTCGGGGGACCTGTAGGATATCATGAGTTGCTGACCGCACCATCGCATGCTGAACTGGAGGAGACCGGAAACAAAATCATTGCCGAGGCTGCGGCAATCGCCAAAGAAAAGGGATGTTCCCCCGAAACGGACATGCATATCGGAGATCCCGTGCGGCACGTTCTAGGGATCGCAAAGACCAAGGATGCCGACTTGATCGTGATGGGCCGTCGTGGTCTGGGTGCGGTTGCCAGCCTCTTTCTTGGCAGCACATCTCAGCGCATTCAGCATCACGCGACCTGCGCCTGCTTAACGGTGGTGTAGCGTTTCATGCCTTCGTCAAGCGCGGTCCTGATGACCTAAGCGTCTTCGCCCGTCTCTGCCTTCAATGCGTCTAAGTCGGGGACGCGAATGTCCCGACGGTCATCAAACGCGATCAAGCCGTCTTTTTTGAGTGACGACATCTGTCTGCTGACAGTTTCAATCGTCAAACCCAAATAATTCGCCATGGTTTCACGTGTAATCGGCAAAGTGAAACTGGTCTGGACCGACGCGCCCGGCTTCAACGCCTCCATCCGGGTAGCGATCATATGCAAAAGCGACGCGATCTTTTCGCGGGCTGTCTTACGGCCCAAAACCAGCATCCATTCGCGCGCTGCATCCAGTTCATCCAGCGTCATCTCAAGCAGTCGCTGACCTACATGCGGCGTATCGGCAATCAGCGCTTCGAATGGCCGTCGCCGAAAACAGCACAACATCACATCCGTTTCGCCAACCACATCACAATCAATGGTATTACGATGTGGACGTCCCATGAAGTCGCCGGGTAGCAAAAGACCCACCATCTGCACACGACCGTCAGGCATCGTCCGCGTCAAACTGGCCACACCAGAAACGATCGATCCAACGAATTCCAGCGGATCACCAGCGAAGAATATCGGCTGCCCGGCGGAATAGGACCTGTAATACTTGATCTCTTCAAGTCGGTTTAGCTCGTCCGTGTCACAGCGTGAACACACCGCGTTGTACCGAATGGGACAATCCGCGCATGACGACATTTTTGGGACGGTGAGCGTCACTATGAAAGATCCCTGGCGATGTTGGCTATCAAAAAGCATGCCCCAAGTCGCCATTAATATCCACCGGAAATTCTGACGCAGGTGCGTGTCTAGTTACGCTGACAAATAATTTTCTTGATCGAACGCAATTGCTGACTGCATACTCAACTCAATTGTCAGACATTTAATACCCGTGTCTTGAGAGCTTGGCCACTGTGGCCCAAGAAGCCGGAAACCGGCATTTTCATTAAATCTGGGAGGATACATTAATGAACCTAAGACCCGATCCGACGTTCTACCCCACCGCAAAAATCGCAATGGACGCGCCGGCCGAAACGCTGGCCTTCACGCTCATGCTTAGTCCGGATGGCAGTCAGCCAGATGGGCTTGCCGTGGTGGATGTGGACCCAAAGTCGGACACGTATGGCCAGATCGTCCATAGTCTCTTCATGCCCAACAAGGGTGACGAGTTTCACCATTTCGGCTGGAATGCCTGTTCATCGGCGCTATCGCCGCTGACCGGTCATGCGTTTTTGGAGCGCCGCTATCTGATCATTCCGGGTATCCGGTCCAGCAGGATTTACGTGATCGACGTGAAAGAACCGCTGAAGGCGAAGATCCATAAGATCATCGAGCCTGAAGAACTGTTTGAGAAGACGGGCTATTCGCGCCCCCACACGATCCATTGCGGTCCCGAAGGCATCTATGTCTCAACCCTTGGCGGTGGCGGCGAAGATGGCACCGATGGTCCGCCGGGCATTTTCATCATGGATTGTGAGACATTCGAGATTCTGGGCCGGTACGAGATGGACCGGGGTATTCAGGACAAGCACTATGATTTCTGGTGGAACCTGCCGCGTGATTACATGGTCAGTTCCGAATGGGGTCTACCGCCGCAATTCGAGAACGGGATCGTGCCCGAAGACTTGCTGAGCAACAAATACGGCCACACGATCCACTTCTGGGACCTGCGTGCGCGCAAGGTCACGAAGTCAATTGATCTGGGCGAAAATCACCAGATGGCGCTGGAAATCCGCCCCGCCCATGACCCGGTCAAGGAATACGGGTTCTGCGGTGTGGTGGTGGATACCACCAACCTGCAGGGTGCGATCTTCACCTGGTGGCGCGATGAAAAGGGCGAATGGCAGGCCAAAAAGACGATCACCATCGATCCGGTGCCTGCCGACGCTGATGACCTGCCGGACCTGCTAAAGGGCTTTGGCGCCTGTCCACCGCTCGTGACGGATATCGACCTCAGCCTTGATGACCGCTTCCTCTACGTCGCCTGTTGGGGGCTGGGTGAGATGCATCAATACGATGTCTCTGACCCGATGAACCCCAAGCTGGCGGGCAAGGTCGAGATTGGGGGCATCGTCAAGAAGACCAAGCATCCTAATGGAAAAGACTTCGGCTATGGCCCGCAAATGGTCGAGATCAGCCGCGACGGGAAACGGGTCTACTGGACCAATTCCCTCTATTCCACCTGGGACGATCAGTTCTATCCCGGTGATCGCGGGGCGGCGA
>JBCBDL010000121.1:0-10133 GCA_038529695.1 Pseudomonadota bacterium | reverse complement strand
GTAAGCCATGAAGGGGTTACCAGGTTGAGCGAGTTTAATGCCGGCTCTGTAGGCGCTCGGCGGATGTCAGCTAATTCTGGCGAAAACCTACCTTTGAGTTGCGGGAAGTCGGCACTAGCGAATAACCGGATTGGGAACCTGTGCTACAACAAAGCAGACGCGATACCGCACGCGCGATAGGATGCTGCGTCAGCAAAGGGCGAAAAACCAATGTCGGTTCTGTCCACATACAAACCCTTACGCATCGGTCTCCACTTCGCCAAACAACACCTAAAACGTCGACCAGATGTTCAGCTTCAGCGCGCTGCCCTCGTCCCCGGTCAAACCCTTCACAGCGCCCAGACTGACACGGTGGTTTTCATTCAACGTAAAGATCACTGCTGGATTTATCTTGGCATAGACATCGCCGCTGAACCCCTCACCTGTTTGCAATTGCAACGTGGTCGTCCAGCGATCCGTGAAATTATGGCCCCAGGTCAGATCGGCCTTTGACCGAAATTCTTCAGTGATATCGCCATAGGTCGCGGTGTAATCCAGCGCGTACCACCCGGCCTCATAACCACGCCCCCAGAACAGGCCGCCCTGGACCAGCGTCTCTTGCGGGTTGAACTCATCCACGCGCGCGCCATAGCCAAGGCTTGCGGCAAAACGGTCCCGCCCGATGCTGCTACCCAGCGGGAACCGTCCGAAGACAAAACCGGTATTGATGCGTCCTTGATCGGCTGTGTGATAGTCGATGCCAACGGTCAGCAACTCTGACAGGCCGTATTCCAGATAGAATGTAGGGTCATAATGCACGGGCAATTCCGCGCCGTCCGACAGCAGGAAATTCCCCCCCGACGATACGAAAAACTGCCCCTTTTCGCGTGCCCATGCGCCGGCCGCTGCCGTGTGCGGCAATGCCAAAAGACACATCAGACATAGCAGCAACCGCATGACCAACCCGTTTCTTCCCTTCGGGCACATTGGCCGAATCTGGTTAACTGGCCGTTAAGCCTGATCAGCGTCGTGGTTCGTGGCGGAGTTTCAATGCATATGCGGGCCGGGCCAGCATCTCGCGCAGGTGGTGGCGTAGCTGCCACTTGTCAGAAGCGGGGCAATCCACATCCGCACGCAGCCCAAAATGCCGCGCGACCAACAACGCCCGTTTGGCATGGTAGGTATCCGTCACGATGATCACGTCTGGCCCCGGCAATAAAGGGCGCGCATTGCGAATGTTTTCAAGCGTTGTTGTGGACTGGTCCTCTTGGACAATCGCATGTCGCGGCACATCCGCGGCGACAAGCAGATCCTGCATTGCGGCCGCCTCGGTCGGACGGTGCTGCCCCTGACCACCGCATGCGACAATCTGCGACGCGCGTCCAGCATGCCACAGTTTTGCTGCATGCAATGTCCGCCTGCGCAGGGTTGGTGATGGACCGGTCGGCCAGACCGCCGCGCCAAGGATGATGATCGTCTTCATGCCAGCGATGTAACGGCTGTGCACATCTTGCGAAAGCGTCATCACAAAATCGGATAAATTGAGCGCTCCGACCTTGGTGCGGCTTGGATTCCTGACCAATCTGATCATGATAGGAGATGGAGGAGGCGCGCCACGGGCCGCCACAAACGAAAGAAGCGGGGGAACACGCGATGACCGACCAGCCAGCCGGAACCTATCCACCATCAGCCGAAATGGCGGCACACGCACATGCGGATAAGGCAACGTACGAGGATATGTACGCTGCCTCAATCAACGACCCTGAAAGGTTCTGGGCTGAACACGGCAAGCGGATTGACTGGATCAAGCCCTACACCAAGGTCAAGAATACCAGCTTCGCTCCTGGCAATATCGACATCAAATGGTTCGAAGATGGCACGCTGAATGTCAGCGCCAATTGTATCGATCGGCATCTGGAAACGCGTGGTGATCAGACCGCAATCATCTGGGAACCGGATGATCCGAACGATGATCCGCTCTACATCACCTATGCGATGCTACACGAAAAAACCTGTCTGATGGCCAATGTCCTCAAGGAAATGGGCGTGGGCAAAGGCGACCGCGTGGTGATCTACCTGCCGATGATCCCCGAAGCGGCCTATGCGATGCTCGCTTGCGCGCGGATCGGGGCGATCCATTCTATCGTTTTCGCCGGCTTCTCGGCCGAGGCGTTGGGCGCGCGGGTCAATGCCTGTGACGCGAAGGTCGTGATCACTGCTGACGGTGCGCCGCGTGGCGGGCGCGTGACAAACCTTAAGGACAGTGTGAACCAGGCGCTGATCAACGTCATCCATGATTGTAAATGTCTGGTGGTCAAACGCACCGGCCAACAGATCGCATGGCGCGGTGAAAGCGATTGCTGGCTGCACGAGATGGAGGAAAAGGTCACCGCCGATTGCCCACCCGAAGAGATGGGGGCAGAGGATCCGCTCTTTATCCTCTACACGTCAGGCTCTACCGGGCAGCCCAAGGGTGTCGTGCATACGACCGGGGGCTACATTGTCTACGCATCCATGACGCAGCAATACACGTTCGATTATCACGATGGGGACATCTTCTGGTGCACGGCTGATGTGGGCTGGGTCACCGGGCATTCCTACATCGTCTATGGTCCGCTCGCCAATGGCGCGACAACGATCATGTTCGAAGGTGTCCCCACCTATCCCGATGCCGGCCGGTTCTGGCAGGTCTGCGAAAAGTACAAGGTGAACCAGTTCTATACGGCGCCGACCGCGATCCGCGCGCTCATGGGGCAAGGCAATGATTTTGTTGAGAAATATGATCTATCTTCGCTGAAGTTGCTTGGCTCTGTCGGTGAACCGATTAATCCTGAGGCATGGGGTTGGTACTATAACGTTGTTGGCGGCGGGCGCTGCCCTATCGTGGATACGTTCTGGCAGACCGAAACCGGTGGCCATATGCTGACCCCGCTGCCAGGGGCGACGACGCTGAAACCGGGCGCGGCACAAACGCCGTTCTTTGGGGTGAAGCCGGTCGTTCTTGAACCGACCACCGGTGAAGAGATCCATGGCAATGACGTGGAAGGTGTCTTGTGCATCGGTGACAGTTGGCCAGGTCAGATGCGGACCGTGTGGGGCGATCATGAACGCTTCGAAAAGACCTATTTTGGCGATTACGCAGGTTATTATTTTTCGGGCGATGGCTGCAAACGCGATGCAGATGGTGATTACTGGGTCACGGGCCGTGTGGACGATGTGATCAATGTTTCCGGCCACCGCATGGGCACGGCTGAGGTGGAAAGCGCATTGGTCGCCCATGCAAAGGTGGCTGAGGCGGCCGTTGTCGGCTATCCGCACGATATCAAGGGCCAGGGCATTTATGCTTATGTCACACTGATGAATGGGCAGGAGCCCTCAGAAGAATTGCGCAAAGAGCTTGAGGTCTGGGTCCGTGCCGAGATTGGCCCGATTGCCAAGCCTGACTTGATCCAATGGGCGCCGGGCCTGCCGAAAACACGCTCCGGCAAGATTATGCGCCGCATCCTGCGTAAAATTGCCGAGGATGATTTTGGCTCGCTCGGCGATACATCGACGCTCGCCGATCCATCCGTGGTCGATGATCTGATTGAGAACCGGATGAACAAGCACTAAAAGTATTGCAACATCTGCGCTGCAGATTTTGCCATGAAAATAAAGGCCGCGCGTCATGCGCGGCCTTTATTTTTGAACAAGTGGTCAAAAAAATCGTTAACAAAAGAATAATTTCCGGACGCCCAGCGTAGTTGGTTCGAGTTTCGCAAAGAAACGCATGACCAAAGGAAAACGCATATGTCCAAAATCATTTCAACAACTACACGCCGCCATGCATTGATCGCCCGGCTCACTGTCTCAGCCATCGCCATTGCCGCAGCAATGCCCGCAATAGCGCAGGAAGCGATCATCGTCGGTGATGGTGAAGTGATTACCGATACGGTCAATCTGCCCAATGATGGCGATAACCTGACAGTTGACCAGGGCGGGACAATTGACACCGATGGCGTCGATGCAGTGAATGTGGCTGGCGATAATGCTGTCGTCGATAATGCTGGAACAGTGACTGTTGCCGGTAATGGCAACACCGGAATTTTGGTCTCAGGCGACAATGCCACGATTGCGATCAGCGGCACTGTCGAGTCTTCCGGTGGCGTCGACTTTGCCACATTTTCTGCAACCAACACAGTGCGGATCGTTGGCGATGCCGCCCTCATTACAAATACTGGTGTAGTGTCGGCGACAGGCGCTACTGCTGACGCTATTGATATTGATGGCGATGGCGCACGGTTCGAAAATGCAGGAACGGTTTCAACCACTGGCTTTGGTGGCGAGGGGGTCAGGCTTGACGGTGATGATATCGCAATGGTGAATACGGGGGCGATTAGTACGTCTGGGTTGAATGCAGAAGGGATCCTAATCAGCGGCGACAATGCCCGTGTCGAGAATTTAGGAACCGTTAGCACATCAACGTCGTCCAGTGATGGGGTCGAGTTTGATGGCGACAACGGGACATTGATCAACACCGGTATCATCAGAACTTCGAACGCAGATGGCGTCGAATTCAATGGCAATAACGGATACATCGAAAACAGTGGCCAGATCCTGACAGAAGGGAGCTTCGACGAAGCCATCAGGCTAGATGGCGTCGGGTATGCCGTTCTCAATACAGGTTTGATCCAGACCAGTGGTCAAGGGTCCGAAGCCTTGGATATCGATGACGAGGCGTACATCGACAACCAAGGCGCAATCCGTACCCTTGGCAACAACTCCGACGGTATTGAGGTCGATGGCGTTGACACCTTTATCCACAATAGCGGTCTTGTCGAAACGGCCGGTAACGGGGCTGAGGCGGTACGTTTGGACGGCGCGCGGGGACAGCTGGTCAATAGCGGCGCGTTGCGCACAACCGGTGCGGATGCTGACGGCGTCAGCATGAATGGTGTCAATACAAGCCTCGTAAACAGCGGTATCATTTCGGCCACCGGGGATGGATCGCGTGCGATTGTTGGGGACGGCGACAATCAAATCGTCACACTTGAAACAGGCTCACAAATCCGCGGCGCCATCAATCTTGGCGGCGGGGAGGATACGCTGAATGTCGGGCTGATCGGCTCTGCGGTGATGGAGATCGCCGGGGTGGAGACGCTAAATGTCTCAGAACAGTTGGGTGTGATCGACCTGGGCGAGCGGCAGGTTTTCGTCGAAACCACGGGTCTAACGGCTTTGCACGGTGTCACAGATGCTTTCGCACAAAACGTGCATCGCAGCATCGATACACAGATCACCACCGGTACCACCGGCGCATGGGCGAGCATTATTGGTGAAAGCGGTGACCGCGACGGCACTGATGAAAATCTGGGCTTTTCACACAATTTCTTCGGGGTCACCGCAGGTTATGAACTCGACCTTGGCACAACCCGACTTGGCTTTGTCGGCGGTGTTGCAAGCGGTGAACTGGAAACGGACGTCACCTCCTATGACATCGAAAGCGATCGCGCGTTTGGCGGTGCCTATGTCACCGTACCAACCGGCTTCGCCAATATCACAGGCAGCCTGCTTCTGGGGGCCGAGGCGCACGATGCCACCCGCATCGTGGCCGACAGTGCCGCAGGTCTGCAGGACGCGACATCTGACATCGATGCGCAATTCGTCAGCGCTGCGGTCACTGCACGGGGGCGTGACTATGCGCTGGGTAGTGTCGCGCTGCGCCCCGTGGTCAGTGCCAGCTTCACGCAGACCAACTTTGACAGCTACTCCGAAACGGGTGAAGGCGACGTGAACCTTTCCTTCGACGCCCGCTCTTCGCAAAGCACTAATCTGCGTGCGCTGGTAGAGGCGGATTATATGCTCGGCACAATCCAGACCACATTCCGTGTTGGTGTCGATGCCGGTTACACCCAAGCCGACGATGTCTCTGGCAGCTTTGAAGATGCTGAATTCAGCGTCGCAGCCTTCAATGATGACGAAGAGACCTTTGGCGGTTTTGCCGGTGCCCGTGCGGTGCTGTTCGGCAATGACCGGGTCGACGTGGCCAGCGATTTTGAATATCGCGCCGCCGACAACGACACCAGCGCGTTTTCCGCCGGCCTGAATGTGAGCTTCCGCTTCTAAACGTATCGGGGCAAGGTGCATGGTCATTTCCATGCACCTGCCTATGTCATGAGGCATGACAAGCATCCTGTGGTTCAAACGCGATCTACGCGTCACCGATCACCCTGCGCTGGCCCATGCGGCCGCGCAGGGTCCGGTTTTGCCGCTTTACATTGTTGAGCCCGCATTATGGCAGCAGCCCGATGCCAGCGGGCGTCAATGGGACTTTGTTGCTGAAAGCCTGGTCGATCTGCGCGGGCAATTGGCGGGGTTCGGGCTGTCCTTGGCGCTGCGTGTCGGCAATGCCGTTGAGGTGCTTGAAGGTTTGCGCCGCACGCATAACGTCACCGACCTGATCAGCCATGAAGAAACCGGCAATGCCTGGACCTTTGCCCGTGATCAGGCCGTCGCGGATTGGGCGCGGGCGCAGGGGGTGGTCTGGACCGAACTTGCGCAATCCGGCGTCGTCCGCCGCCTCAATGGCCGCGATGGCTGGGCCAAGGCGCGCAATGCGTTTCTGCGCGAAGACCAGGTGCAGGTGCCACAGGTGGTGCAAGGGGTGGACGCGCCATCCGATGATATCCCGACACTTTGCGCAGCCGATCACTGCCCAGACCGCCAGAAAGGCGGACGCGCGATGGCGTTGTCGCGGTTGGGGTCGTTCCTGACCCAGCGGGGTGAAACCTATCAGCGCGACATGTCCTCACCGCTAACCGGCGAAGTCGCCTGTTCCCGCCTCTCGCCTTATCTTGCCTATGGCTGCCTCTCTGGGCGCGAGGCAGCGCAGGCAGGTGCGGCACGCCAGCATGAGGTTGCGGGACAGTGGGCGAAGTCCATGAAGTCTTTTCAGTCCCGCCTCGCCTGGCGCGACCATTTCATGCAAAAGCTGGAGGATGAGCCGCAGCTGGAAACACGTTGCCTGCATTCCGCTTATCAGGGACTGCGCCAAGATGATGCGGCCCGCCGCGCGGCTTGGGAAAACGGCGAAACGGGCCTGCCGTTTGTCGATGCCTGCATGCGCTATCTGTCCGCGACAGGTTGGCTGAATTTCCGCATGCGGTCGATGGTGATGGCGGTGGCCTCCTATCACCTGTGGCTTGATTGGCGGCAAACCGGCCTGCATCTGGCACGGCAATTCACGGATTACGAACCGGGCATCCACTGGCCCCAGACCCAGATGCAATCGGGGACGACCGGCATGAACACCGTGCGCATTTACAACCCGGTCAAACAGGGCCGCGATCAGGACCCGGCCGGTGTCTTTACCCGCCGCTGGGTACCGGAATTGGCAGATGTGCCGGACAGATACCTGCAAGAACCCTGGAAATGGGAGGGGCGGCTGCAATACCCGCCCCCAATCGTGGACGTGGCAGAGGCCGCACGGCATGCCCGCACCCAGATCTACGGCATGCGCAAAGGCACCGCGTTCCGGGATGAGGCGGCGAAAGTCATCAACAAACATGCCAGCCGGAAAGACCCGCAAGGGCATTTCGTGAATGATCGCGCACCACGCACGAAACGCGCGGACCCAAGACAGGGTGTTTTTGATTTCTAGTATTGGCGCCGTTTTCTGCATGACCCAAATTGGGCGAAAATCCGCATCCATCAGCAGCGAATTGCCGCCACATGGCCCGCAGGCCGCCACAGCGTTGCCCCGATCCGATGTCAAAACTACGTTGACCACCATCGGAGAAAGGGACACCGATATGCAGCGTTTCATAGGCCTTTTGGCGGGCATTGCCTTGTCAGTTTTTGCGACAAGTGCGTCAGCTTCGACAAAATGCGTCGCACCTGAAAACGTCAATCAACTGGCCACGCAAATCGCGGCTGGCGTGAATGCCAACCGGCGCGCGCAGGGGCAGGCACCGCTGCGGTTCAACCGGCGGCTGGGGCAAGCGGCGATGGTGCATGCCTGCGATATGCTGGTGAATGACTTTTTTGATCACCGCGGCACAGATGGCTCCAACTCGCAGCGGCGCGTACGGGCGGCAGGTTATGACGACTGCATCGTCGCCGAGAACCTCGCCTGGGGCTACCCACAGGCCCAGCGGATCGTAAGCGGCTGGATGAACTCTCCGGGTCACCGCCGCAACATGCTGCATCCCCGGATTGAGGAATTCGGTGTCGGGATCACGCAAGGGCCCAACGGTCCCTACTGGGTGCTTGTCGTCGGCAAACAGTGTTAGGCGTGCCAACAAATTTTTTGAAAAAATTTGCCCCAGACTTTTCGTGACGAAAAGTCTGCCACCTCACACATCCATCCAGATCGTCACTGGCCCATCATTGATCAGGCTCACCGCCATATCCGCGCCAAATTGACCTGTTGCGGTGTCGATGCCCAGTGCCGCCATCTCTGCTGCAAATGCCTCATAAAGCGCACGACCTTCATCCGGCTTGGCGGCCTGTGAAAAGCCCGGCCTGTTCCCGCGTGATGTGTCAGCGGCCAAAGTAAACTGGCTCACAACCAATGCCGCACCGCCCGTATCCAGCAGTGAGCGGTTCATCTTGCCGGCTTCGTCGGTGAAGATACGCAGCTTGGACACCTTCCCGGCCAGGCTCGCCGCTTTCGAACGGTCGTCACCCTCCATCGCGCAAACGAGGATCAGCATGCCCGGTCCGATCTCTCCGATGACTTGCCCATCCACGCGGACCGCGGCTTCGCTCACCCGCTGGATCAGTGCCCTCATAGCTCGGATGCCCAGGGCGGGTTCGCACCTGCACGGCTGACCGTAATCGCAGCCACTTTCGCACCAAAGCGCGCGGCCTTGTCCAACTGCGCTTCGGTCACACCCGATATCCCGGCTTTTGTTAGTACGTCCTGTTTGTCCAAAGACGCAAGAAACCCGGCACTAAACGTGTCCCCCGCGCCCACGGTATCCACGACATTTGCCTTTTCTGCAGGCACATCAAACGACCCGTGCGCCGTGACCACGCTCACCCCATCGCCCCCGCGGGTCAGCAGGATGACCTGCGCCCCCGACATCTGCAACAGCGCCTCTGCATCCGCAGCACCCGTGATCCATTCCAGATCCTCGTCGGACGTCTTGATGATATCCGCCACCCCCAGCATGCGGGTGAGCCGCGCGCGATAGGCGTCCTCATCGGTGATAAAGGAAGGCCGGATATTGGGATCAATCATCGTCACACGCGACGCCGCTTCCCGCAGCATCAACGCCTGATAGGCGCCACCACAGGGTTCTACGACCAGTGAAATCCCACCAAAGAACAACGCATCAGCCTCTACCGCAGGCAGATCATCGACTGACAGCATCCGCCCGGCCGTATTCTCATCATAAAACGCATAAGAGGCATGGCCATCTGTCAGCGTCACAAAGGCGAGCGTCGTCGGGCGATCGCTGATCGCCGCCGGGCTGCTGTCCACGCCCGATGCATCCAGTCCGGCCCGCAAAACATCCCCAAACAAATCCGATGATAGCCCGCTGAAAAACTGTACCGGCGCACCCAAGCGGCCCAGGGCAATGGCTGTATTAAACACCGACCCGCCAGCATGTGGCGCAAAGGCATCCTCGCTCGCCGCGGTCTGCCGGGGCAGCATATCAATCAGCGCTTCACCGCAACACAGGATCATCGCAAACCTCCCAATTCACTGGGTTTCGGCGATAACAAATCCCACAGCCAATGCAACAACGATCCCGATGACAACGGCAAAAGCAATCTTCCACACCGACCAGGGCCGCTCCCCCTGCACCCGGCCCGTGCGGCCATTGACAACAAAGCGGTAGCTTTTTCCGCGATATTTGTAGGCGGCAAGCCAGACGGGCAGCAGAATATGCTTGAACGTTACATCCGCAATATCGGTGTCGACCTTTCCAATCCGCTGGTCATCCCCGCCAATGTCGTATTTGATATCGCGGCGGATCATCCGATCCATATAGGCGCGCGCCTCGTCAAACCCGTCGACCAGTTCTACCTGAGACCCTTCGGCCCGAAACCCGGCGAGGTATTCCGGCTTGTAAGGCTCCAACGCGGAGAGATCCCAAGGCTCCAGCCCATCAGTATACTTCTTCGGCAGCGACTTTGAGGCCAGCACCAGCACATCATCAAAAAAC
>JBCBDL010000120.1:0-10252 GCA_038529695.1 Pseudomonadota bacterium | reverse complement strand
CCGGAGTGGTCGAACGGGGCGGTCTCGAAAACCGTTGTGGGTGCAAGCCCACCCAGGGTTCGAATCCCTGTCTCTCCGCCAGCCTTGTCCATCAAGATACCATTTCCAAAAAAAAACGCTTTTGGCGTAATGCGTTGTGTCAATTGAGACAATTGCCGCTGCGTCAACCGCTATCGTGGACCTACATCACACGAAAAGGGCTGCATTATGGGAATTAAACCAACCAGCATATCTCGCACAACACAGCGGCAAGGCAACAGCGACACAAACGCGGCGCGTATGAAAGACGTACGGAACACGAAAGGGACGAGGCGCGCCGACAAGACCAACGGCAATGATGCCGCGCGCGGAACTGATAGGCTGCAGCGCAAAGACAGCATGGCCACGGATACGAGCGAAAGATCGAAATCCAGTGGCAGGCGCAAATTCACGGTCAACGACATCGGTCGGCGCATTCCTAAGATCAGCGACCTAATGAACTCCCGACAAATGCAGGAGATGATGCTGAATGCGGAAACCAAGTCAGCCAAACGCACAGCGACACAAAGGGTCTTCAAGTTTGAACTCTCGACCGAAAAGCAGCCTGAAACGCGAACCGATACCGCCAGTGCAAAGAAAGATTTCGAAGAGACATTCGAAATACTCAACGGCCTGATGGGCGGGGCATTGCTAAAGATCGACCCGCTCGTCGGTAAAGAAATCATGGAAGATGATCAGCTTATGTTAGAGCTGGAAAACTACCTGAAGTACAAGAAGGGAAAAATCGTCTTCAGCCTGTTGACAGAGCCTGGTGTTTATCCCGAACAGCGAACGATTGTGGCTGAAGCCTATCATCTGAACGCGACAGCGAGAGCTGATGAGGACCATGATCTTTATGACGTGCTGTGTTCCGCATTCGCGCTCAAACCTGATCGTAAGCATACGCAACCGCCAAAGGCACAAAACAAGCTGGACACCGTGCCGATACAAAATGAGGGCGACAGCGGCGCCGGAGCCATCGCCAAACCTGCGCCTTCTCGGGTGCGCGACAACGTTCACATTCTTGAACGGCTTGGCGGTGACGCACTCGAATTTGTCGACCTCGCTGATGTTCAAAAGATCGAACGTGACCACAGGCTCACGACAGCACTCGCCAATTTCGAGACCGAACTTGGTGGCACGATTACTGTTGACGAGGATCGGACACCTGGGATGCAGACGGGTGATGATACAATTGTTGTCCATGCATCTCATCTGAACGCCTTTAACCGGGCGAGTGACGCGAATGCGCCGCGAAAAAACGACCTCTATCAAGAATTGTGCAAAGCGTTTGGATTAAAACCGATGCCGGATGCCGCACCGGAAAGCGAGTTGCGCGAGATATTGGCCCCGGAAATCGAAAACGACACCAGTACAGAGGGTATCGATGCCGAAGATGTTGTGACTGAACCGGTTGTCGCAGCAAAAACACCTTACGATAGCACGGTCCAAAAGGAAATTGATGACATGGATAATCAAGAAAACAAGTTTAAGACGGTGAAAGAGCTTTGGGAAAGCAGGGTGACCGACAACGAGGAATTGCCGAAACTTCTGTAGCCGATGATCAGCAGCACGGTTGATCGGGCGCTTGCCTGATGACCGCCCGATCAACTGTGCCCGCCGCCAATGCTGATTTGGTCAGCGGGCAAGTGACCACCGGGTTACCGCCCCAGTACCAGCTCGGCCATGAGCCCGCCCAGCTTTTTGCTTTCGCTGAGGCGCAGCACACCGCCATGGGTGCGCGCGACATCTGCCACGATCGACAGGCCCAGCCCCACCCCGCTGCCCTTGTCCTGATTGCGGGCGGGATCGAGCCGTACAAAAGGGCTGATCGCGTCTTCGCGTTGCTCAGGTGGGATGCCCGGCCCGTTATCCTCGACCCAGAACCGCACCGCCCTGTCCGTGACGCTGACGCCGATCTCGGCGCGGGTGCCATAGCGCAGCGCGTTGTTGATCAGGTTGTCCAAGGCACGGCGCAGGGCGAGCGGGCGCATGCTGATCTCTTCCGTTGGGCCCTCAACACCGCCTAAAGCGACGGCCTGATCCGTTCGTTTGGCATCCTCTAACACGGCCTGCACCAGATCTGCCGGCACCACCTTTTCCAAACTGTCATTGGCGTCACTGCGGGCGAAGTCGAGAAAGCCGTCCAGCAGGCGCTGCATGTCATCCACGTCGCGCAATAAAGGTGCGACTTCCTCATCGTCCATCATCGACAGGCCCAGCCGTAGCCGCGTGAGCGGTGTGCGCAGGTCGTGACTGACGCCCGACAGCATCAAGGTGCGGCTTTGCGCCTGCCGTTCCAACCGGTTACGCATATCAAGGAACGCCATACCAGCGGCGCGGACCTCAACAGCGCCCGTCGGTGTAAACCGCGTGATCCGGCCTTTGCCGTAGTCGGCGGCCGCCGCCGCCATCCGTTTGATCGGGCGCAATTGGTTGCGCAGAAAGATATAAGCGATTGCCGTCATCAAAGCGCCCAAAACCACCATGATCACCAGCAATTGATGAGGATTTGAGGCCGAGACACGCCTGCGCGAAAAGTCCATCTTGAGCGGGCCATGCCGTGTTTCCACCCAGACGACGACACGTCGCCGATCCTCGAGCGAAATGGCGATGATGTTCGCAATCCCCCCGCGCATGTTGCGGATGACGCTGTTGCCGGTCAGGTCGACAAACGGCTTGATATCGTTTTCCACCATATCTGCCGCTGGCAATTCGGTCAGGATTTCCAAAGGCGCGTCAATACGCGATATCGCGTCACGCGCTGTTTGCAGGTCAGGCGCGTCATTGGCGGTGTCGATCAGAAACCGCAGTTCGATATTGACGGCACTTGTCATCAGGCGCGTCACGCCGTCAAAGTGGCGCTGGATAAACACGACCGAGACCAGCAATTGCAGCAAAATCACCGGCAGAACCAGAATCAGTGCCGCACGCGCATAAATGCCTCGCGGCATGTAGTTTTTCAGCCAACCAAAGACCATGCTGCTAGGCTAGCGGGCCTGCACACAAACGGGAAGCCACGATCATGACCCTGTCCGACCAGCAGCCCTATTCCGTCGGGGTGCCCGTGGCGCTGCAGCCTGATCTGCACTGTGTCTTGGCCCCTAACCCGTCGCCCATGACCTATTGGGGCACGAATACCTATCTGCTCGGTCAAGACACATTGGCCGTGATTGACCCTGGGCCAATGATACAATCGCATCTCGATGCCCTGATTGCCGCGATTGCAGGCCGTCCGGTCACACATATCCTGCTGACGCATAGCCATCTTGATCATTCGCCGATGGCGCGCCCTCTGGCAGAACGGGTCAACGCGCCCATTCTTGCATTTGGTAACAGTCTTGCTGGACGCAGCGCCGTGATGGCGGAATTGGCTGCTGATGGCTTGGTCGGCGGCGGCGAGGGGATAGATCATGATTTCCAACCGGACACGCGCGTGAAAGATGGTCAACAGCTGGTGGGTGCATGGGGTGAGATACGCGTTCTGCACACGCCTGGCCATATCGGCAATCACGTCTGTTTTCAGTGGCAGGATGACATTTTCACCGGCGACCATGTGATGGGCTGGGCCAGTTCGCTTGTCTCACCCCCTGATGGGGATTTGACCGATTTCATGGCGTCCTGCGGGCGGCTGAAAGGTATCAACGCGAGGCGCTATTACCCGGCCCATGGCGCGCCAATCACCGATCCGTCGACGCGGCTAGACTGGCTGATCACACATCGCATGTCGCGCGAAACACAAATTATCGAAACGCTTGTGAAAACGCCCAAGACCGTGCCGGACTTAACAAGGGAGATCTACACCGACGTGACCCCTGCCCTTTTGCCTGCCGCTGAGCGCAACGTTTTTGCCCATCTCGTCGACCTCTTTGGGCGCGGCATCGTCGAGGCCACTCCGCAATTGTCGGTCAATGCAAATTTCCGGCTTCCAGCTTGATCCAATGCCAGCCCTAAGGGAATGTCATAAATCTGTCCGAAAGGCTCTGGACGGGGCGAAATCACATTGCTATACGGCCCTTCGTGTTCCGGCGTAGCTCAGCGGTAGAGCAGTTGACTGTTAATCAATTGGTCGTAGGTTCGATCCCTACCGCCGGAGCCAAAATCATCTCCATTTGGCGCGCACAACTTGACCGCTTTGGTGTGGCTTCACGCGTTTCGGCTGTGATGCTGGGCAAAAGGCGTCAGTTCTCGTAATAGCCTTCGTAATTGCCGTAATCGGCCCCATAGCCATATTTGCGCATGCCGCGTTTATCGATTTGGCCAAGTGTGAGACCGGCAATCCGCAAATTCACTGCTTCGAGCGACTTGATCCCTTCATGGACCTGGCGATGCGTCGTGCTGTCCCATTTGACCGCATAGATGATCGTATCAACCGACTGCCCCATCACGCGCGCATCAGGGACCGCAAGAACAGGCGGGGTGTCGATGATGATGCGGTCGTATTTTCCGCGCAGCTCTTTCAGGAACGCCGAAAAACGCTTTGAAGAAAACAGATCGGCCGCGTTCACGTTGGATTTTTCACCGACAAGGATGTCCGCCTGGAGCTGTTGATCGTGGACAACTGCACTGTCCAATGTTGCCTCACCCGACAAGACAGAGAGCAGTCCATTCGTTGATTTGATGTCGAAATACTCGCGAAACACCCGGCGGCGGATATCTCCTTCGATCAGCAGCACCTTTTCACCCATCGACGCAAAGTTCTGAGCAAGAGAAATTGACAGCGTTGTCTTGCCTTCACCCGGAACCGAGGATGTGGTCATGATGATCTGCGGTTGCCGATCAAGATTGGCGAGCAGGATGGAGGTGCGCAGGTTGCGCACTGCTTCGGATGCAGCAGAGTTTGGTTTTTCGATAATGTATTTCAGCATTCCGGACCGTTTGCGGATCGGGATGGCAGGGATCTGGCCCAAGACGGAATAGCCTGTACGTGCCTCAAGATCCTCGGCCAACCGGAAAGTGTTCTGCGACAATTCGCGATAGAGCACAAAAGCCGCACCCGCTATCAGGCCAAGCAATGTCGACAGTGCCAATACTGATGCCTTGCGCGGCGCAGAGGGTTCTGCGGGCACAACAGCCTCGCTCAGGATACGACTGTCGGCCTGTTGAATACCCTGCTGGATACTTGTCTCTTTCAGCCTTGCCAGAAAGGCCTCGTAGATCAGGCGGCTGGCTTCTGCTTCACGCTGAAACTGCTGCAGTTGCACCAGTTCGTCCGATTGTCGGTCGATCCGTTCGGTCACCTCGGTGATGGACACCTCGAGCGCTGCGATCTGGCGCTCTTTGCGGCCCAACTCGTCAGTCGTCTGCGCCGTGATAACGTCGAGGCGGTTGTCAAATGTCCGCGCCGATATCGTATCATCAACGCTGAGCCGCTCAAGAATAGCTGTTAGGATGTCGTCTTGGGCCAATACCGCTATCTGTTCGGGTGATTGGGTTACACGTGCCTCCTGCAATGCCAGCTGACGGTCACGCAAGGCGATGTTCTGCTCTTGCAGCATACCACGCCGTTCGCGAAGCTCTTTAAGTTGCCGGTTGAGGGCGACAAGCCCTTCTGGACTGACAAGGTCTGTGTTGGTGCTGAAACTTTTGAGCGCCTGTTCCGCCTGCTCCAACTCTATCTGAAGTTCGGCAACACGTTCACCCAGCCAAGTCGTCGCCTGCTCAGTCTTTTCCAGTTTCACCCGGATCTGATCGCTGATGTACAATTGTGCCAGCCGGTCCGCAATTTGCGCAGATTTTTCGGGATCCTCCGTCGTGATCCTAATCAGAAAAACGTAACTTTGGCGGATATTGGAAACACTGAGACGCTCAAGCACCGCATCAACGACAGAATCCAAAGTCGCTTGATCAGACAAAGGTGTCTGTTGGCGCTCTGCGCCGCTGAATGTGTTCGTGATGAAACGAACGATTTGTCCAGACGATATGAACGGCTCTTCTCGCAGTTCAGCGTTGAATTCGGGGTCGCTGGCAAGATCCAGATCCAGCACCACCCGTTCGATCAATTCACGCGATCGAATAACCTCGACCTCGGTATTGACGGTCGCTTGGTCACCCGACAGGCCGGTCACAACGCTTTCAATATCCATGACCTGCTGTTCGCGGCTTTCCAACGCGACAACGGCACTGGCTGTATAAACAGGTGTGGCCGCGAAAAAAGCGTACCAGACGCCGATGCACAATGTGACCAGACCTGCCAGGATGATCCGCAACTTGCCACGCCAGAGGGTGCCCACCAACTGGCCAAGGTCGATCTCATCATCTTGTTCGACAGATTTCTGCGCAGGGCGCGGCAGTGATGAAAGACTTGTCATTCTACAATCTATGGTTTGCGCAGTGCCGTCACCTGACTGCCATAGTCATCAGCGAAACACAATGTGACTGTCTATGATGCAATGGAATGCGCAAATAGGTGCAAAATGGCCGTGTTAACTAAGTTACTGTTGCGCTGCAGCGAAAGAAAACGTAACGCTCTGAGAGTATCAACTGGGGGTTGCGAGCGATGATTGTTGAGCGGCTCAACGACTTATCACGCGGCAGTAAACGTGTCATTTTCTTTGCAAATGACATGGCTGCGGTAATTATATCGCTGCCGCTTGCATGTGCCCTCAGATATGGCAGCTTCCAGTATGATGTTGCGTTTGCGTCGGCCTGGCCACTTTTCTTCGCTATGGCGGTGATCGGCCCTGCCTTAATTCTTGCGTTCCGCTTGCCTCAGATCAAGCTAATGGCGCTGGAAAGTAACGCCATTCAGCGCATCGCCGCGGTCGCCGCCTGTCTCGCCTTGGCCGCAATGGCCGCCAGCTTCCTTTTGCAAGTTCCGGCCCCACGGTCTGTGCCTTTGATTTTTGGCGCATTGTTCTTTTTCATTGCAACCGGTGCCCGCCTGCTTGCTTTGCGATTTCTTCTTACATTTGACAGTCGCGAGGCCGGCCGCGAACCGGTCGCCATATATGGAGCCGGTGCTGCAGGCATTCAGCTTGCGACGGCGCTTTTGCGTTCAACAGAGATGCGCCCCGTCTTCTTTGTTGATGATAATCCGAATTTGCATGGTCTGGTTGTGGCCGGTCTTGCCGTCATGTCGCCACGTCAACTGAAGCCGGAAATGACAAAACGCGGTGTCAGCAAAACCCTTTTGGCCATGCCATCGGTGCGTCAAGATCGCAGGGATGCATTGATTGAGCAAATGCATGAACAAGATATTCAGGTGCAGGTGCTTCCTTCATATGTGGACATGATCAGTGGCAAAGGGCTGGTTTCAAGTTTGCAGCCCGTATCGCCGGATCGGCTTTTGGGCCGCGACAAAGTCGACCTGAATACACCCGAAGCGACAAATGCATATGCGGGCCGCGTGGTCATGATAACGGGTGCAGGCGGGTCAATCGGGTCAGAGCTTTGTCGCCAGCTTGTTGAGTGTGAACCGAAAGAATTGGTGCTTTTCGACCAGTGCGAATTTGCGCTTTATGCGATCGATTCAGAAATGCGAGCGCTGACCGCAGGCACAGCAATCAAGGTGACCACACGCCTTGGATCCGTCACAAATGCAGCCCGGGTGGCAGAGGTTATCGCCGACACGCGGGTCCGCATCATATTGCACGCCGCCGCCTACAAACATGTGCCACTTGTGGAAGCGAACCCGCTGGAAGGCGCACAAAATAACGTGTTTGGCACACAGGTTGTCGCGGATGCGGCGGAGGCTGCTGGTATTGAACGCTTCATCCTGATTTCGACCGATAAAGCCGTACGCCCCACAAGCACGATGGGTGCGACGAAACGTATGGCCGAACTTGTCATTCAGGATCGTCAGACGCGCGCTGCAAAGACCAAGTTTGCCATGGTGCGTTTCGGCAATGTGCTGGGATCATCGGGATCAGTGATCCCGCTTTTTCAAAAGCAGATCGAACGCGGCGGCCCGGTAACGGTCACCCATCCCGAAGTGACTCGCTTTTTCATGACCATCCCCGAAGCGGCACGCCTCGTCCTGCTTGCTGGTGCGTATGCGGAAGGCGGCGATGTCTTTGTGCTTGATATGGGCGAACCGCAACGGATCATCGACATCGCCTACAAGATGATCAAGCTGTCAGGACGCAAACCAAAGGATCCCGAAACCGGCATTGGCGATATCGCTGTCAAGATTACGGGTCTACGGGCCGGTGAGAAGCTTTATGAAGAATTGTTGATCGATAACGACAGCCTCCGCGATACGCCACACCCAAAGATCCTACGCGCTAACGAGATGTCATTGAGCGAAATTGAGGTCGCCGCAATGCTGAAAGAATTGCAAGCCTGTATCGCGAATGCGTCTTCATCGCGATTGACCACGCTGATCAAGAAATGTGTCGATGGCTATGAGCCGCGTCGACAGGAAAGCGCCAGTGCCTGACGGCACATCTGCTAAGCCTGCAGAAAGCGCCATGCGCCGGGGTCCAGACGCACCGCACTCAACCGTCCGCCCCGATAGGCGCCGGTATCAATCGCAATACGACCCGCAGCGATCGACGGTTTCGCAACGATGGTGTGTCCATGGACAACGCAAACGCCGTCGTGACGCGGTTGCCTGAAAAACTGCGGATGGCCCCAGAGCAGTGACTTTTCGCTTTGCTCGGCCACCGGTTTGTCGGGGTTCATTGCGGCATGTACACAACACACATTCCCGTTTTTCCACGAAAACGGCAGCTTCCGCAGCCAAGGCAACATCCCGGATGGCAAAGCTGCCTCAAGCGCGTGTGCTGCTTCGAGGGCATCTTCCGCATCAGGACGTTCAGTCAAACCTGTAATACCAAAGCTGTTTAACGTATCGATGCCACCAAATAACAACCACCGTGCGCCCGTGTCGGACGGATCATCAATGAAGTCCAGCATCATGCGCTCGTGGTTGCCCATCAAGACCACCACATGGTCCGCCCTTTGGGTCGCAAGCGTAAAAAGTGTGCTGAGAACTTTGGCTGAATGCGGACCGCGGTCAATCATATCGCCCAAGAAAACCAGCGGCTCATCACCCTGCGCGTCGGCATTAATCTGGTCAAGCAAACGCGTCAGTTGCCCATCACATCCATGGACATCACCAATGGCGTACATGCTGCGATCCGGAGCGATGATTGTATTGTGAGAATTATCTGCAGCGCCCGCTTCTTTTACATCGAGCAGCGTCTTTAGTTTTCGAAACACATCAATTCCAACCAAATGGCACTTTGCCGATAAAAAGCTGCACGGGGACTGTCATCAGGTCAAGCCCACGCTGCCCGCACTCAGCATCGACTGCTTCCAGCTCAGGGTAGTATGGCTGACAACAGAGTAAAAATGGGGTCAGGCCGAAGCCTAACCCCATAAATCTCAATCTATATCCGCGTCGTCAAACGAAACAAGATACGCATCCCCAACCCTAAGGCTAGGCAGCGTCGTACACGACTTAGTTGGTGCCGCTTGTACCGCTTGAATCGTCATCGTCATCATCGTCGCCTGCCGCGACCGCAACAATCACCAGGAGTGCCACACCAGCCGCGATTGCAGGGCCAGCACCAGCCATTCCACCGGCCTGGAATGATGTTGCCGGATCAGATGTTCCTGGCGCCGTCGCATCCTGCGCAAAGGCAGACAATGGCAGCATAAGCGCGACAGCGATGGCGCTGAAAAGTTTAGTCATTGGATGGACTCCTAATTAATGTGCTCGCACGTTTTCGCTCAAAAATTGTATAGCGCAGAACGTCCTATCTTTCAAAGCCCCGATTTGCTTTTAGCGCATATTTGCTGATTTTTTGCTCAAGGTGCAGAAAACATGACGTATCCGCCACTGTTCAGCTTAGTTCGACACGGCGGCTGTCGCAGTGTTAATCAGTGACGGCACAAGTTGCTGCACAACCCGATTCCACTTTGTGATCGGCTGTTCTGCAATAAAGACCACATCATTGGGGCGCATCTCCAACCGCGTCGCCAGCATCAGGTTGGCGGCATTGGACGCATCAAGATGAAATGCGGTGACGGCGCTGAATTCACGAGGATCCTGGGACCCGCGTAGCACATAGATCTGGGACGGATTCGCTGTTTGCGACGAAAACCCGCCTTCGGAAAACAAGGCGTCCGCCAGGCTAGCCTTGCGTTCTGGAGGCAAGACAAACCGCGCAGGTGTATTTACCTCGCCCGCCAGATAGACGTAGTCGCGTTCAACGCCTTGACCGAATTGCAAGCAGAAATGGATGTGCGCCGCGCTGCATTGGATGAGGCACGTGGCACGTTCCAA
>JBCBDL010000119.1:0-10266 GCA_038529695.1 Pseudomonadota bacterium | reverse complement strand
CTTTCCTGCATTCTTCATCGCTGCTGCTCTTGCACTGGCCGCACTGTCTTTCATGATCTTCAAGATCGGCGATGCGCTCGCCTCTTGCCCCGTTACCGGGCGCGCGGCGCGGGCTGGTGCGCTGACGATTGTCACCGGTTTTGTCGCCATTGGCGGCGGCGCTGTTCTGATGATCGCTGCGGCCGTGTTCATGAACCTTGGTAGTTTCCAGTTCGAAGGCATGCTGGGCGCACTCGGCCTGTCGATTCTGTGCCTTGGCCTTGGCTTCACCCAGGCTGTTGCAACACTCAGAGATGTTGTCGCCCAAGCAGCCAAACAGGCAGAGGCTGCGGCTTAGTAACTATATTCGGCATAAATCCGGGTCAGATCCCCGCCCCAATCGCCATGATAATGGGCCAAAAGCTCATCAGCGGGGGTCTGACCACTTTCAATCGTCTCTTTCAGCGCGTTCAGAAAATGCGTCTCATCCGGCACCATCCCACCTGCGCCGGGCATGGCGCGGGCCTTTAACCCAGCCTCAGAAATTGCCACAACCTCGCGCGCCAGATCATGCATGTTGATCCCGTCCACTTTGGCCTGCAAACCATCGACTGACGCCGCCACACGCAGCGCATCGCGCTGTTCTGCCGTCCAGCCCTTGCAGAGGTCCCATGCGGCATCCAAAGCGCCCTGATCATACATCAGCCCGACCCAGAAGGCAGGTAACGCGCAGAGCCTACGCCAAGGCCCGCCATCGGCCCCGCGCATCTCGATAAACTGTTTCACGCGCGCTTCAGGGAATACTGTTGTCAGGTGATCCGCCCAATCCGAAAGGAGCGGTTTTTCTCCCGGCAGCGCGGGCAATTCGCCCTTCAGGAAATCACGGAACGACATGCCCAGCGCGTCGATATATTTCCCATCGCGATAGACGAAGTACATCGGCACATCGAGGACCCATTCCACCCAAGCCTCAAACCCAAACCCTTCTTCGAACACGAAGGGCAGCATACCAGTACGCGACGCATCCAGGTCGCGCCAGATGCGGCTGCGCCATGACTTATGGCCATTCAACTTGCCCTCAAAGAACGGCGAATTGGCAAAGAGCGCGACTGCAACCGGCTGCAGGGCAAGCGCCACGCGCATCTTCTGCACCATGTCCGCCTCTGACCCGAAATCAAGGTTCACTTGCACCGTGCAGGTTCGGCGCATCATCGCCGTGCCCATCGTGCCGACCTTTTCCATATAGTCATTCATCAGCTTATAGCGGCCCTTGGGCATCAGCGGCATTTGCGCATGCGTCCATTCCGGGGCAGCACCCAAGCCAATAAACTTCACCCCAATCTCGTCGGAGACGGCTTTGACCTCGGCCAAATGCGCATTCACTTCGTCGCAGGTCTGGTGGATATTCTCCAACGGCGCCCCGGACAACTCCAGCGCGCCGCCCGGTTCAAGGCTGACATTCGCGCCGTCCTTGACCAGACCAATAATCTTGCGATCTTCTTCAATGCGGTCCCAGCCAAAGCGGGATTCCAACCCTTCCAACACTGCCTTTATTGACCGTTCGCCCTCATAAGGCAGCGGCAGCAGGCTATCCTGACAAAACCCGAATTTCTCATGCTCTGTGCCAATACGCCAATCAGCTTTGGGCTTGCAGCCTTTGGCGAGCGCCTCGACCAATTGCTCATAGCGTTCAATGGGGCCACCGCCGGATTGAGGGATAGACATTGCGCGTGGCTCCGTAGCTGCGTGTGCTCAGACCTTTGACCTGCCCCAAGGTCTGGGTCAATGCAAGAGCGGCTTGGTCTTCGACCACAATGTCACACGCGCATCAGGTGTGCGTGAAAGCACGTCCAATACGGTTTCGGTTTTGATCCCTGGCAAGGCGGCAAAGACGTCAAACAGGCTTTCGGCGCCTTTGGCATTGATCGGAATGGTGATCCTTTGCCCGCCCACACCGGTCAAGATCCAACTTGGGTCCGGGTGACTGCCTGGATCAAGTTCCAGCATCGTCAGATCGGCAACATCCATCACCCCGCCATCCAGCGGGCCGAAATAGGCAAGCCGGCGCTCGCGCACCTGCACCACGCCGGGCCCATCCCCATCCTGGGCGAACCGCGCGCGCTGAAACCCAGCTACGGCCCAACCGATGCCAATGGCGACGAAGATGTAACCCAGCCAAACCGTGATCCCGACACCGCCGAAGGCCCACCATAGGCCCAGCAGCATCACCACGCCGGCAAGCAAAACCTCGCGCCAGCGCCAGAAGAATGCGCGCACTTCGGGGCGAAAGAAATCAGACATGGACCACCCGCGGTTCGTCATAAACAAGGATGGTAAATGTTCCGATAGGTTGAAACCCAATCGCCTCATAGGCCCTGCTGGCCTGTGGTGAGGCCGCCGACAAAACCGCCCGGTTCACACCCCGCTCGCGCGCCTCACTCAGGTGCATGGACACCGCGCGGCGGGCCAATCCGCGCGAGCGCAAGTCGGGCGGCGTATAGACACCACCGATCTGAACCGTATCTGACAGGGTCGCGTTAAAGCCCGTCATCGCGACAGGCTGCCCAGCCTGATACAAAACCCGATGCGTATCCGCTTCCAGATATCCGTCAATATCCCGCCTTGCTGAGGCAAGGTAATCTTCGGACCGCATGGTTAGCACCTCTTCGCGAAACGTCGCGCGCCAATTCACCACAAGGTCGCGCGGCGCTTCGGCTAACGGCACAAGCGAAAAGCCAGCGACATCCGGCATACACAGGTCATTCAACTGTAGTTCGTAATGCGGCTCTTCTTCATTCATCGGCGGATCGGTGGGCAGACCAAGCGCGGCATGCAAAGCCGCCACCTGCGCACCATCGCCAAGGATGCCCTTCACACCGACCCCCGCCAAAACCACCCGCGCCGCGCCCCAAGGCCCTGTGGGGCATTGCGGAAAAACCATCCCTTCCTCGGACACTGTCAGCACATCCGTCAGCGCTCCTTCGCGCCACCGGCACCAGAACCGTACCGCGCGCGGGTGCCCTCCCGCCATGCCATAGCGGCGCAGGTTCGACAGCGGAAACATGGAAGTCGCGATATGCTGCTGCAGGAAAGCCTCAATCGCGGGCCGGTCAGCTTCGGTGGCAAGGATCATGCTGCGTGCTCGAACAAGATCAGGGTCCAGGTGCCAACGCGCTCAAACCCCAGCGCCTGATAGGCCCGCGCTGCCGCCGCACTTGCCGAGAACAGCGTGGCTTGCCTGACACCTTGCGCCGCAACCTCTGCCAGATGCAGCGCGACCGCCCGCCGCGCATGGCCCTGCCCGCGCAGATCAGGCGGTGTGTAAACGCCACCTAGTTGCACGATATCCGGCAGCCGCGCATTGAAACCGGTCACTGCCAGCGGCGTGGCACCCTCCATCAACACCTTATGGCTCTGGTTCGTGCAGTACCGGGCATAGGTCCGGTCCACACGCGCATCGAGCCCATCCAATGGTGAATTCAGGGTGTTGCGGTCATAATCCCAAATCCAGGATTTGATCACATCCTCCGGGGCTTCGGTGAGCGGCAACAGCACGCCACTGCCCTGCGGTACATGCAGATTGGACAGGTTCAGCAGAAATTGCGGCTCGTCATCATCAAAACTACGGGGTAAATCGGCGAGGCCATGCCGTTCCAGCCCACGCACATAGTCCTTGGGTCCCGCCATGCCGCTTGGGATCACGCCATCAAGATGCAAAGCGGCATCGGCAAATCTGCCAGAGGGCAGAAGCGGCATCACCATCCCACCATCGGTGACGGTCAACACATCCGTGATCTGGCCGCCAGCCCAGTCAATCCAGAAGCCGACTGCATATTCATGACCACCCGCCATACCATGTTCGGTCAAATTGCTGAGCGGGAACATCGCCTGATGGACGCGCGCCTGCAAAAACGCTTCGATATCGGGCCAGTCCGCCTCAGTCGCGGGGATCATCGGGGTCGCTCCTGATCCAGCGGGTGCCAGCCGGGCGCATCGTGCGGGTGTGTATCCTCGCTGTAGGGAGCAGGTTCGAATTGCGGCTCCATATCCGTGAAATCGCGGATCAGCTCCAATTCCATGCCCTGACGCCGATAAAGCCGTCCTGCTTGCGTCTCGTACCGGTCCATTGCGGTATCGCGTGGCGGTGAAACGCCATCCAGCAACTGATCGCGCAAAGCACGCGACAGACGGGCAGGCTGGCCATTGCGCAGCCGCAAACCGGTGCGGCAGGTGCGCGTCACGTCACCCCGCACGATTTGGGTCAAACCGGGTGCTTTTCCGATGATATCGTCGGTCTGCATGTCGCCTTCGATGACATATTGATTATTGCTCAGAAAGCGCCCGCCACGCTGCCAGAGACCACCTTGCGGAAACAAAGCCAAAGCCGTGAACCAGGGCGGGCGGCTGATCACTGTGTAATGTTCACTTGCCGCCTGGCGCCCGTCGGCGTTTGTCACAACATAAAGAAAATGGCGGCCATCGGGTGAAAGGCTGCAATAGTCGGGCCGGACATATTTCTTGATCCACTGGCCCTCGACAAAGCTGTCGGTCTTGCGGTCCCAGGAAATCAGATTGTAAAGCCGATCTTTCGCGCGCCGCAAAATCAGCGCATTGCTGTTCTCCGTTGCAAAGAAAAGATGCAGTCGCACCACGGGCTTGGTGTTCATCGCCAATCCCCCAGCGCCTGTTGCCAAAGGGTCAACGCCGCAACCGCCGCCGTATCAGCGCGAAGGATGCGTGGACCAAGAGATACGGCATGCGCAAAGTCCAACCCACGCAACATCTCCCGCTCTTCAGAGGAAAAGCCCCCTTCCGGACCGATCAGAATGGCCGCTGGCGCAGCGAGAACGCTCGGCAGAGCGGCCGAGCGACCCGCCACTGCCTCGTCGCAGAACATCAGTTTGCGCCCGTCCGGCCAATCGGCGAAAACCCGATCCAGCCGCACCAGATCATCCACCGGCGGCACAATTGTCCCGCCACATTGCTCTGCCGCTTCAATCGCATGGGCCTGCAGCTTGTCATGCCGCATGCGATTGGCCTTTTGGGTGTAGTCCGTCTGCACTGGCATCACCCGGGCGGCCCCCATCTCAACCGCTTTTTCCACGATAAACGCAGTGCGTTCCTTGCGAATGGGCGCGAACATCAGCCACAGATCAGGGGGCAAGCGTAACGGTGCCGTCTGTGCCCGACAGACCAGCACGCCGCCCTTCTTGCTAGCCTGCGCCACCGCCGCATCCCATTCCCCGTCCGCGCCATTGATCAGCGACAGAACCGCGCCTTCACCCAACCGCATCACGCCAAAAAGATAATGCGCCTGGTCCCGCGACAGTGGAACCGATTGCCCTTCCCCCAGCGGGTGATCTACATAAAGCCGAACCTTGGATGCCATGGGCGGACCATATGAGCCAGAACGCCGAAGTGCCAGAGCCCGCGGACGCCGTCTCAGACGCCGTAGAAGGCAATTGGGTTGACCGCTACGCGCCAGCCAAAACACGTCCGTTTTTGCGGCTCAGCAGGGCTGATCGTCCAATTGGGACATGGCTTTTGTATCTGCCATGTCTGTGGGGGTTGTCGCTTGCTATTCTTGCGACTGATACGGCGCGCAGTGCCGATATCTGGATCGCCATTGGCTGCGGCATTGGCGCGTTTTTGATGCGCGGCGCAGGCTGCACGTGGAATGACATCACAGACCGGGACATCGATGGTGCGGTCGAACGGACTCGGTCGCGTCCCATTCCTGCTGGACAAGCGACCGTACGCAACGCCTTGATCTGGATGATTGCGCAATCATTGCTCGCGTTTTGCATCCTGATCACATTCGCACCCATGGCGATCGTACTGGGCGTGCTGGCACTGGCCCCAGTCGCAATCTACCCGTTCGCCAAGCGGTTCACCTGGTGGCCGCAGGTATTTCTTGGCATTGCGTTCAACTGGGGCGCACTGCTCGCCTGGGCCGCACACACGAACAGTATCGGCCCAGTACCCATTGTGCTTTATATCGCAGGGATTTTTTGGACGCTGTTCTATGATACGATCTATGCCCATCAAGACGCCGAAGACGACGCACTTATCGGTGTCAAATCCACAGCGCGTCTGTTCGGCGACAGATCGCGCGAATGGCTGCGGCTGTTCATGACGCTGACGATCCTGCTTTTTGGCTTGGCGGTTGTGCTAGCTTGCTACGAACGCTCCATCCTGTCGCTGGTCATCGCCATTGGGGGGCCTTGGGCGCTGGGCTGGCACCTGACATGGCAATTGGGCAAGTTTGACCCCGACGATAACGACGCCCTGCTGAAGGTCTTTCGATCCAATCGTGATGCGGGCCTGATCCCTTTGCCGTTTTTCGCCCTTGCCTATTTGGTATGATTGAACACCACCTCTGACGAGCCTATGCAAGGCAGACCTAAAATTCGGAACGGTATGCGTCTTTCAGCCCTTTTCATACGTCTCATCACCTTTGCGGCAGCGGCTTTCCTGTCGGTTGCCGCAGCCCGCACGACTGTTTCCGTGGTTGAGGAACGTTCCGTCCTGGCCGTGCAAGAAACCCTTGTAGATCAAGGATATGAATGGGCTTCGGTGTTGGGCGACGGCCTGCAAGTTATATTAGAGGGCGAGGCGCCTACTGAGGCTGTGCGGTTCCGCGCGATCTCGGCCGCTGGTGGCATGGTTGATGCAAGCCGCGTGATCGACAACCTGTCGGTCACCGAATCAGAAGTGATCGCACCACCGGAATTCGCTATCGAAATCCTGCGCAACAACAGTGGTGTATCAATTATTGGCCTGATCCCGGCCAGTACAGATCGGGACGCGCTTGCGGAGCGTATTCAGGACATCGCGGACGGGCAGCCTGTCACCGATCTGCTTGAAGTCGGGGATTATCCAACCCCCGACACCTGGCGCGACGCACTGGGTTATTCGCTGCGGGCACTGGAAATGCTGCCCAAGTCAAAGATTTCCGTTAAACCAAACAGCGTGATCGTCAGTGCAATTTCCGAAAGCCCCGAAGAAAAGCGCGAACTTGAAGCCGATCTTGCCCGGAATATCCCAGAGAACATCCTGACTTCGGTTGAGATTAGCGCGCCGCGCCCTGTGATTTCACCCTTCACGACACGGTTTATCATGGACGAAGATGGCCCCCGCTTTGACGCCTGCGCGGCGGACACGGCAGAGGCGGCAGAGACCATTTTGGCGGCGGCAAGCGAGGTCGGTTTTGAGGGTCAGGCGAATTGCACACTTGCGTTGGGCGCCCCGTCGCGCACATGGGGTGCTGCCGTTGCGCGGGCCATTGCGGCCATTGGCGAAATGCAAGGCGGCACAATCACCGTCGCTGACACAGACATCACGTTGATTGCACCGCTTGGCACTGATCAGAACACGTTTGACGATGTTGTCGGGCAACTCGCCAATGAACTGCCCGATGTCTATGCGCTGGCCGCAGAGCTTCCCGAACTACCCGACGAAACCGGGGAAGAGGCGCCACAATTTACCGCAACGCTCAGCCCCGAAGGTGCTGTACAGGTCCGCGGCCGCGTTCCAGACGATGTCACAAACACCGTCGTCAAGAACTTTACGAATGCCCGGTTCAGCCAGCGTGACATCACCATGGGAACACGCGTTGTCGACGGTTTGCCATCAGGATGGTCAATTCGCGTTCTCGCCGGAATCGAGGCGCTTTCCGAGCTTTCGAACGGGTCGGTCGTTGTGACACCAGACGATTTTGTGGTGCGCGGGAACACCGGTAATGAAGAGGCAAGCGCCGAAATCTCACGCCTTCTGATCGAAAAGCTGGGGCAAGGTGCCGATTTCGAGATCAGCGTCACCTATGTCGAGGAACTGGATCCAATTGCCGGGTTACCCACGCCTGAGGAATGCGTCGAACAGATTAAAATCGTGACCGAAAACCGCAAAATCACCTTTGACCCCGGCTCTGCCGATCTAACGGCTGCGACCCAGCCCGTGGTCGATGACATCGCTGAAATTCTGCAAAAATGCGGCGATCTGCGCATCCGTGTTGCAGGCTACACAGATAGCCAAGGGCGTGAGGTCATGAACCAGCAATTATCGCAAGACCGCGCCAATGCTGTTTTGACCGCCCTGCGCGCGCGGCGCGTGCCTGTATCCACATTCGAAGCCATCGGGTATGGTGAGGAAAATCCGATTGCGGATAACGACACCGAAGAAGGACGCGAGGCGAACCGGCGTATCGAATTCAGCCTGATCGTGCCAGAACCGGCGCCGGAAGACACCAATGCGCTGGATGAGCTGGCCGAGGAGGCAGCACCCGCAGACACTGACGCGACCGACAGCGAATAACGAAGGCCAAGACGTTGAACAGAACCGAATTCATCATTGCCACAGCCGTGATCCTTTTTGTGGCCTTCGTGCTGGGCTGGTTTGCCAGTTGGCTGGTCAACCGCTTTACCCGCGTGACCAAAGCTGAAGTGGGTGAGCTTGATAAAATGGCGCAAGCGTTGCATGAGGCCGAAGAGACCCGCGATCAGGCGATCACCTATCTGCAACAGCGCGAGGCCGAAATGACCAATCAACTTAGCCAGACCGAAGCGGAACTCAGGGCCGCCATGGATGGCCTGCGCGAAGCAAGGCGCGAGGCCGAGGAACTGCGCGCCTATGTGGAACAACAACGCGCGGGTTAAGCTTCCGCCAAATGGCACGCCACACGTGTTTCAGCTAAGGTCCGCATCTCTGGCCGTTCCCGTTTACAGATATCGCTGGCAATCGGGCAGCGTGGGTGGAACGCACAGCCGGGTGGCGGATTGATCGGGTCGGGGATTTCGCCTTCGGGCAATGCCGCCTCGCGCCCAAAACCGTCCATTTTGGGCGCCGCCTCCAGCAGCATCTTCGTGTAAGGATGGCGTGGCTTCTCGAACAGGTCATCCGGTGCAGCCTCTTCGACCAGCCGCCCCAGATAGAGCACCCCGATCCGGTCCGACATATGCCGCACGACCGTCAGATCATGGCTGATCAGCACGTAGGTCAGGCCGAAATTGTCCTTCAGATCGCTCATCAGGTTCAACACCTGCGCCTGCACCGACACATCCAGCGCCGATGTCGGCTCATCACAGACGATCAGTTTCGGCTCAGACGAAAGCGCTCGCGCAATACAGATCCGCTGCCGCTGCCCACCGGAAAACTCATGTGGGAATTTGCCTGCATCGAGCGGGGACAGGCCGACCTGTTCCAGCAATTTCTCGGCCAATCCCGTTGCATCACCACCCCGCGCAACCACTGGTTCCACGATGATGTCCCGCACCCGCCAGCGCGGGTTGAGTGAGGCGAAGGGGTCCTGAAAGATCATCTGGATGTCCGACCGGACCGCATCTACCTTGTCCGCATCTGTTTCGGTCGCAAGGTTCACGCCTTCGATCTCGACCGCCCCACCGGACGGGTTGAGCAGCCCCACCAGCATCCGCCCAATGGTCGACTTGCCCGACCCACTTTCGCCGACCAACCCATAGGTCGTCCGCTCTGCCACCTCAAAATCCACATCCGATACAGCGGTCAGGAACGCTTTGTCCCGCCGTTCAATCACCCGGTTCAGCCAGGGTTTGGACACGTCAAAGACCCGCGTCAGGTTTTTCACGGAAATCAGTGCCATTCAGGAAACCTTTTCAGCAACCAGCGGGAACCAGCACGCAGCATGCCCGTCAGAAATTTGCGGGGCCGGCGCGGCGCGGCATTTCGCCTGCGCATACTCGCAACGTGGGTGAAAGGCACAGCCATCCGGCACCTTGTCCAGACGCGGCATTGCCCCTTCGATCTGGTGCAGTCGCGCCTTGCCTGCCGAGGCCAGCGGGGTCGAGGCCATCAGCCCCGCCGTATAGGGATGCTGCGGCTGTGTAAGCACGTCGCGCACCTTGCCCAGTTCGGCTAACCGTCCTGCATACATCACCGCGACGCGGTCAGCGGCTTCGGCGATGACGCCCATATCATGGGTAATCAGCATTACAGCGGTGCCACGGTCCCGGCAGAGCCGTTTGAGCAGCGCGATGATCTGCGCCTGGACGGAGACGTCCAGCGCCGTGGTCGGCTCATCCGCGATGATCAGCGAAGGCTCAGCGCATAGAGCCAACGCAATCACCACCCGCTGGCGCATCCCGCCACTGAATTCATGCGGATAACTGTCAATCCGTTCGGCAGCCCCGGGAATGCCAACCTCTTCCAAGGCGGCGACCGCGCGTTTCTCCGCCTCTGACCAGCTGATCGGCAGATGCGTCAGCATCGTCTCGGTCAGCTGATCCCCAATGGACAAAAGCGGGTTGAGCGATG
>JBCBDL010000118.1:0-10503 GCA_038529695.1 Pseudomonadota bacterium | reverse complement strand
CGATGGTCAGGGCGGTCGGCAGCCCCCGCGCGATGTCGGCCGCAAAACTGGGTCCGGTCAGCATTGCCGCAACAGCGCCCGGCACCAGATCGCGGATCGTGCTGGCCGGCCCGGTCATGCGCGTCAGGTCGATCCCCTTGCAGCAGGCGACCAGATATTTGCCATCAAGCTGTGCGGCATGGGTTGTAAGAAAGTCGCGCAGCGTTTGTGCTGGAATGGCAAGCAGGATGATATCGCACGCAAAAAGCGGGTCCAGCCCTGCAGAAAACGCCATGTTGTCAGGAAGGTTGATCCCTGGCAGCCTGACATTGGTTCGGGTGGTTTGCATGGTTGCGACGGCCTCTGGATCGCGGGCCCACAACGTGATGTCGTTGCCGTCCAATGCCAGCGCCACACCTAAAGCCGTGCCAAATGCTCCACCACCTGCAATGCCGATTTTCATGCCTTGGCCCCTTTCTTGCCAGAACCCAACATCGGTGCTGCGCGATCATCCAATGGCCAGCGCGGTCGGGCTGATAAGGTCAGATCATCAATCGCGCCATGCTGCATCCGCTCCATCCCGGCATAGGCGATCATGGCGGCATTGTCGGTGCAAAGATGGAGCGGCGGCGCGATGAAATCGGTTTTTGTTTCCCCGCATAACTGCATCAATGCATCGCGGATTGGGCCATTTGCCGCGACGCCACCGGCGATCGCGAAACTGCGGGTCTCGGACTTCAATGTAAGATAGGCATCCAACGCGCGCCGGGTCTTTTCGCGCAGTACATCGGTCACAGCGGCCTGAAAACCTGCACAAAGATCGGATTGATCCTGCACCGTCAGCCCGCCCTTTTCTGTCACAATCCCATCGCGCGCCCGCAAGATCGCGGTCTTCAGTCCTGAAAATGACATGTCACAGCCCGGTTGTCCCAAAAGCGGGCGGGGCAGGATGAACCGATCAGGATCACCGTCCTGCGCTGCCCTTTCCACTGAAGGGCCACCCGGTTGTGGCAGACCAAGAATGCGGGCGGTTTTGTCAAACGCCTCTCCGGGTGCGTCATCAATCGTGCCACCAATCCGATGATACTGGTTGTAGTTCTCGACTATCAGGAACTGACAATGGCCGCCAGAAACAAGCAGCATCAGATAGGGATAGGCCACCTGATCCGTCAGGCGCGGCGTCAGGGCATGACCTGCCAGATGGTTGACACCAATCAATGGCAAACCCGTTGCAGCCGAAAGACCCTTCGCGCACATGACGCCGGACAGCACACCGCCAATTAGCCCCGGCCCCGCGGTGACAGCAATCCCATCAAGGTCTGCCATGGTCAGGTTGGCGTCTGCCAGTGCTTGTTCGATGCAGAGATCCAGCTTTTCTGCATGCGCACGCGCTGCGATTTCCGGCACGACCCCGCCGAAGTCGGCATGCAGGGCCGTCTGTCCGAAAACAACCGATGAGAGGATAGCCGTTCCGCGAACAACGGCAGCAGCAGTGTCGTCACAACTGCTTTCGATGCCCAAAAGGGTCAGGGGCGTGGCTTGCGTGGTCATGGATCGCAGGTAACATTGCGGATCAGTGCAAACAATGGTGCCCAATGACCCCGACCCTCATCCTGACGCGTCCCACACAACAAGGACAGGGTTTTGCAGATGCGGTTTTGGCGCAATGGACGGGGTCGCTCGACATTGTTCAATCTCCGCTCCTTGCAGTTGTCTTTGGGCCCGTTTCAGAGGATTTGCGCACAGTCACGGACCTCGTCTTTACGTCGGCAAACGGGGTCGCCGCTGCGAAGGGGCTGGCCCTGCCACGGGCTCAAACCGCATGGTGCGTCGGCGCAAAGACTGCCGCAGCGGCACAGGCCGCAGGCTTTACGCCCGTTGTGGGGCCGGGTGACGCTGCAGGGCTTGTCGGCGCGATCATCAAAGCCATGCCGCAAGGGCGTTTTGCGCATATTCGCGGCAGGCATGCGCGCGGGAATGTCAGCAACCTGCTGACAAGCGCAGGTATCTCTTGCCGGGACATTGTCGCTTATGACCAAAAAGCCTGCGCCTTGACCGAGGATGCAAACGCACGACTTGCACGCGATGCCCCCGTTGTCATGCCGCTCTTTTCGCCAAGAACTGTTGACATACTTGCAGATCAGGCACCTTTCACCGCACCGATCCACGCCGCGATGATGAGCGAGGCCGTGGCCGATGCGGCGCGGCCACTTCACCTGCGATCTGTCACGATTGCAGAGCAACCCGATGAGGATGCAATGTTAGCTGCGACTTTAACGTTATTGCGACGCCTGACACATCTGCGCGACTGACGTCGGATCGCTTGAGGGTCGGCCAGCGTCGGGATAACATGATGTGTCAGCCGCCCAATGGCGGGTGGGGGCGCAAAAAGGGTGAAATCGTGGCAAAACAGCCATCCAAGGGGCGTAAGGCGCCTACCAAATCAGGAAAACAGGCGCAAACGCGTCAGGCCACCGCCGAATCGGCGGGTCCAACAAAACCACTGATTGATGCCATCCCGGCAGAAGTGCACACAAAACCGGCGGTTGAACCAATTGCCGCTGCGTCATCTGTTCCACCTGTTGAAAAGCAAAAGGTCGCAGAACCGAACCCAAAACCCGTGAAAGCCGCCACTGCTCCACCACCCGAACGTGCCGAGCCCACCAAGAAACGATCCGGTTTTCTACCACTTTTGTTGGGTGGCGTGATTGCCGGGGGTATCGGTTTTGTGGCGGCACAAGCGATGATGCCGCGTGATGATACGGTGCTTGAGGCACAGATCGCCGAACAGGCCGATGCGATTGCAGCCGTTCAGGCGCAGATCGATAGCGCACCTGTTGTTGATCTGGGTAGTCTTGAGGCCGCACAATCTGCGATGGCAGAAGACATCACCATGCTGATTGACCAGGTCGCGACACTCGACGACCGGTTGACCGCGCTTGAGAACCTGCCACGCGGCGACGGCACGGCCTCGGTCCCCGCGCTGGCGACCTACGAAGCGGAAATCGAGGCGCTGCGCGCCCAAATCACCGAGATGACCGGGATCGCGCAGACCGAATTGGACACGGCCCGCGCCGAAGCTGCGGCCATTGAAGAGAATGCCGCCGCTGCGGCCCGTGCTGCAGCGGGCCGCGCCGCAATGGCACGTCTACAAACGGGAATGGAAAGCGGTGCGCCGCTGGGTGCAGCGATCGGTGATCTGGAAGAGGCGTTGGGCGCACCCGCGCCGGATGCACTGCTCGCGGCCCAGGATGGCGTGCCAACGCTTGCGAGCCTGCAAGACCAATTCCCTGACGTTGCCCGGGCGGCACTCGCCACAGCACGACGCGAAGGTGTTGCAGGCGAAGAATCCACTGGCATTGGTGCCTTTTTGCGTAATCAGTTCGATGTGCGCTCTGTCACGCCACAAGAGGGGACAAGTGCGGATGCCGTATTGTCGCGTGCCGAAGCAGCGGTGCGCACAGGTCGGCTATCTGATGCATTGGCTGAGATTGGCGCATTGCCCGAAGTTGCCCGCGCAGAGATGTCTGAATGGCTGGCACTGGCAGAGTTACGGGCCAATGCCATCGCGGCGGTCGATATTCTTTCCACCTCATTGAGTGATAGTTGAAGGCGCAATATATGCTTTGGTCATTGATTAAAATCCTGGCGTTTGTGGCAATTGTGACTGCCCTGACCTATGGCGGTACCCAGTTGATGGAGGTGGATGGCGGCGCCACAATCGGCGTGATGGGTCTGGAATTTACGCTCAGCCCGCTGGAAATGGTCTTTGCATTTGTCGCGCTGGTTGTTGCCGTTTGGCTGGGGCTGAAATTGCTGGCACTTTGCGTCGCGACCTTCAAATTTCTGAACGGCGACGAAACCGCGATTTCGCGTTATTTCGACCGCAACCGCGAACGCAAAGGGTACGAGGCGCTGTCTGAAGGGATGATGGCGCTTGCTTCGGGTGAGGGACATCTGGCCCTGACCAAAGCCGCGCGCGCGGACAAATATTTGCAACAGCCGCAACTGACCAATCTGCTGACGGCGCAGGCCGCTGAAATGACTGGCGACCGGCGTAAAGCAGAAGAGACGTATAAGAAACTGCTGGCCGATGACAAGACGCGTTTCGTCGGCGTGCGCGGGATCATGAAGCAAAAGCTTTCAGATGGCGACACCGACACTGCTTTGGCGCTGGCGCAAAAGGCATTTGCGCTGAAACCCAAGCATGAAGAGACGCAGGATGTGCTGTTGCGGTTGCAAGCCGAAAAATCTGACTGGGTTGGCGCACGTAAGACATTGGGTGCCAAGCTGAAGTCAGGCGGTCTGCCGCGCGATGTGCACAAGCGCCGCGATGCGGTGCTGGCGCTGTCAGAAGCGCGGGATGTTTTGGAAGATGGCAAAACAATAGAGGCTCGCGAAGCCGCAATTGAGGCAAACCGCCTGTCGCCAGATCTGATCCCGGCGGCAGTCATGGCCGCACGTGGCTATATTGGTGAAGGCAATGCCCGCTATGCGACACGTGTTCTGACGAAGGCATGGAATGCAAAGCCGCACCCCGATATCGCTGCGGCCTTTGCCGAAATCGTACCGGATGAAAGCGCTGATGCACGGCTGAAGCGTTTCCGGGCGCTGACAAAAACGACACTCGATCATCCTGAGACCAAGATGCTGATGGCAGAACTTTATATCTCGGCCGAGGATTTTCCTGCCGCAAAGCGGGTTTTGGGCGACTTGGTCGAAAAGGATCCAACGGCGCGCAATCTGACATTGATGGCGGCCATTGAGCGTGGCGAAGGTGCGGACGACTCTGTTGTGCGTGGCTGGCTGACACGCGCGCTGACCGCGCCGCGTGGGCCGCAGTGGATCTGTGACAATTGCCAACATATTCAAGCGACGTGGGCTGCCACTTGCAGCAATTGTGGGTCCTTCGACACACTCGCATGGAGAACGCCGCCCGCCGCTGATGTCGCAATGCCTGCCGGGACTGAGATGCTGCCCCTGATCGTTGGCCAAAAGCCTGAAAACGCGGTCGTTGTCGCTGATCAGACCACGGAACAGGTCGAAGAAGCAGAAGTTTTAGAGCCGGAAGCACCCAAATAGGTCTTTTCCGCCACCGCGCCGAGTGATACGTCCAACGCCGGTAGGCCGCTGTAGCTCAGATGGTAGAGCACGTCATTCGTAATGATGGGGTCGGGGGTTCGAGTCCCTTCAGCGGCACCACAAAACTATCCTGTCACGACACAAATGATTGCATCGGGTCATCACCCAATGTGTCTTCAAAGTCGTCATCGGTGTATCCCGATATAACATTTCGCCAGAATGCCTGTGCCACGGTGTTGCTGGTGATCTGCTCAATGCCCCATGGGCCGCGGAACATGTCAAACAGCCGGTACGCTGCTGCGCGCCCCAAACCTGTTCGCCGGAATTTCCGCATGACGAAAAACTGCTCCATGTCATAGTCTTTGCCCGTCCAATGGACGATGGCAAAGCCTGCTGGTTCTTTCTCTACAAAGATCAGATAGGGGTGCCTGTCAGGATCGGTCCACATTTCGGCAAAGCAGGAATGTTACCCAAGCAGTCCGTCGCGTCCGAGGACCAAATCGGTTATGTCGCTGAAATCATAGGCATAGAGCTGGGCAAGCCCGTCAAACAGGACTTTGTCATCTTGCTGCGGCGTCCTGAGAGACAGCAGATCGTGCATCAGTGGTTCATGTCTTTGTAGGTTGGCATGATATCTCCTTTTGCTGCCGCGGCTTCATAGACCCCGCGGCAGATGGCACGGCTGAGGCAAATCGCTGCAGCTGCGCCTATATCGCGCATCATGTCACGCGCGACACCTGTTTCATCGCCTGTCGCCACGCCAAAGACCAGATCCCCGTCATGGGGCGTGTGGGCAGGCACAATGGCACGCGCTATCCCGTCATGCGCCGTGACCGCCAACCTGTGACATTGCGTTTTTGTGAGGGCTGCGTCAGTCGCCACAATTGCGACAGTCGTGTTCATACGGTCGGCCACATGCTGCATCATCGCCTGTTCCTTGCGGCTAGCTGCCGGGGCGATAAGACCCGCAGTCTGATCGGGTCCGATTCCTCCGAACTCGGCGTCAATCTCAAAAGGCGCGGCCCAGAAATGGCGGTCACCGGGCGTCGTGACGCTGCCCAAGGGATTGACCGCGACCAGCGCACCAACGGTGATACCAGTCGGCAGCAGCAGAGAGGCAGACCCAAGCCCACCCTTTTGCATGCCGGCGAGTGCCCCGGTTCCGGCGCCAACACTGCCAAGATCAAAATCCGCTTTGGCATTCATCAACGCGTCGCGCCCTAACGCGCGATAGGGGTTTTCGGTCCAATTCTTTTGGCCGCCATTGATCAGGTCAAAGATGATCGCACCGGGCACAATTGGCACATGCATGTCGCCAATCGCATAGCCACGCCCCATCTCGCGTAGCGCGTCTGCCACGCCCGATCCCGCATCCAGCCCAAAGCCCGACCCCCCAGACAGGACGATCGCATCAACTTGCGTAACCGTGCGGTCAGGGGCGAGCAAATCCGTCTCGCGGGTGCCGGGGGCCCCGCCCATGACATGGACGCTTGCGGTGAATGGTTTGTCCGCTGTCAGCACCGTGCTGCCGGATTTCAAACGGTCATCCTGCGCATTACCAACCTTCAGACCGGCAACATCGGTGATCAGGTTACGGGCACCTTTAGATACAGCGTCCACCATCCACCTCCATCGCGACACCTGTGATCATGCTGGCCTCGTCCGAACAGAGGAAACAAGCGGCGTTTCCCAGATCTTCTGGTGTGGAAAACCGACCTAAGGGAATTGTTGCCAGAAATTTCGCGCGCATCTCCGGCGTGTCCTCGCCCATGAACGAACTGAGCAGCGGCGTCTCGCCCGCAACGGGGTTCAGTGCATTGACGCGCACGCCATCTGGGGCAAGTTCCACTGCCATCGCTTTTGTCGCTGTAATCATCCAGCCTTTAGAGGCATTATACCAGTTCAGCCGCGGTCGTGGGGAGATGCCCGCAGTCGACGCGATGTTGAGGATCACCCCTGCCTGACGCTCTTTGAAATGCGGCACAAATGCGCGGGACGTTAGGTAGACCGATTTCATGTTCACCCGGAACACCCGATCAAAATCGGCCTCTGACACATCCTCCAATGCGCTGGGCAGGTGGGTGACACCGGCGTTGTTCACAAGAACATCGACGGGTCCGGCACCCAGTACCGTCTTGGCCAGATGGTTGACCGACGCGCCATCCGAGACGTCGCAGGTCAACGCCCATCCGCCGATTTCCTCCGCCACATGCTGCGCCCCGTTCGCGTTTATATCGGCGACGATAACCTGCGCCCCTTCGGCAGCGAATTTGCGGGCGATCCCTGCGCCAAAGCCGGACCCGCCGCCTGTGACGATTGCTGTTTTGCCACCAAGTCTCATGCCGTCACCCATGCCATGCTGCCACGGTTTTCAGCGTAGAGAAGCCGTAGAGCGCTTCAAAGCCTTTCTCGCGCCCATGCCCCGATTTGCCGACCCCGCCAAAGGGCAATTCAACCCCGCCCCCTGCACCGTAATTGTTGATGAAGACCTGTCCGGATTTCAGGGCTTTCGCCAGCCGCATCTGCCGTGCGCCATCGCGGGTCCAAACCGACGCAACAAGCCCGTAATCGGTGCCATTGGCGATCTCTAGCGCCTCTGCCTCATCTTCAAACGGGATGATCACCTGCACCGGACCAAAGATTTCATCGCGCGCGAGCATGTGGCCGGACGGCACATTCTCAAAGAGGGTTGGTGCGACGTAGTACCCCGCCGCGTCGGTCACGATCTGTCCTGTTGCGGCAATGGTAAGATCGTGGCCTTTCTTAAGAAAGTCCTTCACGATGTCCTTTTGCCGGGCCGAGATCAGTGGGCCAACATTGTGATCATCCATTGCGGGGCCAACTTTGAGTTGTTGATACGCCTTGGCCATCCGATCTCGTACCTGATCATAGATGCGGCGCTGCACAAGGATGCGGCTGGAGGCCGAACAGGTCTGCCCGGCATTCTGGATACCGGCGTTGACGAGAAATGGCAGGGCGCGGTCCAGATCGGCATCGTCAAAGACGAGCTGCGGGGATTTTCCGCCCAGCTCCAGTGTCACTGGGATCACGTTTTTGGCTGCGGCGGCCTGGATCATCTCGCCCGTGCGCACTGAACCGGTAAAGGACATATGCTGCACACCCGCATGCGCGGCCAATGCAGCACCTGCCTCGGCCCCAAGCCCGGTCACGACATTCAGCGCGCCGGGCGGAAGCCCTGCCTGCATGGCGAGTTGGGCGAAGGCCAGCGCCGTCAGGCAGGCGTCCTCTGCCGGTTTCAGCACGCAGGCATTGCCCATGGCGAGTGCCGCCCCGACAGACCGGCCAATGATCTGCATCGGGTAGTTCCATGGGATGATATGGCCCGTAACACCATGGGGTTCGCGCAACGTGTAAACTGTGTAGCCATCCAGATAAGGGATTGTTTCGCCGTGGATTTTATCCGCCGCCCCGCCGTAGAACTCCATATATCGGGCAAGCGCGACTGCGTCAGCGCGGGCCTGCGTCAGCGGTTTGCCCACATCCATTGCTTCCAACTTGGCCAGTGCTTCACGGTGGTTCAGGGTCAACAAACCCAGCCTTGTCAGGATGCGGCCACGCTCCAACGCGGTCATCCGGCCCCAGTCCCCGTCGCGGGCCTTTTGAGCCGCCGCAACGGCGGCATTGACGTCGTTGGTTGTGCCACGGGCGATAGTGGTGAGGTGTTCACCGTCAGACGGGTTCGTGACTTGGATCGTGGCCTCGCCACGATTCCAAGCTCCCGCAATCAGATGCGAGGCTTCAGGAATATTAAATTGATTCAACGGCATAGGGTAACTCTGGCAATTGGGGGCGCGGCGGCAATCAGGGTTTGGGTATAGGGGTGTTTCGGATTGGAAAAGACCTCCTCTGTTTGCCCCTGTTCCACGATCTTGCCTGCCTGCATGACCATCACGCGGTCAGTGATGGTGCGTACGACGGATAGATCATGGCTGATGAAAAGATAAGCGAGCGACCGTTTGCGGCAGAGGTCGGCAATCAGGTCGAGCACCTGCGCGCGAACGGAGACATCCAATGCTGACACGGCCTCATCAAAAATGATCAGTTCCGGTGCGATGATCAGCGCGCGGGCAATGGCAATGCGCTGGCGCTGGCCGCCAGAGAATTCGTGGATGTATTTGCCCGCATCCTCGGGCGACAGGCCAACATCCTGTAACGCTTTGGAAATCGCGGCTTTGCGTGCTGCCCCCACAGGTGGGTTTTCAAGCAGATGAAACGGCTCTGTGATCAGGCGCTCCACCCGGTGGCGCGGGTTGAAACTGCCATAGGGATCCTGAAACACGACCTGCATTTTGCGCCGGACGGCAAGGTTGGGCTTGTGGCTGGAAAACACAGGTTCACCGTCCAGCAAAGTCTCCCCACCCTGCACCTCTTCCAGCCCAAGAATGGCGCGGGTGAGGGTGGATTTGCCGCAGCCGCTTTCGCCTACAAGACCAACCCGTTCGCCATGATCGATGTGAAAGGTGATGTCGTTAAGCGCGCGGAACATGGGGCGCGGGCCGAAGAGTGTCTGGCGCGGCAAAGGGTAGTCGCGGACGATATGTTTTGCGTACAGAAGCTGTACAGAACCTGTATGTACATCCGTCTTGCCCGGCAGATCGACCTGATGGGTGGACGCCGCGAACAGTGCCTTGGTGTAGGGGTGCTGCATCCCGCGCAAAAGCTGCGGTGTTGGCCCGGTCTCCACCACGCGGCCCTTTTGCATGACGACGATCTGATCGGCCACTTCGGCCACAACGGCAAGGTCATGCGTGATGAGCAAAAGCCCCATGTCAAACTCGTGCACAAGGTCTTGCAGCAGGGTCAGGATGCGGGCCTGCGTCGTGACGTCGAGCGCCGTTGTCGGTTCATCCGCGATCAGCAGCTTGGGACGTAATGCGATGGACATGGCAATGACAACCCGCTGCCGCTGCCCGCCGGAAAGCTCGTGCGGATAGCGGGTGGGTGCCACTTTCAGTCCGACGCGGTGTAGCGTTTCTGCGGCGCGCTTGTGCGCGTCGGCCTTTAAAACTTTCTGATGGATCAGGATCGTTTCGGCCACCTGATCGCCAATCGTCTGCACCGGGTTGAGCGCGGTCATCGGCTCCTGAAACACCATGCCCATCGTATTGCCGCGCATCTGGCACAGATCGGGCTCAGACGTTTGTAGGATGTCGGTGCCGTCAAGGATGATCTGGCCCTGCGGTTTGGCCCCACGCGGCAGTAGCCCCATAACCGACAGGGCCGTCATTGATTTACCCGATCCGCTTTCGCCGGTGATGGCGACAATCTCGCCATGCTGCATCGTCAGGTTTACATCATGCAGGATATCGGTCGCGCCGATGCGCATCGACAGGTTGCGGATGTCGAGGATGCTCATACCCGCGCCACCCTGATCCGTGGGTCGAGCCAATCGCGCAACCCGTCGCCCAGAAGGTTCAGCCC
>JBCBDL010000117.1:0-10526 GCA_038529695.1 Pseudomonadota bacterium | reverse complement strand
TGGCGCGCGGATTGATCTGCTTGAGGTCATAGATCAGCTGCGCCAGATCCTCGATCGAATAGATGTCGTGATGCGGCGGCGGCGAGATCAGCGTCACACCCGGGGTCGAGTGCCGCAGCCGCGCGATCAGATCGGTCACCTTCATACCAGGCAGCTGGCCCCCCTCGCCGGGCTTGGCCCCCTGGGCGACCTTAATCTCCAACTCTTCGCATTGGTTGAGGTATTCCGCCGTCACGCCAAACCGGCCCGACGCCACCTGCTTAATCTTCGCGGACGGGTTGTCACCATTGGGTTCTGGAACGAAATGCGCAGGATCTTCCCCGCCTTCGCCTGAATCCGACTTCGCCCCGATCCGGTTCATCGCCACGTTCAGCGTCTTATGTGCCTCAGGGGAAAGTGCGCCCAGCGACATCCCCGGTGTCACAAAGCGCTTCCGGATCGAGGTGATGCTTTCAACCTCATCCAAATGCACCGGCTTGCCCATCGGTTTCATATCCAACAGATCGCGCAGATGAATAGGCGGGTTCGACCGCATCTTGGCTGAATACTGCTTCCACATCTCGTAGGAATCTCGGTCGCAGGCCGTTTGCAGCATATGCATCGACGTGGCTTCCCAGGCATGGGTCTCGCCCGACCGGCGCGCTTTGTAAAACCCGCCAATGGGCAGCACATCACGCCCACCACCAAAGCCCAGCTTGTGCACCTCTTCTGCCTTGTGCTGAATGCCCGACACACCGATGCCCGAAATCCGGCTGGTCAGCCCGGGGAAGTATTCCGCACACATTGCGCGGCTCAGCCCCACGGCTTCGAAATTCAGCCCGCCGCGGTAAGACGAAATCACGGAGATCCCCATCTTCGACATGATTTTGAGAAGCCCCAGATCGATCGCCGCACGGTACCGCGCCATCGCCTCGGTCAGGGTGCCGTCGATCAACCCGCGGTCGATCCGGTCGGCAATGGAGTCTTCGGCCAGATAGGCGTTCACCACCGTCGCCCCGCAGCCAATCAGTACCGCAAAATAATGCGGATCGATACATTCGGCGGAACGGACCGCGAGCGAACAGAACGTCCGCAAGCCCTTATCGGTCAGGCCCGAATGTACCGCTGATGTCGCCAGAATCATTGGCATCGCAACCCTGTGCGGGCCCTGGTTGTGATCGGTCAGCACCAGATGCCCCGCGCCTGAGCGGACCGCGTCTTCGGCTTCCGCCCGCACCCGGGCCAAAGCGTCACGCAGCGCACCGTCACCACCGCCGGCCGCGAAGGTGCAATCGATCTCGGTCATAGGCGACCCGAATTCAGCCACCATTGCATCAAACTGCGCATTGCCCACAAACGGGCTGTCGAGCACCAGGATCTCAGTCTGGCTTGAATCCTCATCCAACACGTTCTTGAGGTTGCCGAACCGCGTCTTCAGGCTCATCACCCGGTATTCGCGAAGGGAGTCAATCGGCGGGTTCGTCACCTGGCTAAAGTTCTGTCGGAAGAAATGCGACAACGGCCGATAGCGTTGGGACAGCACCGCAGACGGCGTGTCATCGCCCATCGATGCAAGCACTTCCTTGCCGTCTTCGGCCATGGGGGCCAGCACATGTTCCAGCTCTTCAATCGTATAGCCCGCCGCCATCTGGCGTTGGCGCAACTCGGGGCCTGCAAACATCGCCGTCTCGGTCACGCCCGACAGCGTCTCATCCAGCTCATTGACCTTGGCGACCCAATCGCTGAACGGCAGCGCACGCGCCAGCTTGTCCTTGATTTCAGTGTCGTGGAACATCAGGCCCTTTTTCATATCGACCGCCAGCATCTGGCCGGGGCCCAAAGCGCCTTTTTCGACGACTGTCGCCTCATCGGTGGGCACCATCCCGGTTTCCGATCCCGCAATCACCAGTCCGTCGCCGGTCACCACATAGCGCATCGGCCGCAGCCCGTTGCGGTCCAGCCCCGCGCACACCCAGCGCCCATCGGTCATTGCCAGCGCGGCCGGCCCATCCCAGGGTTCCATCACCGCGTTGCAATACGAATACATGTCCTGCCAGGCGTGGGGCAGTTCCTCGGCCTGCTTTGACCAGCTTTCAGGCACCAGCATGGTCTTCGCCATCGGTGCCGACCGGCCTGCACGCACCAAAACTTCGAAAACAGAGTCTAATGCAGCCGAATCCGAGCTTCCGGCGGCCACAATCGGCTTGATATCTTCGGCCATGTCACCAAACGCACCCGACGCCATGCGGATCTCATGGGACTTCATCCAGTTGACGTTGCCCTTCAGCGTATTGATCTCGCCGTTGTGCGCCAGCATCCGAAACGGCTGCGCCAGCCACCACTGCGGGAAGGTATTTGTCGAATAGCGCTGGTGATAGATCGCAAAGGCGCTTTCAAACCGCTCGTCCTTGAGGTCGGGATAGAATTCCGCCACCTGTTCGGCCAGCATCATGCCCTTGTAAATGATCGACCGGCACGACAGGCTGGCCAGATAAAGCTGGCCCACCTGTGCGGCCGCCGCCGCCTTTTCGATCCGGCGACGAATGACATAAAGCTCGCGCTCGAACGTCTCTTCATCCACGCCTTTGGAATTCGAGATCAAGATCTGCTCGATCTCAGGCCGGGTCGCATTGGCCTTATCGCCCAAAACCGACACATCGACCGGCACATGGCGCCAGCCATAGATGTAATAGCCCATGCGCAGCACTTCGGATTCGACGATTGTCCGGCAGGTTTCCTGCGCGCCAAAATCCGTGCGCGGCAAAAACACCTGACCTACAGCCAGCAATTCGCCCGAACGCGGCTCATGCCCCGTGCGACGGATCTGATCACCGAAGAAATGATGCGGGATTTGCACGTGAATGCCCGCCCCGTCGCCGGTTTTGCCGTCCGCATCCACAGCGCCCCGGTGCCAGACCGCTTTCAGCGCGTCGATCCCGTGTTCGACCACCTTGCGAGACTTCTCGCCATTGACCGCGACCACAAGGCCAACACCGCACGAAGAATGCTCATCTTCGGCGGAATAGAGACTGTTTTCAGCCATGAACGCACGGCGGGCTTCTTCTTGGGCAGCCCATTCAGGTGTGAACTTTTTCATGTCTGTCTCCTTTAGGGTCGCAGTGCGATGTCGGTGGCATTGCAGCCAAAAACGGGGGTTGCTGCCAGAAAACCAGGCTCGCCAGGGTAGGCAAAACTTACCGGCGTGCGGTCAGCGGTGTTCGGGTCTTCGTCAGGCCGCATGGATGTATCTACGCCTGAAAAGAACACGCGGTGGCGCAGCGAAATGTATTGCTGGCCTTCCACGGCATAGACCAATTCATCGTCTTCGGTGATCCGGGCCGCGAATTCGGTGACCAACAACGGCTCGCCATCGATTTCGGTCTCTTCGCCGGTCAATTGATCAAAGCCCACGACGCGCTCTTCCGTGCCATCTTGATCGACGATCACGAAATCATAGGCATCAAGGCCGTTCTCGACCAGATCACTGAACGACGCCGGATCGGCTGAGGGTTGTTTAAGGGTCTGTGCAGTGCCCGACACCAGGCCAAAGCTTTCGACCCATTGAGCCTCAGAATCCGTGCGGCTGAGGTAGAACGGACCGCGCTGGCCGGAATCTGCGCGCCACATATCGCCATCGGCATCACCATCGCAGGTCCAGAAGTTCGACACCGTGCAGGCGCGGGTCTGCACCGTCATGACTGGCGTGCAGTTCTCGGGCACCTGAAAGGTGCGATTTTGGGCCGCCAGAAACGTCGGCGTGACCAATATCGCGGCGGTAAGTGCTGCTATGCAGTGTCTCATCGCGTTCATCCTTCTTTCACCGATCGTGTCAGCTTGGCTGACCTATACAAATTGCGGACCGCCGTCGCGCCAACTCAAGTGTCGTACGTTTTGAATACGCCGGTTTCGGCGCATCGCGCCTACTCGGCAGCCACCGACGCGGCCCCCACACCGAACCGTTCCAGCATGGCCTCTGCCGCTTCACGCCCATCGCGAATGGCCCAAACCACCAGCGACGCGCCGCGTACAATGTCCCCTGCCGCATAGACGCCTTCCAGGCTTGTCGCATGGGTCTTGTGATGGGCTTTGATCGTGCCCCAGCGCGACACTTCCAACTCCGGCACATCCCAAAGCGTCGGCAGGTTTTCAGGCTCAAACCCAAGCGCTTTGATCACTAGATCAGCCTCTTCGGTGTAGTCCGATCCTTCAATCACTTCGGGGCTCTGACGGCCCGTGGCGTCAGGTGCGCCCAGCCGCATCTTTTCAACGATCACGCCTTCAACCTCTTCTCCGGTGAAGCCTTTCGGTGCGGATAGCCACAGAAATTCGACCCCTTCTTCCTCGGCATTCTGAACCTCGCGCTGCGAGCCGGGCATGTTCGCCTTGTCGCGCCGGTACAGACACTTGACGCTTTCGGCCCCTTGGCGAATGGCGGTGCGCACGCAATCCATCGCGGTGTCACCACCGCCGATGACCACCACCCGCTTGCCTTCGGCGTCCAGCAGCCCCGAATCGAACTCTGGCACGTCGTCGCCAAAACTCTTTCGGTTCGACGCTGTCAGATAATCAATCGCGCGCACAATCCCGTCTGCACCGACGCCGGGTGCTGGCAGGTCACGAGATTTATAGACACCCGTCGCGATCAATAATGCATCATGTTTGGCACGTATGTCGGCAAAAGAGATATCGTCGCCCACGTTGCAATTCAGCTCAAACGTGACCCCGCCGTGTTCCAGCTGGTCCATCCGCTTCATGACAACGTCTTTTTCCAGCTTGAAGCCGGGGATGCCGTAGGTCAGCAGCCCGCCGCCCCGGTCGTAGCGGTCATAGACCGTCACCTGCACGCCTGCGCGGCGCAGCATATCAGCCGCGGCCAAGCCGCCGGGCCCGGCGCCGATGATGCCCACACTTTCGGTGCGCTCCACACTTGGCGCGATGGGCTGCACCCAGCCTTCTTCGAACGCGGTGTCGGTGATGTATTTTTCCACCGACCCAATGGTGACGGTGCCGTGACCGGCTTGCTCGATCACGCAATTGCCTTCGCACAGGCGGTCCTGCGGACAGATACGACCGCAAATCTCGGGGAAGGTGTTGGTGGCCTGGCTCACCTCATAGGCTTCGCGCAGCCGCCCTTCGGCGGTCAGCATCAGCCAATCAGGAATGTTGTTGTGCAACGGGCAATGTGACTGACAGTAAGGCACACCACATTGGCTGCACCGCGCCGCCTGCTCTTTCGCCTTCTGGTCGGCATATTCGGCATAGATCTCGTTGAAATCTTCCTTCCGTGTGCTGGCGTCACGTTTATGCGGCATGTCACGTTCTACAGTGACAAACTTCAACATTGGTGTCTCAGCCATGCGTACCCCTGCCTCGATCTCATCTGAACGCGCGCGACCTGTGCGGCCCTTGCCCCGCCACGCCCGACGCGGTTCAATCCACCCGGACCGCCCTCATACAAAGGCCGAACTCAAAATAAAAGTCATAAGTACATACCTAAATTCGAGAAACTGGCCCACGTTGCGATGGAGCGAAGCGCAAAATCGGGAAAATTGTATCATATCTTCTTACCTAAATTCGATCTTCCCATTGATTTCAAATAATTTAAGTTGGTCGAAGATTTACCGTCGGATAGAAAAGAATGAGCGGATTGCATCTTGTCCTTGTGGCTTTGATCCAGGGAATTACTGAGTTTTTGCCGGTTTCCTCCTCTGGCCACCTCATTCTTTTGCCGAATCTCACAGGGTTAGACGACCAAGGCCAAGCGATCGATGTCGCGGTCCATGTGGGCACCTTGTTTGCTGTCATGCTGTATTTTCGAACCGATACGATGCGCATATTCCGCGGCATTCCCAAGGTCGCGCGCGGCCGGATTGATGATCAGGACAGTTGGCTGGTTCTGTGCCTGGCCATCGCGACCGTGCCAGTCGTTGTGGCCGGCCTGATCCTGAAGTTGACCGGCCTTGATGATGCACTGCGGTCCATGACCGTCATCGGCTGGACGATGATCATCTTCGGGCTGGTGCTGTACTGGGCCGACCGCGCCGGTCCATCGGAAAAATCCGGCGACCGCTGGTCGTTGAAGGACGCGGCAATCATGGGTCTGTGGCAGGTGCTGGCCCTTATTCCCGGCACGTCGCGGTCCGGCATCACCATCACCGGCGCGCGGCAGTTGGGCTACAACCGTGAAGACGCTGCACGTTTGGCAATGCTGATGTCGATCCCCACGATCGTCGCATCGGGCACATTGCTGGGCATCGAAGTCGCCGCCACGGCTGATGCGCAAGCCGCCCGCGATGGTGCAATTGCGGCCGTACTGTCGTTCTTTGCAGCACTTGCTGCCCTTTGGGGCATGATGGCCCTTCTGAAACGGATCAGCTTCACGCCATATGTGATCTACCGTGTGATCCTCGGCGTGATCCTTTTGGGTATCGCCTACAGCTAGGCCTTCAGATTTTTCGCCGACTCCTTGATGTCGCTGTACTGACCAGACGGGCGGAACCGCCACAGGTACTCATCCAGGATCGCCTCTTTCGCGGTCGCTTCAATCCCAAGGTCAGCCAGCGTCTTGGCCCCGTCTGATACGATATTGTCGACTGCAAGGCTTTTGGCCTGATCGAGCGTGATGGGCCCTTTGATCAAACCACCCGACAGCGTGCCCAGAAGATCAAAGCCCCAGCCCATGATCCGGCCCACCCACAACGGCAGACCCAAAACCAAACGCCTGCGGCGCACGATCTTCAGCATATCCTCAATCAGGCTGCGGAATGTTGCGATTTCTGGCCCACCAAGTTCGTAAACGCCCGCCGCCGACCCCAAGACGCCTTTCTCAGCGGCTGCGGCAACGTCATCCACGTAAACCGGCTGAAATTTTGCGGACGCCCCGACCAAAGGAATGAACGGCGACGTGCGGGTCATGCCTGCAAAGCGGTTGAAGAACTCATCCTCTGGCCCAAAAATGACCGATGGTCGCAAGATCACCGCGCCGGGCATATGTTCACGCACACCTTCTTCGCCAAGGCCTTTAGACTTTGCATAAAGCGTCGGGCCTTGCGCGTCCGCCCCAATGGCCGAGATATGGACCATCCGCGCCACGCCTGCGGCCGCTGCAAGTCGCGCAATCCGTTCCGCGCCCAGATGCTGGACCGCATCGAAGTTGTTCTTGCCGCCCTTGTCGAACGTGCCGACACAATTGATGACCGCATTGGCGCCGTCCATCGCAGCCGCGACAGAGGCATCATTGCGAATATTGCACAGAACCGGCTCAACCTGACCGACGGTACCGTAAGTGCGCACAAACATCGCTTCGTTCGGGCGCCTGACAGCCACCCGCACGCGCCAACCGGCCTTCGCCAGCCGCCGTGCAATGTAACGCCCGACAAATCCGGACCCGCCGTAGATCGTGGCCAAATTCGACATCCGATCACTCCTTTGCTGTGGTCGTATCTAGAGCCCGCCGTAGGCTACGACAAGCATGTCGGTTTGGGCCGTTGACAGGCTTGGGAGTGCGGCGTATTCCACGGCACCTCGACACCGGCCCAGGTGGCGGAATTGGTAGACGCGCTAGCTTCAGGTGCTAGTGTCCGTATGGACGTGGAGGTTCGAGTCCTCTCCTGGGCACCAATCACATCAATTTTATTAAATTAAATCAACGATTTAGCGGGAATCCATCTAGTCCCGCCCACCTTCTGAACCACCCTTAGGTGCTTACAATCCAGTTTTGCCCTTCACCGTTCTCGATTATCTTTATTGCGTCCGTCCGTGCGAAACTCGCGACAAAACTATGATGGACGCTTAGGACGTCCTCTTGAAGCTCTTGATCCTTCTCCAACGGTAAAACACACAGACCAAGCTCAGTGCAGGTATCTACCATAAAGTGATGCGCGTGCTCAGTGGTGCCCTCGTAGTTCATCAAGCCCTGTCGGGTTTTTTTAGCGGAGCTTGCCGGGTCCTCTTGGCCAGACAACATGTTTTCGCGAAGCCAACGTTCGATCATCTCAGATGAACCTTGAACTTGGCGTTCGCAGTCTTGGACAAAAGCAGGCGGGTACTTAGCGAAAATATGTTGATAAACTAGCTGTTTCGCTGGTTCGGCCTTGATTTCTTTTAAGGCGCGCTCAACTTCCGAAAGTACGCCCATAGCAGGGTGGCCTTTAACTTGCGGATCCGTTGGGCCGAGTGAAGAATGTTTTCCCATTACAATCTCTTTGCTGGCGCAAGCAATCATTGTACCGGCCGACATTGCCATGTGTGGAACAATCACTCTGATATCGTGACCGAACATCTTATAAAGATATTCTACTAAAGCCCTTGTTGCTTCAGTCCCTCCGCCCGGTGTGTGCAGAAGTAGATCAAGTCCACTCTTACGGCGAACGTTGTGAACGACGGCCATGAAGCCATTCATGTCTAAGTCCGTGATCGAGGACTCAGGGTGAGCACGGCCATCGCCGGACCTCTTTTGAAGCCAGCCAGAGTAGTATGAAATTACGGTTCGACCCGTCTTCTTTTGAAGCTTTTCGAGGTACTTATTTCGGACGCGGTCGCAGGCGTCGGGACTTCCAGTCTGCTCAATCTCTTGATTTACTTCGTTCCAAGTCGGCATTTCGCAACTTTGTCTTTGTTGAAATTGTTATCGGAGTAAATGCGCCGTAGCCGCTGAAGCTATCAAACAGTCCATCTGCGCTGAACGCAGTCGTATTGATGATGTCACCTTCCGCTTTGAAGCCTAATTCGAGAAGCTCTTCGGTCGAGTAAGCCATAGTATGGTTCCTCCAAGGTGCTGATTCGAATGTCTACCACGTCGCAGAACAAAAAGATTCCAAATTCTTTGCCACATTTTCAAAAGCTTGAAGACGCCACCACCAGCCTCGGCTCGATTGGAAAGCTCCAGGTTTCGCAAACGGCATACTGGAGTTTGGCAGACGCAAGGATCTGTCATCTGAGCCCGCGCAAGTCTGACAAAAGGCTTCCGGAATACTTTGAGTGGTTCGACCGTGGCCACGAACTTGGCGAGCGATGACGAAAGACGAACAGTCCAGTCTGGCGGCCTAAGCTTGACGTGAAAGCCGCCTCTACCTCCTCGCGCTGTCGATGTACTGTTAAGTGGCCATAGGTCGCGCTTACTGTTTGTGTGTTCGCGTGTCCGAGCTGATCGGCAACGGTAATAAGCGACGCGCCGCCGGTTAGCAGCTTGCTGGCATAGGTGTGTCGCAACCCGTGGAATGTTACATTGTCGGGTAATCCCGCCCGTATTCGCGCTGCGCGGAAGTGGCATTTGTACTCACGACCCCAGGGTCGGCTGTTTGACTTTCTAAAAATCAGTTCCGAACCTGTCTTTCCTTGGGTTTGCTCTTGAAAGAATGAGACGCCAACTTGCGGCAAGATAACATAACGAGTCCGGCGACCCTTTGGGTTCGCGATGTGGACAGCGTACTCAGCTTCTCGAAAGTCCCTAACCTTCAGGGAGGTCAGCTCTTGCGCCCTGCATCCAGTCAGTAGAGCTGCCCGCACCAAGAGTCTTAGGTCGGAACCGCAATTCTTTAGCAGTCGCTCCACTTCCGCTTCGTCGAGGAAGACAGCCCTGGGCCGGTCGACGTTTGGAAGTCTTCTGAGGCAACGGAACGGCCTATCGCTTTCAAGGTGATTTCGCTCCCAGGCAATCTCAAATGCTCCCCGAAGTATGCTCACTAGGGCATTGAAGGTCTTCTTTCGCTTTCGAAGCTGGCTGTCATTCATTTTCCGAACATCGACTCGGACTGTGGGGGTTTTCCTCCCGTACTTGGGCGGTGTTTCTAGCACATCCTGCGCCAGATTGTGAAAGGCGCGCGCGTCGAAATCCTCAAGCGGAATGTGGGAGACTCGGGGAACCAGGTGGTAGTTGACCAAACTAACAAGGGTCTCGAAGTGTGACCTCGTGGCGGCAATGACCTTCCAATCGAGATAGTCTTTTAGGGCATGGCCAACTGTGTAGACTTCGCCAATCGGGCAAATGCTTAGATGCCTTTGGTTCCCAACGGGAAGGGCGGCGGCAGCGATGCTGCCGATTTCTTGCGTGTTGAACCATCTGTCGGACATAGCAAGCGCATCGTCAAAGCTCACGACAACACGGTCGCCTACGTTCGCCGTTGCAATACGTTTTTGCCGGTATCCACCGTCGCGTTTTCGGACTCTTGCCACCCAGTAGTGCGTGCCATTGTCGTGGACCTCTACGCCAATATGGCGGCAATACTGAATGATGTTGAAGTATGGGGCCTTCCGAGGCTTAAGGCCCATCCGGACTTCGGTTTTGCTAAGGTCAGGCCTCCAGTTGTCGTGCATGCTTTTCTCCATCCAAGTTATGAAGAGGACGGTACGACAAATCATTGAGGCCGGGTGAGACTACTTGCCACCACCAACCTCGGCTCTGGGGGAAAGCTTCGGATATCAAACCACTTGAAGGCTGTTCCGTCCGGATTCCGCTTGTCGCCTGATCGGATGCGGTGCCCGTTGGTAACCTGTCGGATCAGCCCGGCTCGGAAGGCATTTAGGTCGATGAGATACCAGCTCTCCAG
>JBCBDL010000116.1:0-10638 GCA_038529695.1 Pseudomonadota bacterium | reverse complement strand
GTTGTATGAGACGCGCGTTGTCGACAACGGATTGAAGCGTATCATGCAACAGGAGGCCGAAGATATCGGGCGTCAGTCGGGTGAGCTATCACAACGCACCGAAACGCAGGCGGCAACACTTGAAGAGACAGCTGCAGCGCTTGATGAACTCACCGGCAATGTAAAAACTGCGGCGGAAGGGGCAAAGGAGGTCGAAACAATCGTGCATCAGACCCGCAGCGAGGCCGATGAAAGCGGTGAGATTGTCAAGGAAACCGTCACGGCCATGTCCGAGATTGAAAGCTCGTCGCGGCAAATTTCCACCATTATCTCCGTGATTGATGACATAGCCTTTCAAACAAATCTCCTTGCACTGAACGCGGGTGTCGAGGCCGCGCGCGCTGGGGAGGCCGGCCGCGGTTTTGCGGTTGTCGCTTCCGAAGTACGCGAGCTTGCCCAAAGATCATCCGAGGCAGCGCAACAAATTAAGGATCTGATAAGTGGCAGCTCTGAGCAGGTCGCACGTGGTGTCAAGCTCGTTGACGAAACCGGTGCGGCCCTGACGGCGATTACCGAACGTGTCGCGAATATCTCGACACTCATGTCCGAAATGGCAAATGGCGCAACCGAACAATCACGGGGGTTAGCGGAAATCAATCTGGGCGTGGGTCAGTTGGACAAGGTGACCCAGCAGAACGCTAGCATGGTCGAAAGTGCGGATGTTGCAAGCCAGACACTCAGACAGCAGGCCGCAGCACTCAACAAGACCGTCTCAGCCTTTGAAATCCTCAGCACCGCGTCATATAGCTCCGGCCGGCAGGTCGCATAGGTACAAAACGGAAACATTTCCAGTCGCGAGGGTTGAAATAAGGCCACGAAACATGATCTCTTAACGGTGCAACAGGAGAGCATTGATCGTGGCCCACCCTGCAACTGACGCTATCGCTGATACGCATTACTATTTGTCCAATCCAGCCCCCGACGTGAAAACGCGGGAGAAGCTCGAAGGTGGGAAGAAGTTTGTGCTTTCCACAGACTTTGACCCCGCCGGCGACCAACCGACCGCCATCGAAGAGCTCTCACAAGGTGTGATCGATGGTGAGCAAAGCCAGGTTTTGCTCGGTGCCACAGGCACCGGTAAAACATTCACAATGGCCAAGGTCATTGAACAAACGCAGCGCCCTGCGATTATCCTGGCACCCAACAAGACACTCGCGGCCCAACTCTACGGCGAATTCAAAGGCTTCTTTCCTGACAACGCTGTCGAATACTTTGTCAGCTATTACGATTATTACCAGCCTGAAGCCTATGTCGCGCGGTCGGATACCTATATCGAAAAAGAGAGCCAGATCAACGAACAGATTGATCGGATGCGCCACTCCGCTACGCGCGCGCTTCTCGAACGTGATGACGTCATTATCGTCGCGTCCGTCAGTTGCATCTATGGTATCGGCTCGGTCGAAACCTATGGCGCAATGACTCAGGATCTGCATACGGGCCGCGAATACGATCAACGAAAGATCATGGCCGACCTCATCGCGCAGCAATATCGCCGCAATGATCAGGCATTTCAGAGGGGCAGTTTCCGTGTGCGCGGCGACTCCCTGGAAATTTGGCCCGCCCACCTGGATGATCGGGCTTGGAAGTTGTCTTTCTTCGGCGAAGAACTGGAAAACATCACCGAATTCGATCCGCTGACTGGCGAAAAGACCGACACATTCGCGAAGATCCGCATTTACGCCAACAGCCATTACGTTACTCCGCGCCCGACGATGCAGCAGGCGATCCAAGGTATTAAAAAAGAACTGCGCATCCGGCTCGACCAACTCGTCGCCGATGGCAAGTTGCTCGAAGCACAGCGGCTAGAACAGCGTACAAATTTCGATCTCGAAATGTTGGAGGCGACAGGCGTTTGCAACGGCATCGAAAACTACTCGCGCTATCTCACCGGCCGTGCACCGGGCGAACCGCCGCCAACCCTTTTCGAATTCATCCCGGACCATGCGATCGTTTTTGCAGACGAGTCACACGTCTCTGTTCCCCAGATCGGTGGTATGTACAAAGGCGATTACCGGCGCAAATTCACGCTGGCAGAACACGGATTCCGGCTGCCCTCTTGCATGGACAACCGCCCGCTTAAGTTCGAGGAATGGGACGCCATGCGCCCACAATCCGTCTTCGTCTCCGCCACCCCTGCCGCGTGGGAGTTGGAACAGGCAGGCGGCGTCTTTACCGAGCAGATCATCCGGCCAACCGGCCTCATCGACCCGGAAATCGAAATCCGCCCGGTCGAAATGCAAGTTGATGACCTGCTCGATGAGGTACGCAAGGTCGCCGCCGATGGTTACCGCACGCTCTGCACCACACTGACCAAGCGCATGGCAGAGGATCTCACCGAATATATGCATGAACAAGGGATCAAGGTCCGCTACATGCATTCCGACATTGATACAATCGAACGGATCGAGATCCTGCGCGATCTGCGTCTGGGTGCCTTTGATGTGCTGATCGGGATCAACCTCTTGCGCGAAGGGCTGGACATCCCTGAATGCGGTTTGGTCGCAATCCTTGACGCGGATAAGGAAGGGTTTCTGCGCTCCGAGACGTCGTTGGTTCAAACCGTTGGCCGCGCCGCGCGAAATGCCGAAGGCCGCGTGATTATGTATGCCGACAAGGTCACCGGATCGATGGACAGGGCCATTAAGGAAACCGACCGCCGTCGCGCCAAGCAATTGAAATATAATGAAGAAAATGGGATCACACCGCAAACAGTCAAGAAAAACGTCGAGGATATTCTCGCTGGGCTTTACAAGGGCGATGTGGACATGAACCGCGTGACGGCCAAGGTCGACAAACCCATGGCTGGGGCGAACCTGCAGGCGGTCCTTGACGGGCTGCGTGACGACATGCGCAAAGCCGCAGAAAACCTCGAATTCGAAGAAGCCGCACGGCTGCGGGATGAGATCAAACGATTGGAAACTGTCGACCTCGTGGTGAGTGATGACCCTCTTGCGCGGCAGCAGGCTGTTGATAAGGCCGTCGGAGATGCGCAAAAAGCTGCGGGTCGATCAACGGCAGGACGACCGGGCCAGCGTGGAGGCGTGAAGCGCCGGGGAAAGCGCTGAGATACACAAACACACGATTTTCCGGCGCAATCGTTTAATTTTGCCAGTCGTCGAACTGAAGGATATCCTTCATCCTGATCAGTTTGACATCGCAGTTTTCGAGCTTGGAAACCCACATGTTCCTTCGCTCATGGTAATCAGAGCCACCATCATATTCCACAACACGTAGGCTTGCGTCATCCGGAATTGTCGTCAGGACATCATTAAGATGTGTGTCAGCACCGCCGTACCCAACCAAGACGATGTTTTTGCAATGCGGCACTATGGTCTTCAACTTCGTCCAGTAAACGCGCAAAATCTCGGATGATTGGATAACAGAACTTTTATATCTGACACTCGTCAACACGAGATGTGTCGACTCCACCCCTACATATTCCGCTAGCTCAGCCCTGTTGATTTTTCTTGGCTCATTCATGCGGTTCACAAAAAGTGGTGATCCGTGCAAGTGCAAAAACCAGCCCTCTTGCGTGGGATTGTAATAGCCCTCGTGACGCGGAAAATCGAATTTGCCATTGAAAAAACCATCTCTAAGACGGATTTTTTGAAAAACTTCAGTTTCACTAAAACACTCGTACAGAAGATCATCATAATTGAGGGTCGCAATATGCGCCCCGACATCCATGATGTAGGTCCGCAAGGCCTGCTCAAACATGTCGGGAAGACACCGTTCATTAGCGTCAAGAAGACCCGGAGCAGCGGAATTAAAGCGGCAAGCTGCATTGTGAATGTAACGCCTAATCGCAGCCGGAAACTCCAATCCGAGCTGGCTTAACCAATTTCCATCTTGCCCTGGTATGCGATCTTCAAATGATCTGATCGTGTCGCAAGCTGACAGAACGCGGTGAAGATCGTCTAGTTCAGCTTCGCTTGTCGGGGCCACCTCTTCATCATCCAGTACATCCTCAGACAAGCACGACTGGATAAGTTGCTTTTGCCGGTCGGTAAGGACGTCACCGCTATCCCAAGCATCACGGAGAACTCGCTCTAAGGAAAAGTAATCGTTTGATATGGCGCGACCGAGGCCATTCCCGAAAATGAATAGTGACTCAACCATCGGCTTTTCGCAGGTATCTCTTTACGGGATATTCTGCGTCCAACATACAACCAAGGGATGATTGGAGGAGGTGAATTGTTTTTGGTGAGCAGAATTGCTATCTGCCCAAGACACCTGACCGGCGTTCACTGCAGGCCGACGTCCTGGCACAAGACGTGACTGCAAGCCGACCACAACGGAAAGCACCGTCCTGGCTCATCCCTCACCCCGCATGTACCGATTGCATTTGCTGGCCAGACGATTTCTTGCCAACCACTTCTCACCAACTATGTCCCTTACATGCGTCTCGCTCTTGCCCTTATCTTCGTTACGCCACAGGCCATCGCGTGGGAGTTCTCAGCTGCACCCATTTGCACGCTGACGGAAAGCACACCAAACGGCACGATGACCGTGACATATGACGCGAGCTTACCTGAATACACTATCACGATCACCCTGCCCGATGGCCGATGGCCCGAAGCCCCCGGTTTCGCTATGGCCTTCGCTGGTGATCGTCCCATTGGGATCCAGACTGACAGGCATGAACTCAGCGACGATGGCCGCAGCTTGACGGTGACCGACACTGGCTTTGGCAACGTTCTTAACGGCCTTGAATTCAACATGCGGGCCTATGCGACATCTGGCGAACTCACAGTGGGATTTGGGCTGGCGGATATCCGTCCCGCAATGCGCGATTTTAGGAATTGCCCGGATGCAAATCTTGCTTGATGTCCAGACGGGATCCGATCAACCCAACCACTGATGACGCCCGATTGCTGGCGAAGGATATTCTTGCCAATACGCGTTTCGGTGCAATCGCTGTGAACTTGCCCGATGGCAGACCATACGTTGCAAGAGTCGCAATACTGGCGGATCAGGGCAGTCTGCTAACCCTAATTTCCACATTGTCGACGCATACCTCCGCGCTGAAGGCCAACAGAGCCTGCGCTATCCTGATCGGAGAGCCAGGGAGAAAAGGCGATCCCCTCACCCACCCACGTATGACACTGATTTGCCAGGCAAAACAGGTAGATAAGAGCGCTCATAGAAATATTTGGCTTGGCGGCATACCCAAAGCCAAGCTCTATTATGACTTCACCGACTTTGAATTAATCCGGCTTATACCTTCGGAGATCCACCTTAACGGCGGCTTTGGCAAAGCGTTTCGGCTTTCGCCGGAGGACTTAACCTGAAATCCACACCTGCATGAGCAGCACGAAGCGGCCCTATATGGTCGCGACATTTTTTCCAGCCAATCGCGTCACGCGACATGATCGTGGTGGTTCAAGATCGCCTAAAACGACATGATCGGATGGAGGCGAGTACCGGAATCGAACCGGTCTAGACGGATTTGCAATCCGCTGCATAACCTACCTGCCCACTCGCCCTGTGATATGTGTCACTAAGGACGCGGGCGAATGACGTCAAGCGTATTGCGGCTGCCCATTCGGAATTGGCACGAAGGGACATCAGTCCAAGCCACCTGGATTGAACCCGACAGAAGTCGCAATCGGTTCCCTTCCACAGCACTGCTCAATAGGGTAAAGCTCATGAAAAATGCTGGCAGCGCTGGCAAATTGTCGATTTGGAACAGTGATGCCCCGATCCCTTCTTTTTGTCACCGGTACGCGCGCCGACTTTGGAAAGCTCGAACCGTTGGCAGTCGCGACGCGTGATGCGGGCTTTGATGTGTCCTTTTTTGTCACGGGGATGCACATGCTGGCGCGCTATGGGCTGACCAAACTGGAGGTACACCGCACCACAGGTGTTAATGTACACGAGTTTCTGAACCAACGGGCCGAGGATCCGCAGGATATGGTTCTGGCCAAAACGGTCACCGGTTTTTCAGACTTTGTCAAAGAACATACGCCCGACCTTGTGATCATACATGGTGACCGGGTCGAGGCATTGGCCTGCGCGCTTGTCTGCGCCACGAATTACATTCGCTGTGCGCATATTGAAGGGGGCGAAGTGTCGGGCACGATTGATGAGATATACCGCCACTGTAATAGCAAACTGGCCAGTCATCACTTTGTATCTTCGGATGACGCCGCGCGTCGGGTCATGGCTTTGGGTGAGGCAACAAGCAAGATCCATCCAATCGGATCCCCCGAACTTGATTTCCACGCGGGCCCATCAGGGGTCAGCATTGATGAAGTAAAAGCACGATACGATTTGCCATTTGCAACATTTGGCATCTGTGTCTTCCACCCGGTCACGTCCGAAAAAGCCATGATGGGCACGCAAGCAGATGCGCTTTTCAGTGCGTTGGATGCATCCGGCAAGAATTTCGTGGTAATTGCCCCCAACAATGACCCCGGTTCGGCGGCGATCTTTGCTGCGATCAAGCGGCTTCCGGCGGATCGTTTTCGTGTACTGCCATCCATGCGTTTTGCGCATTTTTCGGAGTTGATGAAGAACGCGGCCGCAATGATCGGGAATTCATCCGCTGGCGTTCGCGAGGCTCCGTTTATCGGATTGCCATCGCTTGATATTGGCACACGGCAGACAAACCGGGCCAAGGCACCTTCGGTCTTTTTCGCCGACGCGGCAGAGACCGATAAAATTGCCGCTTTCCTGCAAGATGAATGGGGGAAGTCGTATCCGCGCCACGATGCTTTTGGCGGCGGCAGTGCGGCAGAACGGTTCCTTGCTATCCTGAATGATGACGCATTTTGGCAGGGATCACTGCAAAAGACATTTCATGATGCAGGGGACTAGGCCAGCGCGTGGCATCCTGCTCCGTCTTTATTTGCTGCTGAGCCACGTGTTTCCCCTGATTGCCAGCATCATCCTGCAAAGGCGTTTGGCAAAGGGCAAGGAACACCCCACGCGATATGTCGAAAAACATGCGAACGGTCTCGCATCACGGCCCGACGGGCCGCTGATTTGGCTTCATGCCGTGGGCTTGGGCGAGGTGTTATCACTTCGCGGGCTGATCATGCGTTTGGCGAAGCTACGGCCAGAAATGTCCTTTCTGGTGACATCGACAACGGTCGCCTCGGCAGATGTCTTTGCAAAGAACATGCCGCCGCGAACAATTCATCAGTTTCTGCCCATTGATGCGCCCAGCTATCGCGCGCGTTTTCTGGATCATTTCGCGCCTGATCTGTGTATCTGGGCAGAACAGGACCTGTGGCCCGGCCTTGTTGATGCAGCACGTCAACGCGGCATTCCGCAGGCGATTGTCGCCGCTCGGATGGACGCACGATCCTTTCGGTCGCATCGACAGGTACGCAGCCTTTATCGCGACCTCTATGACCCGATGGCAATGGTCACGGCGCAGGACGCATCGACAGCAAGACATCTGACCGAACTTGGTGCAAAGCCAGTTGTCACCGGTTCGCTGAAGCCGGCAGCGCCCGTCCTTTCACATGACACCGCAGAGTTGCAGCGACTCCAAAGTGCGGTCGAGGAGCGCATGGTTTGGGCAGTGGCACCATCCCACCCGGCCGATGAACAGGTCGCCATTGCCGCGCATGAGCGCCTGCGCAGCACGGTACCATCGGCCCTGCTGATCATAGCCCCGCGCTTTCCAGACCGGCGGGATGACATTGCGCAGAACCTCGACAACAAGGTCCCAATGCGCTCACGCGGGCAAGTGCCATCTGCCGACGACAGCGTTTGGCTATGCGATACATTTGGCGAATTGGGTCTCGTCTATCGTCTGACGCGGGCCGTTCTGATTGGTGGGACCTTCGATGAAACCGAAGGTCACAACCCATGGGAAGCTGCCGCGTTGCAGAATGCAATCCTGCATGGCCCAAGGACGGCCAATTTTGCGAATGACTTTGGGCAATTGGATCAAGCTGATGCGGCCATAGCCGTGACGGATGCGGCCGACTTGGCCGATACATTAATGCAGTCTGATCTGCACCGCTTAACGCAAAATGCCACGGCTTGCATTGAAACAGCCAGCAAGCAAACCGATAAACTGGCAAGTGACTTATTGACCCTGTTGGACGGCGCATGACATCCGGTTTTCCTACTCCAAAGCTGCGGATCGCGCTCCTACTCTATAGCGCGTTGATGTGGCTGCTTCTGCCCATCATCCTGCTTTATCTCAGGCGACGCGGGCGCAAGGATCCGCTTTATGCGCAACACATCGCAGAGCGTTTTGGGCGATATAAAACACAGTTCGAAAATCCCGTTTGGGTCCATGCCGTTTCGTTGGGCGAAATGCGGTCGGCCACGCCGCTGATCCGCGCATTGCTCAGCAAAGGTGAGCGGGTGCTGACGACCCATTTCACCCCCGCCGGTCGACGAGAAGCCGAACGGGAATTCGCGTCAGAAATCGCCGAAGGCGTGGTGCGGACGGTCTGGGTGCCTTTTGAATATGGCTTTAGTTATCGCCGCTTTCTGCAGCATTTCACCCCGAAATACGGGCTGGTTATGGAGATTGAGATTTGGCCGCGTATGATCGCCGCGTGCCACAAAGCTGGCATGCCGCTTTTCATGTGTAACGCCCAATATCCCAAAAAGAGCTTTGAAAAAGACACATCCGGTCTGGGTCTGCGGGCGGGATTGCTGGCAGGCTTCGCGGGTGGTTTCGTGAAATCCGAAGGCCAGCGCGCCCGCTTTGCAGCCGTCAATATGCCAAACTTGCATGTCACCGGTGAATTGCGTTTCGACCAGCCGATCCCCCAAGGGCATCTGACTGCAGCGGATCAGGCCAGGGCTGCATTAACCGGCGGCCGCCCGGCATTCACACTGACAAGCGTGGTTGAAGGCGAAGACCCGATCTATATCCGCATGATCAAGGCCACACCGGATGTCTTTTTCGTCTATGTCCCCCGCGCCCCGGAGCGGTTTGATGAGGTCGCCGATATGCTGGATGCAGCCGGCATTCGATATGCCAGACGGTCTGACATTCTGGACGACCGGCTGGCTCTTTCCAGCGATATCTCAGAGATTGACGTGCTGCTTGGTGACAGTATGGGCGAGATGTATTTTTATCTGGGGCTGTGCGACCGGGCTATCGTGGGTGGGGGCTTTGTTGAAAAGGGCGCCCATAATGTGATCGAACCACTTGCGCTGAAAAAGCCAGTGATCGTCGGCCCGCATATCTGGACGATCGAGTATCCCGCGACAGAAGCCATAGAAGCGGGTGTTTGCACATGTGTGGAGACTGAGGAGGAGTTGATTGCAACTGTTCAGGCCCCCGCAAACGTGACCGATGAGCAGATTGACGTCTTCTACAACGAACATGCTGGCGCTGTCGCCCGTACCCTTGCTGCGATCCCGCGCGCGATGCCGGACTAGCCACCGACATCTTCAGGCCCAACAGCTGTCGCCTTGATGATCGCATAGATATCCTGCCCTACGGCCAGTTCCATCCGCTGCAGACTGCGTCGCGTCACACGCGCCAGTAGCTTGTCCTGGCCCGCAAGCAATCCAACCGCCACGCCCGGCCCCCGCCCCTGTTCAAGTCCGGTGATGCGCACCGGCAGGATGTTTAGCGCGCTTAGCCCCTTTGGTATCTCGCGCGCCAGAATAACATCCTGCGCAGGTATGCGCAGACGGAGTGTCTGCCCCAACTTGCCCAGATTGCCGGGCATCATCAGACGCCCACCTGAAAATGCCAGCTCTGTCAGACCGTCATGCAAGAGCCGCCCAGCCACCCGCGTCTCAATCACCGCACCAGCCGCGCGGACACCGACCAGTGGCACCGCTTCTGGCCGGGACAGAACATCGCCAATCGGTCCGGCAATTGCGACCTTGCCTGCCTCAAGAACAACAATTGTCGTGGCGAGCCGTGCGACCTCTGACACGTCATGGCTGACATAGAGAATGGGGATCTTTACCTCATCTCGCAGCCGTTCGATATAAGGAAGGATTTCAGACTTGCGCCGTGCGTCAAGGGCGGCCAGCGGCTCATCCATCAAAAGGATTTGCGGATCGCACATCAAAGCACGGCCAATTGCCACACGCTGCTTTTCACCCCCCGACAATCCTGTGGGATGCCGTGCACGCAGGTCGTCCAACCCTAACACGTCGATCAGATGTTCGGCATCATGGTCGCCGCCATAGCGCAGATTCTGTTCCACGCTCATATGCGGAAACAGTCGCGCATCCTGGAAAACATAGCCCACCCGGCGCCGATGAACCGGCAGGTTCGCCCGCGTTGCACTGTCAAACAGCACCTTCTCACCCACAGCGATCCGTCCGGCATCCGGTGTCATCAGGCCAGCCACCGCGTTGACAAGTGATGTCTTGCCGGACCCTGATGGCCCGAATATCGCCGTCACGCCTGCAGGCGCTGCGATACTGACATTCAGCGCAAATGCACCTAACCGCTTTTGAACATCGATCTGCAGCATCAGGCGGCAACCCGGCGCGCAGCGCGTCGTGCGAGCCATTCCGATGCGAGCAATGCACCCATGGCAAGAACCACCGACACAATGACAAGACCCAGGACAGCAGGCCCACCACCTGGCACCTGGAGCAGGCCATTGTGTCGGTGGTTCTTGCCATGGGTGCATTGCTCGCATCGGAATGGCT
>JBCBDL010000115.1:0-10715 GCA_038529695.1 Pseudomonadota bacterium | reverse complement strand
GTCGAGCAGACCCGGCGCCACGGCCTGTTGTTTGCGCACGGAGCCTTCAAGCAGAACTGATGCGTTCGGCTCTAACGGGATTTGCTGGGCGAAGATCATATCCTGATAATTCACCAGCAAATCGCCAGCGCGCCAGTATTTGCCAGTGTTAAAGGCAAGGCGTGTGGGGCCAAATGGGCTGAGCCGTGTTTGGCGTTGTTCGATGGACAGCTCTGTCAGGAAGGCTGAAAAGTCGCTTTCGTCCAGTTCGCGGACCGTCTCGCTTTCGGAACCGGCTAGCTGATCCCGCGTCTCTTCTGAAAAAACGACGCCTTGCCCGAAAAAAAGCACTCCGACATTCGTCTGCTGCCTGTCGTCCTGTCCCAACCGGTATTGCAGGCGCGCACTGCCATTGTATTCCAGACCCGAAAGCGAAAGCTGATCTTCACGCAGATCAAGTTCCAGAAAACAGGTGCCATCAAGGCTTTCAAAGCACAGCCGCGATGCGTCTGACCCGTTGTTGATATTGTCTGATGGCGCGATGGAGGCTGTGTATTGTGTCGTGATTGGATTGGCCGATTGCGCGCGCTGAAAGCCGCGCACGATGGCTTCGGCCTCTTCTTCGGTTTCGATGTGATTGGCGGCCCGGCGGAACCATAATTCGGATCGCGAAAATTGGTTTGCCCTGAAATGCGCGGTTGCAGCGAGGCGGGCGGCTTGCAGACGTGTGCTTTCGCTACGGGCTGCACTGTATGCGCGTGCGGCACTTGCTGCGGCGTCGCGATGCTGCTCAAGATCGGATTGCGCGACAGCTAGAAGGAAAAGTGCTGCAAAGCTGTTTGGGTTTGTTTCCAAGAGCTGGTTGGCAAGTGCCACTGTTTGTGCCGGATTTCCGGCGACCAGCGCCGCCTCTGCCTGTGCCTGGATCTGTGCGGGCGTCGTCTGGCTGCTGGCCGGTGTTGCGGCGAAAGCCGCTGCGATGATCATACTGCAAAGACGGAACACAACCTTCATTTCACCTTGTCTACTTTTGCCAGCATTGCGGAATGGATAACGAGATTCCTGTCCGGCACAAGGACTGGCTGATCGCACGGTCTGGGCGGCAAAGACAAACCATGAGGTCGGCGGAAAATTGCCTTACGCCAGCGGTGTTTTACTTTTTGTTTCTGGATTCGGCTTAAGCCCCTTAGCACTTCAATTCGGGGCGTGGAGAGAACGTATGAAAAGAATGATTTCTGTTGTGGCGCTGATCGGCCTTTCTGCATGTATGGGCGGTGGTAGCGATTCCTCTGGGGCCGACGTGGATTTGACGCCTGACGCGCCTGATGTGGCGATGAATATGCAATTTGGAACATTGCTGAATGGTATGCGGATGGGCAACGACCTGGCTTACGACGCCGACATTGGTCGCGCAGCGCAAGAGCATGCGAACGACATGATCGATCGCAACTATTTTTCCGTCACTATTCCAGGCACTACCGGCAACAACAATGGCATGGAAGACATTGGTGATCGGGTGACCGCGGCCGGATATACGTGGAGCGACATTGTTCAGTTGATTGAACAGGGTGACTTCACGCTCGACGAAGCCCTTGCAGAACTTGATAACGTTGGTAATTGCGGGGGCCCGGCGCAAGATCTTTGCATCACCGATAGCAGCCTTACAGACTTTGGATTGGCAAAAGCCGGTGCAGGTGACGGTCAGAAATGGGTGCTGGTTATCGCATCACCGGGTTGATTCCGTAAAAACCAAGCCAAGCATTGCAAAGTGCTTTAGCAATTCTTTGCCTTCTTACAATGCTGTTTCGGCGCACAATTGCCTGCAGGCGATGCGCCGATGCACTGCCATTGTCGGTCGTATTCCAGTCGTCTTAGCTGGCGTGGGGACTGAAACGAGAGAAGCGTTATGAAGACTATTTTTGCAACACTCAGTATCTGCGTGCTGGCAGCATGCAGCAGTGGCGGATCGGGCGGTTCAGCGGACGATGTCACGTCGTCGTCGACGACACCAACCGTTGTCGCTGCGCCGCAGACCCCATCTGCCCCGACTGTTCCCAATGTCGATCAATCATTCCAAGGGATGTTGAACGGCGTGCGGGCTGCCAATGGGGCGGCCCCGTTGAGCTATGACGCCCGGCTTGGACGCGCTGCACAGGCGCATGCAAATGACATGCTGGCGATGGGGCGCATGACACACAGAGGCAGCGACGGATCAAATGTCGGCCAACGCGTCAGCCGCGAAGGTTATGACTGGATCACCGTTGGTGAAAATGTGGCGCGCGGCCAACGCAATGAAGAGGCTGTGCTGAATGCCTGGGTCAACTCTCCTGACCATCAGGCCAATAACGTGAACCCGAATTTCGAGGATTTCGCGCTGGCGAAGGCCGGGTCGGGATCAAGCCAGTACTGGGCACTGGTTTTCGCAACGGAACGGTAGGGCGTCGTCCTTAATATCTGACTGAAGCCTTTGCTTGTTATCCGTCCGATTGTGAAATCGGGCGGAATACAAGGGCGGCCGTACACTGATCGGCGGCGGGACACGCAACAATTGTTGCACGTGGGTTCGGCGACACCCCAAACTTGCCAGCGGTCTTGTGCACCGTTCGGGCAACATTGGGCGCCGTGATCGGCAGCACAGATATATGTTGCAAATCTTCTAAATCCCACCGCAAAGCATCTTTCAGGGAGTCAGCGGAGGTCTAAAATCGGTTGACGTTACCGACCGCATGAATGTGTGCATGTGCGTCGGCTTCCTCCCAACCCTGTTGCTTGGTGCAGCCCAGATCAAGGGATGGACGCAGGTCAAAATGCGTGCTGGCTGATATTGAGGTGGGCGCCTTAATTCTCGCGTGATCGCGCGGTGCGCGCCGTTTCGGGCTTGGGCTGCGGCTTTGCCATCCCCTCCAGCGCGCGCAGGGGTTTTTTCACCGCCTCTCCCAGCCCTGGTCGTGTCGGTGCCGCCATCTGTTTGCTGACCTCAATGATCAGCACGCCACCTGCAGCGACCATCGGAATATTGTGCCCGACTTTTTCCAGAAACCCCGCCGATTTGCGCCAGAGTTTGCGGGCTGAAGGCGGCTGGTAAAGCGCGGACATCGTGCGTTCCGTCACAAATTGGTGGCGACGCAACTGCGCCTCAAGCTGGCCAAGTGAGTAGGGCCGTCCATAGCCAAAGGGCGTCGCATCCGACCGCGACCAAAGCCCCGCACGGTTTGGCACGATAAACACGGCACGCCCACCGGGGCCAAGCACGCGCCACGCCTCATCCAACAGGGCCGAAGGCTGTTCTGTTGTTTCCAGCCCGTGCATCAGTACCAGCTTGTCCACATGGCCGGTTTCAAGCGGCCAAAGCGTATCCTCGCAAAGTACGCTGACATTCTGCCCATCGGGTGGCCAAGGCATGACACCCTGCGGCCCCGGCATCAGCCCGATCACGCGGCGTGCATCTTTTAGAAATGGCCGCAGTAGCGGCACGGCAAAGCCAAAGCCCACGACCATCTGCCCTTTGCAATCGGGCCATAATGCGCACAGTTCATCCCGGATCACCTTTTGCGCGGCCCGGCCCAAGGCGCTGCGGTAGTAGAAATTTCGCAGATCAAGCACGTCAAGATGCATTGCGGTTTCGGGCCCCTTCGGCAAAGCTGTCGTCAAAGCATATCAAGAGAGGGCGACAATGCCATGGCAAACGAAAGCGCAGTCGAATTGGTGGTCGTGCCCTGCCTTGCCGATAATTATGCGTTCCTGATCCATAATGCGGCATCAGGTGAGACGGCGTTGGTTGATGCGCCAGAGGCCGCGCCTATCGTCGATGCGCTTGCCGCGCGCGGATGGGCGTTGACTGATATCCTGATCACGCATCATCACAATGATCATATCGATGCTGTTGATGCGTTGCGCGGGAGTGCGCGTATCATCGGGGCGAAAGCCGATGCGCATCGCTTGCCGCCACTTGATCTGGCGGTCGAGGATGGCGATGCGATCACGGTTTGCGGCCAGACTACCCACGTCATTGACGTGTCCGGCCACACGATTGGTCATATCGCCTATCACATGCCGGATGCTGCATACGCCTTTACCGCCGATAGTCTGATGGCGCTGGGCTGCGGGCGTCTGTTCGAAGGGACACCCGCGCAGATGTGGGAAAGTCTGCAGAAATTGCGCGCGTTGCCCGACAACACAGTGATTTGTTCAGGTCACGAATACACAGCTGCAAATGCGCGGTTTGCGGTGTCCCTTGACCCGGACAATCCTGACCTTATTTCCCGTAACAAGCGGATCGCGGCGGACCGCGCAGTCGGAAACGCGACTGTCCCTTCCACCTTGAGCGACGAAAAGCGCACAAATCCGTTTTTGCGTGCAGATATCCCGGAATTCAAAGCAGTCCTGGGTATGTCTCATGCGACGGATGTTGATGTGTTTGCGCATGTACGCGCCGCGAAAGACAAATTTTGACCACGATGTCGTGTCAACGTGGCCAAAAGCAGATGAAATCCAAGGCATCACGCGATTTGTGATGCCGAAACGGAAAAAAGTCCTTGAAGGTTTCTGTAGAAAACCAAACCTTAAGGATAACAGGCCACGGTTGGTTTGTGCGGATCACAGGCCAACCCCCGATATGAAGGAGCACATGACGTGCCATCATTTTCGACAACATTAGAGCAGTCCATTCACGGCGCGCTGGCCCTTGCCAATGAACGGCGTCATGAATTGGCAACATTGGAACACCTGCTACTGGCCTTGATCGATGAACCGGACGCGGCCCGTGTGATGCGGGCGTGCTCGGTGAATTTGGACGAGCTGCGCAAGGATCTTGAAGAGTTTATTGAGGATGATCTATCGACCCTGATCACCGATGTGGAAGGGTCAGAGGCCGTGCCGACCGCCGCGTTCCAGCGTGTGATTCAGCGCGCGGCAATCCATGTGCAATCGTCAGGCCGGAATGAGGTGACCGGTGCAAATGTGCTGGTAGCGATCTTTGCCGAACGTGAAAGCAACGCGGCCTATTTCCTGCAAGAGCAGGATATGACGCGTTATGATGCGGTGAATTTCATCGCGCATGGCGTCGCCAAGGACCCTGCTTTCGGTGAGCAGCGGCCAGTCACCGGCGCACCGGATGAAAGCGAAACGGTGAATGTCGGTGCGGAAGGTGACGAAAAAGAAAGCGCCCTTGCCAAATACTGCGTCGATCTGAATGCAAAGGCCACCAAGGGTGATGTAGACCCCCTTATCGGCCGCGCGCATGAGGTGGAACGCTGCATCCAGGTTCTGTGCCGCCGTCGTAAGAACAACCCGCTTTTGGTCGGAGATCCGGGCGTGGGTAAGACGGCGATTGCCGAAGGTCTTGCGTTCAAGATCGTGAATGGTGAAACACCAGAGGTATTGTCATCGGCCACGATTTACAGCCTTGATATGGGCGCGCTGTTGGCGGGTACACGCTATCGCGGCGATTTTGAGGAACGCCTGAAGGCCGTGATGACGGAGATGGAGAACCACAAGGATGCGGTTCTCTTCATCGATGAAATCCACACTGTGATCGGTGCGGGTGCCACGTCGGGCGGTGCAATGGATGCGTCCAACCTGCTGAAACCGGCCTTGCAGGGCGGGAAACTGCGTTGCATGGGGTCAACAACTTATAAAGAGTTCCGTCAGCATTTCGAGAAGGATCGCGCGCTGAGCCGCCGGTTCCAGAAGATTGATGTGACGGAGCCGTCTGTGCCGGATGCGATTAAGATTCTGCAAGGGCTGAAGCCCTATTTCGAAGAGCATCACAGCATCAAATACACCGCTGATGCGATCAAAACGGCTGTGGAGTTGTCTGCACGCTACATCAACGACCGTAAGCTGCCTGACAAAGCGATTGACGTGATTGATGAGGCCGGCGCGGCGCAGCATCTTGTGACTGAGTCCAAACGGCGCAAGACCATTGGCGCCAAGGAGATCGAGAATGTCGTGGCCAAGATTGCCCGCATTCCACCCAAAAATGTCAGCAAAGACGATGCTGAAGTGCTGAAGGATCTGGAAAAGACACTCAAGCGGGTTGTCTTTGGCCAGGATAAGGCGATTGAGGCTTTGTCATCGGCGATCAAACTGGCGCGGGCGGGGTTACGTGAGCCTGAAAAGCCTATCGGTAACTACCTGTTCGCGGGTCCAACCGGTGTAGGTAAGACAGAGGTGGCCAAACAATTGGCCAGCACATTGGGTGTGGAGCTTTTGCGCTTTGATATGTCGGAATACATGGAAAAGCACGCGGTTTCGCGTTTGATTGGTGCACCTCCGGGTTATGTCGGTTTCGACCAGGGTGGTATGCTGACCGATGGCGTTGATCAGAACCCGCATTGCGTGCTGCTGCTGGATGAGATGGAAAAGGCGCATCCGGACGTCTACAACATCCTGTTGCAGGTGATGGATCACGGGAAACTGACCGACCATAACGGACGGACCACTGATTTCCGTAATGTGATCATCATCATGACGTCGAATGCAGGTGCCGCAGAGATGTCGAAGAACGCGCTAGGCTTTGGCCGTGAAACCCGCGAGGGTGAAGATACGGCCGCGATTGAACGCACATTCACGCCGGAATTCCGCAATCGTCTGGATGCGGTGATTTCCTTCGGCGCGCTGCCGAAAGAGGTCATCATGCAGGTGGTCGAGAAGTTCGTGCTGCAGCTTGAGGCGCAGTTGATCGATCGGAACGTGCATATTGAACTGACACCTGCTGCCGCCGAATGGCTTGCGGATAAAGGCTATGACAGCAAGATGGGTGCGCGTCCGCTGGGCCGGGTCATTCAGGAAAACATCAAAAAGCCGCTGGCAGAAGAGTTGCTGTTCGGCAAGCTCGTCAAAGGTGGGATCGTCAAAGTTGGCGTCAAGAAAGGCGCGCTTGACCTGAAATATGTTGAGCCGGAGCAGGGCAAGATCACCGATAAAGGTGATAAGCCGCCACTGCTGACCGCCGACTGATTGACAAAATAGACAGAATGAGTGACCCGCAGCGCCAAAACGCTGCGGGTTTCTTTTGACGGCGTATTCTTGGTGGCGTGACATAATCCTTCAAAGGATTTTGCCCAGATTTTTCCAAAAATCTGGTGCTTACCGTTCTGTCAGCTTCAATTCGATCCGGCGGTTTTGCGCGCGGGCCTCGGCTGTGTTCGCTGGGTTGAGCGGCTGGTATTCGCCAAATCCATTTGCGGCAAGCCGTTGTGGCGGAATACCGAGATCTTCGGACATGAACCGGACCACGGATAAGGCGCGGGCCTGGCTGAGCTCCCAGTTGTCCCGATAGCGGCCACCTGCGCCAACGGGGATATTGTCTGTGTGACCATCGACCCGAATAACCCAATCAATACCGGACGGGATCTCATCTGCGATACTGCGCAGAAGATCGGCGATATTGGCAATCTCGGCCTGACCTGATGGCGACAATTGCGCGCGGCCCGGCGCAAACAACACTTCGGATGCAAAGATGAACCGGTCGCCTTCAATCCGCACGCGGTCTTGCCCCTCAAGCACCTCGCGCATTTGCCCAAAAAAGTCGGATTTGAAGCGTGACAGATTCTCAGCCTCGGCAGCCAAACGCTCTGCTTCTTCTTCCAGTCGCGCGGCTTCAGCTTCCAGTCGGATACGCTCGGCCTCTTCCAATGCGCGGCGCTGGCGTTCCTCGGCAGCGACGCGGGCAAGCGCGGTGTTCAACTGTGATCCCAACGTTTCGATCTGGACCTGCGCTTCGCGATCAGCCTCTTCGGCAAGGTTGAGCAGAGATTGTAGATTGCCCACCTGCGTGCGCAATTCCGTGATTTGTTCGTTCAACAGGGCGACCTGCCGCTGACTTTCGGCCGACAATGCTTCTTGTTCGGCCAGTTCTGCATTGGCAAGCGCCAGCAGGTTCGCCTGTTCATCAGCCTGTGTTGCCTGCGCGGCTTGCGTTTCAAGCGCTGCACGTGCTTCAGCGAGTTGGCGCAGAAGATCGTCATTTTCGGCGTTCAGCGAACCTTGCAAAGTCTCAAGCTCTGCTTGGGCGGCGCGCGCTGCAGCCAATAGGGTTAGCGTATCTTCCGCATCTTGCCTTTGTTGTTCAAGGTTCAGCGTCATCGCGGTCAGCTCGGTATCGGCATCGGCAAGCCGCTCACGCAGGGCCTCGGCGGCTGCCGCATCGGCCAGTTGTGCTGTTTCCAGTTCGGTGATGCGTGCGGCGCTGGCATCATTTTCAGTCTCAAGATCCGCGATCAGGGCCTCAAGTGCTTCACGTCGTGCCGCAGCGAGCCGGGCGGCTTCTGCGCCCACATCAATTTCGGTTCGGGCCTGCGCAAGCGCGAGGTTCAAGGCTTCCTGCTCTGAAACAAGCCGTTGCTGCTCTGCCTCCAGCCCGGCAATATTGGCGAGAGCATCGCTGCGTTCGGCCAATAGCCCGGCAACCTGCGCTTCAAATTCGGTGATCTGGCTTTGCGCATCATTCAGGGCCTGATCCTGCGCCGCGCGCTCTGCAATCAGCGCGGCAATGCGACCCGATTGCCGCTGGGCCAATGCATTTGCATCATCAAGATCTGAGCTGAGCGCAGCCGACCTGTTTCGTTCAAGTCCGAGCGTGTTTGTGAGTGCCGCGACCTCATCCGTCAGCAGGTCAAGCTCGCTTTCTTGGCCGGTGATGGTTTCGCGGAGCACGAACTGGATGACCATAAAGATTGTCAGAACGAACATCAGGACGAGCAAAAGCCCCGTCATCGCATCCACAAAACCCGGCCAGATGGCGTTTTGGAAACGGTTGGATGATCTGCGGCTCAGCGCCATGGATCACCCCCGCTCGCGTATGGCGTTGGCCAGTGTGGCGATATCACCGCGCAGATCGCCAATGCTTTCCTGACGGCCTGCTGACATTTCTTCCAGGATGCGCAGCAATTGGACGTCGATGGACCGCAGGCGCATCCGGCTTTCGGCATCGATGCCTTCCATGCCGCTGTCATCGAGTTTTTGGATCAATGCTTCCTGCCCCTCGGCAACGCGCGTCAGCAGACCTGCGCTTTCATTTGTCGTATTGGCCTGAGCCAGTCGTTCGATTGCTGCGGCCAGCGATGCAAAACGCCTGTCATTTTCTTCGCGGTCGGCATCGTTCTGTCCCATCATCATCTGGATCGTATCCATCAGCTCACCCAATTGGTCGATAAAGGCACCCATCGCACCCATATCAGCGCTACCGCCTTCCTCGCCATCGATCCCGACACGGGTGATGGTCGACAGCCACTCCTCTAACTCGCGGTAGAAGCGGTTCTGGCCGTGGCCTGCAAAAAGCTCCAAAAGGCCCACGATTAGTGATCCGGCTAAGCCCAGAAGCGAACTGGAAAACGCTGTCCCCATCCCGTCCAGTTGGCTTTCAAGGCCTGATTGGAGCCGAGCAAATATGTCCGCCCCATCTTCGCCATCACCGGGGTTGAGCGAGCGGATCGTTTCGACCAGTGCCGGCACCGTGGTTGCCAAGCCATAGAACGTGCCCAAAAGACCCAGGAAAATAAGGACATTGCCGATATAGCGTGTAATCTCGCGGTCTTCGTCTATTCGCTGCCCTACCGTCTCAAGGATCGACCGGGCAGAGGTTGATGATATCTGCGTTCGTGCGCCCCGCGCGCGCAGCAACGTTGCCAAAGCGGCCAACAAAGATGGGGCTGCGGTGTAGTTATGCCCGCCCTTTTCGTTGGCGAACCGTTCGATCCAGCGGACCGATTTCATCAGTAGGAAGACCTGGTTGATACAGGATAGCACCCCCAGTACGAACACAGCCAAAATTACGCCGTTCAGGTAAGGGTTCGCGTTGAAGATCGCGATGATCTGGGTCTGCCCCAGATAGAAGCCAGCCCCCACCAGCCCAAGCACGACCAGCATGAACAGGATCTGGCGGATCGGTTGTGAAAACTGCGGCGTTGCCTTGCGTACCCGTTTTTCCGACAAGGGAGGGCATCCTTATATGGTGTATTCTCTTTGCCCCGATAGCACCATATAGCTGCTGATCGGCAAACCCAAATAAAATAAGGTCCACATCATGTTGCCGTGAGGGCACGCACGCGCGCGACCAGCCAGGCCATGTCATCATCGCGAATGCCCATTTCGGTCAGGTGCTGCGCGGTGTTGTAGAGGTATTCGGTGTTGGGCCCACGCCCGCCCACTGCATGGGCAATCATCTGGGCCTGTTTTTCCAGATCGAACTGGCAGTATTGTCTGTGATCGCGGTTGATGATGTACGCAAGCGCCGCGATTTGTTCGCCATTATCGGCTACCAGATCAACCGTATCTTCGTAGTAGGCCGATGATATCAGTTCCCGTTCACGCAGCATGGCGAGAACGGTATTCTCTTCATTCTCGGCCACCTGAAAGGCGACGCCGGTGCATTGCCCGCCTGGGTCTTTGTCAAGCGCAAGCACCAGACCCGGATCAGCCTCGGACCCGCGATGATGGACCGAGAGCATGCAAAAGCTGCGGTGGTAGTCGTGCAGCCGCGCTTTTACCCTGCGCGCTGGGGTAAAGCCGGGATCCCATAACAGTGATCCATACCCAAAAACCCAAAGCGACATGACGATCACCCCTTTTGTCCGGCGTCTATAAACACCGGGCCGTGCGGGATGTCACGTGGTGATCAGACGACGCGGAGGAGATCGCCGAAAATCGCGGCGCGATGGTCTTGCAGATAGATTCGCAGCCATGGGGTATATTGGCCGGGATGCCGCGCGACATCGGCGGAAAGATCGTAGAAG
>JBCBDL010000114.1:0-10795 GCA_038529695.1 Pseudomonadota bacterium | reverse complement strand
AGGATTTTCCGGGCGCGCATGTGGTGCGGCTGGAAGAGAATTATCGCTCCACCGGGCATATTTTGGCGGCCGCATCGGGTGTCATTTCAGCCAACAAGGGGCGTCTGGGTAAGACGCTTTTCACCAGTGGGGAGGATGGCGAAAAGGTCCGCCTGATCGGCCATTGGGACGGCGAGGAAGAGGCTCGCTGGATTGGTGAAGAAATCGAGGCGATGCAGCGCGGCACAAGAGGCATGGCGCCCATTAGCCTCGAAAAAATGGCGATCCTCGTCCGCGCTTCGCACCAGATGCGCGCCTTTGAAGACCGCTTCTTGACCATCGGCCTGCCGTATCGCGTGATCGGCGGCCCGCGTTTCTATGAACGGATGGAGATCCGGGATGCGATGGCCTATTTCCGCCTCGCCGTCTCGCCTGAGGATGATCTGGCATTCGAGCGGATCGTGAACACGCCCAAACGCGGCCTGGGTGACAAGGCGGTGCAGACGATTCAGCGCACGGCGCGCAGTAACGGCGTATCGCTGGTCGAAGGCGCGCGGCTGTGCTGTCAGGGCAAACTGTTGGGCGGTAAGGGCCTGAAAGAACTGACCATTCTGGTGGCAAGTATCGACCGCTGGGCCGGGCAGGTACGGGCAGAAGCAGATACGCATGTCGAACTGGCCGAGATGATTTTGGACGAGAGCGGCTATACCGGCTTTTGGCAAAACGACAAAACGCCGGAAGCACCGGGGCGGCTCGAAAACCTCAAGGAACTCGTCAAAGCGCTTGAGAATTTCGAGAATCTGCAGGGTTTCCTCGAACATGTCAGCCTGATCATGGACAACGAAAGCGATGAGCCGGGCGAGAAGGTCAGCATTATGACCCTGCACGCGGCCAAGGGCCTCGAATTCCCAGCCGTCTTCCTGCCGGGGTGGGAGGATGGCCTCTTCCCCTCGCAACGCTCTATGGATGAAAGCGGCCTGAAAGGCCTCGAAGAGGAACGCAGGCTCGCCTATGTCGGCATCACACGGTCCGAGGAGTTGTGCACGATTTCCTTCGCTGCGAACCGCCGCGTCTACGGGCAATGGCAGTCGCAAATGCCGTCCCGCTTCATCGACGAATTGCCCGAAGACCATGTGGAGGTCCTGACCCCGCCCGGCCTTTACGGTGGTGGCTACGGTGCGGCGGGGATGTCGGCCAGCGCGTCACCCGCAATTGCAGGTGGTCTACGGTCAGACCTGCATGAACGGGCAGCTGAGGCGAATGTCTATAACTCCCCCGGCTGGCGCAGGCTGCAGTCAAAGGGGCAGCACCGGGGCATGTCGCAACCCAGCGAGGCGCGCAACATGACCATCGACATGGATGCAGTCAGCGCATTTACCGAAGGCGACCGGGTGTTCCACCAGAAATTCGGCTATGGCGAAGTCATCGGGATCGAAGGTGACAAGCTGCAGATCGAATTCGACAAGGCCGGGTCCAAGAATGTCGTGGCGAAGTTCATTGTGAATGCCGCGCAGGCGGATGACGTGCCGTTTTAGGGGGTAAAGATTTTTCGTGACGAAAAATCTCCCAAGGAAATCAAATTTGGCAAAATTTGATTTCCTCTACGGATCACTTACAGCGCCAATTACGCGGGCCGGGTTGCCAACGGCAATCATGCGGTCTGGCACATCTTTGGTCACGACCGCTCCGGCCCCTACAATCGCCCCATCCCCGACCGTAACGCCCGGCATGACAATCGCACCAGCGCCAATCCACGCATATGACCCGACCACAATCGGTTTCGCGATATTGATCACGTCAAAGGGCGGCACCCCGCCTGGCTTTGGCAAAATGCGGTCCTCTGGCCGTTTCGGATGGCTCGCCGTGATCAACTGCACATTCGGGCCAAGGGCCGCATGATCCCCAATTGTGATCGTATTGCTGTCCAGAAATGTTGCTCCAGCATTCACGAAAACCCATTTGCCCAAATGCACATGAGTGCCAAAATCCACGAAGAATGGTGGCGTGATGACACATGGTCCTGCGACACTGCCAAAAAGCGCGCGCATCGCAGCCAATTGGTCGTCAACGTCATCTGGCGCGACTGCGTCCAACGCCGCTTTCTTCGCCACCCGCGCTGCGGCAAGTGCGCGAATTTCAGGATCAAGTCCGCAATGCGGCTCCCCTGCCAGCATCTTGTCATACTCGGTCATACATCCTTTATGACCACCTTAACCTAGTGTGTCAGCATCGGATAAAGTGATACGACAAGCAGCACGGCCATCGTCATGTTAAACACCCGTAATCGGCGAGCTGTGCCAAGCCACTTGCGTACCTGCACCCCCATCCAGGCCCAAACGGTCACGGATGGCAGATTGGTCGCAGAAAACACGGTCGCCACCAGCAACGATCCGAAAAGCACCCCGATATTCTGCGGTGCGTAAGCGCTGATCGCGGTAATCGCCATGAACCACGCCTTGGGGTTCACCCATTGAAACGCTGCCGCCTGCAGAAAGGTGAACGGTTTGCCTGTCACGTTTTGCGCCTCCGGTGCCACCGCATTCGCGATCTTCCAGGCGAGCCACAGCATATAGGCCGCACTCAGCACTTTCAGGACGATGTTGAGCACCGGGTAGGCTTCGAACATGCGCAGCAACACGATGCCGACCATCACAACCATAAACGCATGGCCCAGCGAAATGCCCAGCATATGCGGCACCGTCCGGCGCAGCCCGTAATTGGCCCCCGACGCCATCAGCATCAGGTTGTTGGGTCCCGGCGTGATGGAACTGGCAAAGGCAAAGCCGATCAGGGCAATCAGGATGTCATAACTCATTGCGCAACAATACGCGGAAATCGACACAATGAAATTGCTATACAGCGACTAATCCGCCTAAACTCACAATAAATGAGTGTCGAGGATCATATCAACAGCAAGATATTGCGCGAGCTGTCTGTCGACGGGCGGATCAGTAATCTGCAACTGGCTGAGCGGGTCGGGTTATCACCTTCGGCCTGCCTGCGCCGCGTACAAGAGCTTGAACGCAATGGTGTTATCAAAGGATATCGCGCGCGGCTGGACCCTGCCCAGACCGGGCGGGCTTACGTTGTCTATGTTGCGGTAGGGTTGGCAGAGCACACCAAAGCGGCACAAACCGGGTTTGAACAGGCCATGCAACAGGCTGATGAGGTGACCGAATGTCACAACGTTGCTGGCGCGTTCGAATACATCCTGCGGGTCGAGGTGACCGATTTGCCAGCGTATAAGGCGTTTCACACAGATATTCTGGGCACCGTGCCCCATGTCCGATCGATCACCAGTTATATGGTGATGGGCTCGCCCAAAGATGTGCGGGGGTAGGCATATGATAATTGGATTGGTTTCCACGGCTGTCACCTAGAGTGCGTCTTTTGCCCGCGCCACTTGCCGTGACAGGCACGGCGCGACGGCCCACCCGCTTGGCCCTCTGCTTTTTTCGCTGTTTGGTTGAATAAAGCAAAGGCGTCACGCGTAAGACCTGTGATGTCGGAGACAACAGAAATGACCCGCCGCATCAGCTAAGGTCCGATGTCCCTTAGAAATCATGCATGCAGAGATGAGTCTGTGTGCCAAAGTCTGCTGGACTGGGGCGCCAGGAGGCTTTGATCATGAAAACGCTCCTGAAATGAGATGAGATTATGATCACCAAACACACCGTTTTCGCAGGCATGTCTATGGCACTTATCGCTGGTGCTGCTGCTGCAGACATGATTTCGGAACAGGCCGTTATTGACGCGCAGACTGCCTGGGGCGAAGGCATTGTTGCCATCTCTGAAACACACACGACTGGCGGTGACTACGCCGCTCGTGCAACTGCACATATCAACAACCTTTACGCTTACGGAATGACAGACGTGATGTTCAAACCCACGCTGGCGGCAGATGATCAGTTCCGCGAAGACTTTGATCAGGCATTGAGTTATTTTATCGGCAGCGAAGGAACTGAAGATACCGGCTTCGCGATCAGGGGTTGGACGAATGTGCGTTGGGAGAACAATGGCATCTTTACAACCGAAGATGCGGCCATCGCGATGGGCAACTATTACTTCACCGGGCCCGACGGCACAGAAACCAAGGTGGAATACTCATTTGGATATGTCATGGATGATGCAGGGCAGTTGAAGATTAACTTGCATCACTCATCGCTGCCATACGCGCCGTCATAGGACCACGTCGCCTTTCTGAGACCCCGCGCAGTTATCTGTGCAGTTGGGGCTTATGCTTTGCGTCGCCCCCCGAGGGGCGGCGCGTTTCATGTCCGTCATCGCTCAAAGCTGAAATTACCGCCGCCATATTTTGGGATTACCGCTTCGCAAATTAGGTCGCGGACGCGGTCAGCATCTATTAGGCCAACAAAAAACGGCCATGCCCGGGAGGAGGTGGGCATGACCGTCTTTATTGTCAGCGCCCGCCTGCTCAGGGAGGAGGTGAGCGGGACGCGTCTTCGCTGATCTTGCTCGGGAGGAGGTGAGCGCCTTCAGCGATTTTATCGGTTCCAACCCGGGAGGAGGTGGGCGGCTCCGAAACTGGTGTCAAAGTGGCGGCATCCGGGAGGAGGTGGATGCCGCCACCTTATTGGTGACCCCATGCTCAGGGAGGAGGAGAGAGCGCGGGGTCTTTCAGATCTGCCCTTTTTGGGAGGAGGCAGCAGATCCGATCCTTGAAAACTTACTTGCCGTATGCGGCTTCCAGCGCGATACCCTTGATCATTGACCGGCTCAGACCCAAATCATTCAGGTCTCGGTCGGACAATTCACGCAATTCGTTCAGTGTCGTGCGGTATACTTTACGTTTGGCAAGCTTTTCGGCCACGTCGTGCTGCAGCGCTGCAAAACGCTGTGCAAACGAAAACGTACCAGTCGCAGTGTTAGTGTTGTAGGTCATATGCTCATCTCATCTTTGCTTGGGCAGCAAATCTCTTCTCTTGTTGCGACTAGCATGTAGGAGAATGCTGCACTTGCACAATGGTCGATTAAGCAACGCTGCTATGCAGAAAATGCATAAGCATTACTGACCTAACGTCATCAACTTGTCGCATTTCTGTGCGTGTTAAGGCGAAGACTTGCGCATTGCCCAAAACATGCCAGATCATGTGCAGAATTTGGTCGTTTTACAAAGCTGAGGTCGAATTATGCCCATTACCCGCGATGAAATATTAGGCGCGCTGTCACGACTCACACTGCCCGGCGGCGATGACCTTGTGTCGCGGGACATGGTGCGGGCGTTGCAAATCGATGACGGCACGGTGCGTTTTGTCATTGAAGCCGCTGATCCGGGCGAGGCTGCAAAGATGGAAGGCATACGCCGCGCCGCAGAACAATTGGTCAGCAGCCTACCCGGAGTGGAGACAGCGTCGGTTGTCCTGACCGCCCACGGACCGGCACCAAAACCACCGCAACCGCCGTCGCTCAAGATCGGGCGGCACCCCACGCCACAGGCCGGACCGGCCAAAGTCTCGGGCGTTGACCGCATCCTTGCCATCGGATCCGGTAAAGGGGGTGTGGGTAAATCGACCGTGTCATCCAACCTCGCCGTCGCACTGGCCCGCCAAGGGCGGCGAGTCGGGCTGCTGGACGCGGATATCTACGGCCCCTCGCAACCGCGCATGATGGGTGTCAACAAACGCCCCGGCAGCCCAGATGGCAAAACCATCATCCCGCTGCAGGCCCACGGCGTCACCGTGATGTCCATCGGTTTCATGGTGGACCCTGACAAGGCCGTGGTCTGGCGTGGTCCGATGCTGATGGGCGCGTTGCAGCAGATGCTCGGCCAGGTGCAATGGGGTGAGTTGGACGTGCTTATCGTCGATTTGCCCCCCGGCACCGGTGACGTGCAACTGACGCTTTGTCAGAAAACTCACCTGACAGGGGCCATCGTCGTCAGCACGCCGCAGGACGTGGCATTGATTGATGCGCGCAAGGCACTGGATATGTTCAACAATCTGAATACGCCGGTCCTTGGCCTGATTGAAAACATGTCGACCTTCCACTGCCCCAAATGCGACCACGAGGCGCATATTTTCGGCCATGGTGGCGTTGCGGCAGAGGCGGAACGAATCGGCGTCCCGCTACTGGGGTCGTTGCCTATCGATCTGGACACGCGGCTGGCCGGGGATGGCGGGACACCTATCGCCGCAGGTGACAGCCCCATGGCTGATGCCTATCGCGAACTGGCAAAGCGGTTCATCGCTGGCGGTATGGCGTGATCATCCGACGAGCGAAGGCTGCGGATTTCGACTCTATCTGGCCGCATCTGCGCGACGTATTCAGGGCAGCGGATACTTATGCGGTTGATCCGGACATCAGTAAGGACGCCGCGCAAGACTATTGGATGGGACAAGCCAAAGCGACCTACGTGGCTGAAGATGCAGACAATATCTTGGGCACCTATTACATCAAAACCAACCAACCCGGCGGCGGGGCACATATCTGCAACTGCGGATACATCGTGGCGCCCGAAGCGCGCGGGCAGGGTCTCGCCGCGCAAATGTGCAAACATAGCCAATCCGAGGCGCGTGCCTTAGGCTACAAAGCCATGCAATTCAATTTCGTGCTGGCCAGCAATGCCGGTGCCGTTCGGCTTTGGCACAGATTGGGTTTTGAAACCATCGGTACGATCCCTGAAGCCTTTGATCATCCACAGCAACGCATGGTTGCCGCGCATATCATGTACAAGGCATTGATCTAAAGCGGGCCATCCACGACGCGCATCATGCTGTCGGGCAAGGTGCGTTGCAGACGCAGCGCCTGATCGGCTGGTGCCGTCAGCCAATGATGCACCGCTTCGGATGAAATCAGGATCACGGGCATCGCCTTGGGGTGATACCGGCCAACCGTTTCATTCGGTGCGGTCGTCAGAAAGCCGAACACATCGTCTGTTGTTTCCCCGTCCTTTACTTTGCGAACAGATGTCCAGGCGGTCCAGATACCTGCAAAAAAGGCGAGGGGCTGATCCACATCCAAGGCGAACCATTTCGGGCCAACACCCGCCTGATACTCCGAAAAGGCTGTAAACGGCACCACGCAGCGGTGGTCCGGGCCAAGCCAACGCCGCCAATGCGGGGAGGCCGTGTTGCGGATATTCGTGATCCCCTTATCCGCCCTCTTGCCCCTTAGCACCGTTGGGGGCGAGGGCATGCCCCACCGCATTTTGCTCAGTGCAAGCCCATTGGCGGTATTGGCGACAACCGGTGCCGCGTAGTCAGGATAGACGGCGGGGGTCGGTTCCAAATTGCCGGTCTTGTCCGTGATCCCGTCAAAAAGCGCGCGAATGGCGGCTTGGCCTTTGGTCAGGGAATACAGATTGCACACAACAGATCACCAACGAACACGTCAGCCCGATATTCGATGATTGTGACCGACGGCGCAAGAAGCGGTCAAATATGAAGGTGCCGGGAAATCATGGAATCAAGTCGAAATTCGAATCACATTTGCTCAAAATATAGCGTATGGCGGCCGATATTTATTGCCATGATGCGATCATTGACGCCCAGATTATCCAATTATCCGGCAAAAATCCGATCATGCGAGTGCTTTTGAATTCTGGCATTCATCACTACATATTGTGTCTATACACGTAAAAAGCCCAACAAATATACGGAATCGTCGATATAGAACCCCATATCTTGTTTTTGGCCATCCCTCAGAACACCATGTAGTACCATAAATTCCCAAAAAGTTGTTGATCGGTGAGCCAAGTGATGCCACAACTGTCGCACGGTAAGGACGACCAAGACTTCAACGGGGCGCCAAGAACCCCACCGGCAAAGCCAGGTTTCATACAGGCTACGCCCTTACCGAAACTAGATCCGGCGCGTGAGCGAGCAGACATCCCCCCAGGTGGCACGCGCAGTCGGACTTCCCAGATGATGGGACGAGGGCGGCGGGTTGATCAGTGGCAGCAGATCAACCCGTCGTTTTCACTTTAAAGGGCACGTTTTGGGGGGAAGTGAGGGACCGAGGGACAGTGGTTCTGAGTTTTACAGGCGAACACACCCAAAAGGTGGACGGCAAGGGGCGCATGTCGATCCCGGCCGATTTTCGTCGTGTGCTCGAAGCCGGTGACCCTGACTGGACGACAGGCCTTTCCCCGCGCATGTATCTTCTTTACGGCGATCACCTGAAGAATGAACTGCACGGGTATACGGTGAAAGAATTCACCGCGCTGATCGACCAGATCAACGCCATGCCACGTGGCAACCCGAACAAGAAAAAGCTGTCGCATCTGTATATCGGCCAATCGATCAAGCTAGAGGTCGACAAGGACGGGCGCACCGTCATGCCCATCCGCCAGCGCCAAAAGCTGGGGTTGAAGGATGGTGATCTGTATTTTCGCGGCGTTGGCGATCATTTCGAGATTTGGAAGTCCGAGACATTCACCGAACAGGTGGGTGACACGCTCAAAGGCTGGCTAGATGAACAGGAGGATGACTTTGATCCGCTCATCCTCTTGGATGAGTAGGGTGCCATGTCTGCTGCCGCGACCACCTCACCCCATATACCCGTTCTGATCCGACCGCTCATCGCAGCGGTTTCGCCCGTCTCTGGGGTTTGGCTGGATGGCACATTCGGGAATGGCGGCTATACGCGTGAATTGCTTGCAGCGGGTGCTGCGAAAGTCATCGGTGTGGACCGTGATCCGCTGGCGTTTGAGATGGCCGCCGACTGGATCGGGGATTATGGCGACCGGATCGAAACCGTCGCGGGCGTGTTCTCCAAGCTCGACGAATATGGCCAGGATCTCGACGGTGTCGTCCTTGATCTCGGTGTCAGTTCCATGCAGCTCGATATCGCTGAACGCGGCTTTTCCTTCATGCGCGACGGTCCGCTGGACATGCGGATGAGCCAAGAAGGACGATCCGCCGCCGATATCTGCAACGAAGCAGACGAAGCGGAACTCGCTGATATCATTTACCTTTACGGCGAAGAACGCGCCTCGCGCCGCATCGCCAAAGCCATTCTGGCCGCTCGCCCTCTTTCGACGACCTTGGAACTCGCCAAGGTTGTCGAAAGCTGCCTGCCGCGCGCCAAACCCGGACAATCGCACCCTGCGACGCGTACCTTCCAGGCGCTGCGGATTGCCGTAAACAACGAATATGACGAACTGGCTGCTGGCCTGATGGCCGCCGAACGCGCGCTGAAACCGGGCGGAAAACTGGCCGTGGTGACCTTCCATTCGGTAGAGGACCGGATGGTCAAACGCTTCCTCGCTGCGCGGTCCGGCAACGTGGCAAACGCCAACCGTTATGCGCCAGAGACCGTTCAGATCACACCCGCATGGCGCATCGAAAAACGCAAAGCCATCGGCCCGGATGCGGTGGAACTGGCTGAAAACCCACGGGCGCGCTCCGCCAAACTCCGCGTGGCGATCCGGACCGACGCGCCAGCAGAAGATATCGATCCGGCAGCACTGGGCATGCCAATGAAGAAAAAGAAGGGGGGCAGGTAAATGCGTGGCTTGTTTTATGTTTTCGCCGCTCTGGTCGTGATGGGGCTGGCGTTTTGGGCCTATCAGGAAAACTACAAAACCCAAGCAGCGATCAAAGAAGTACGGCAACTTCACGCGCAAATCGGCGCAGCCCATGAACGGCTGGGCATGTTGCGCGCCGAATGGGCGTATCTCAACCGCCCCGACCGACTGGCCGACCTTGCTGATCTGAACTTTGACCGGCTCGGTCTCCTCCCACTCATGCCCGACGCCTTTGGTGCCGTCGATCAGATCATCTACCCGATCCCGCCCATCGCGCCCATCATCAACCCCATCGAGCTTTCTGCAGAGCAGCTGGCCGAGATGGAGAATGACCTATGACGCGCACGCCGCTCCGCCCACTCGCCCGCATCCTCAAGGCGCGCGCCAAGGGTGAAGACCCCGCCGCGATCGAGGCCGAGAACCGCCGCAAACGGCACGAGGAAATGGCTGACAAACAACGTCAACGGGCCGAGGGGCGGTTGTTGGTGCTGGGCCTTGCATTTTTCTGCGCCTTCGGCGTGATCGGCATGCGCATGGGTGCATTGGCGTCTTCGATCCCCGAAGAGCCGCGCGCGTCTGCGGTTGGCAACCCAATCATCGGCCAACGCTCTGATATCGTTGACAGAAACGGGCGTATTCTTGCGACAAACCTCGCCACCCACTCGCTCTATGCCCATCCACGCGACATGATCAATCCCGAACATGCCGCGACAGAGCTCGCCAAAATCTTCCCCGAGCTCGACGCCGATGAATTGCTCAAGGACTTCACCGGCGACCGCAAATTCCTCTGGGTCCGGCGTCAGATCAGCCCCGAACAGATGCAAGCCGTCCACGACATTGGCTCCCCCGGCTTGCTGTTTGGCCCCCGCGAAATGCGGCTTTACCCCAACGGCCCTATCGCCGCTCATATCCTTGGTGGCGCCAGCTATGGCCGCGAAGGTGTCGCCAGTGCTGAGGTCATCGGCGTCGCCGGTGTCGAACGTAAATTCGACGCCTACCTCCGCGATCCCGCCAACGAAGGGGCGCCGCTACAGCTTTCGCTTGATCTGACAGTGCAAGCCGCTGCCGAACAGGTGCTCGCAGGCGGCATGTCGATCATGAATGCCAAAGGTGCCGCCTCCGTCCTGATGGACATCCACACGGGCGAGATCATCTCCATGGTCTCGCTCCCTGATTTCGACCCCAACAACCGCCCGCGTGTGCTGACCGAAGGGGACCAATCCGACAGCCCGCTGTTCAACCGCGCGGTGCAGGGCGTTTACGAACTGGGCTCTGCATTCAAGATCTTCACTGTCGCGCAGGCGATGGAACTGGGCCTCGTGAACCCCA
>JBCBDL010000113.1:0-10797 GCA_038529695.1 Pseudomonadota bacterium | reverse complement strand
GTGCGGTTTTGGGTGGTTGACGGCCAGTTCGGTGTAAGAACCTGAATGGTGTATGAATTGAATGCGCTATGCCGATGGTGGCCGAGGCGTGTGCGTTGGTGTGAAAGACAGGGAGTATCAGAATGGAAAAAGTCGAAGCAATTGGCGGCGTGTTTTTCCGCGCCAAAGATCCCGCCGCGCTGGCAGCGTGGTATCATGACACACTTGGCATCGATCCCGTCCCGCAGGACGCCGAAGGTCAGCCGTGGATGCAAGAGGCCGGACCAACCGTCTTCGCGCCATTTGCAGAGGCTACCGACTATTTCGGACGGATCGATCAGCAGTGGATGCTGAATTTCCGCGTGCGCGATCTGGATGCGATGGTCGCCCAGCTTGAGGCGGCGGGCATCGAGATCGGGCGCCGGGACGATATTGATGGGATCGGGCGCTTTGCGCGCATCCATGACCCGGAAGGCAACCCGATTGAGTTATGGGAGCCGGTGAGCGCTTAAGGGATCGGCTGTCGGGCAGAGATGCGATGGCACTCTAGGTTATCGATCAAAGCGCTTATTCAACCGCCACAACGGACATTTGGATTAAAGACACTTGTGGCGGCTATGCGGGACGAAGCTGCCGTTGTCACATTGCAGTTTACTGGCCTGCATGACCTACGCAAGGCAAGCCCACTAATACAACATAGGTTTCGCCAGAGAATTCAACTTTGCTGGCGATGTCCATCAGGTCTGTCGATGGACAAGTAATTTCTACAGCTCGTCGCGCCAGTTCTATGCGGTCGTCGATGCTCGTGACGGGGGCAGCGAAGAACAGCTCAATGTCAGGTCTCAAAACGTCAGCATGCCCATGAAAGCCATTCTCAAAAACCACTGGAATGCCAACTAGTTCATTCACAGCGCGTAGATGCACCCTCGGCTCGAAATAGATATTATTCGTGTAGTATGGCGTTAGGCGTTCATAATACCATGCGTCGGAGTAGCCGGTTCTGTCCGTCGCGATTGGAGGGAACAAAGCGGCTGAGCATCCAGAAAGAACAGATGCTGTCAACGCGGCAAACTTAGAAACACCCATCCAATTTACTCCTGTCAGTCTTGTGCTTCGCTCTCAGCATCCTAACAACGCTGCCGCGCACTTGACAGATGCTCACCAAACTTCTGATTTGCGCTCTTCGCTTCATTCGCTGCGTCTTGAACGAAGGGCGGCTTAGCAGGGCTTCTGTCCTTGGGCCATACTGCAATTCCCCTGAAACAAGAATGCCGCCCAGCATGTGTGGGCGGCTTGGAGGTCTTGGCGCTGATCCAACTACTGGGCGGGTGTCGCGCCGTTTGTCTTGGGCGTGTCGATCACCTCAGCTTGCGGTGCGGGGATGGCGTCATCCTTTTGCGCCGGGGCAGGGTAGGCGTTGCCTGTCACCTCGGCCAGGCCGCCCTCCATGCTCAGGCCCAGTTCCTCGCCCAGCTTTTTCATTGCCGGCATCTGCAGAGCCATGCCCATGATGCTGTCGAGGGCTTGGTTGACCGGGGCACCGGGTGTGCCTTCGCCACCTGACGCGCCGTTCATGCCGGTGACCTGGTGGATCTTGATGCTGTCGATCTTCTCGGCAGGCTTGACCATTTCGGCCACGATGGCAGGCAGAGCCTCAAGCCGCGCGATGTCGAGCTTCATCTTGATGATTTCTGCACTCAGCGCGTTTTCCGCACCCGCAATCGCATGGCGACCTTCGGCCTCGGCCAGCATGTCGCTCTTCTTGGCCTCGGCGCGGATGGTGAGCGCGTCTGCATCGGCAGTCGCTTCTTCGCGAAGGGCAGCGGCACGGTCGGCGGCGGCGTTCTTTTCGGCCTCGGCTGCCAGACGGATCGCGGTGGCCTGACGCTCTGCCTCTTTCGTGGCTTCGATCAGGGCGATCTGCTTGGCCCGGTCAGCCTCGGCCACGGCGCGAGCGGTTTCGATCGCCTCTTGCGCTTTCTTGGCCTCCGCGCGGGCGGTGTCGGCGGATGCACGGGCGCGGCTTTCTTCCTCGGACTTTTGCGCGATGATGATCTGGCGGTCCTGATCGGCGACCTCCAATTCACGCTCATTCGCGATTTCGGCTTCGCGGATCACACGTTCGCGTTCAATCTCTGCGGCGCGGATTTCACGTTCCTTTTCGATCCGGGCCTTTTCCTTGGCCTGATCCGAGATTTCCTTGTTCCGCGCAATCTCGGCCTCTTGTTCGGCCTGCAGGATCTCGATCTGTTTGATCTGCGCGATCTTTGCCTCTTCCTGCGCACGTTCAATTTCGTATTTCTGGCGCTCGGCTTCCATTTCCGCCTGACGGACGGCCACGTCAGCCTCGGCGGTAATGGTTGCGCGCTCTTTCTTTGAGGTCGCAATCACCTCGGCCAGTTTGCGCATACCGACCGCGTTAAAGGCGTTGTTCTCGTCCAGCGCGTCGAACGAGGTTTGGTCGAGTGCGGTCAGCGAGACCGATTCCAGTTCGAGACCGTTCTTCAAGAGGTCCTCGGAAATGGCGTTCTGCACCTCCTGCACGAATTCAGAGCGGTTTTCGTGGAGTTCATCCATCGACATGCGGGCAGCCACAGACCGCAGGCCGTCGACCAGCTTACCCTCGATCATCTCGCGCAGCTGATCGACGTTGAATGTCCGGTCACCCAGCGTTTGGGCCGCACGGCTGATCCCGTCTTCGGTCGCGTTGACCGACACGTAGAATTCCACGCCCACATCGACCCGCATCCGGTCGCGCGTGATCAGCGAGGCATCGTCTTTGCGGTGCACCTCCAACCGCAGGGTTTTCATGTTCACGTATGAGATTTCATGCAGGAACGGGATCGCGATCGTGCCGCCATCCATGATGACCTTGCGCCCGCCGGAGCCTGTTTTGACAAGGCTCACCTCTCGCGTGGAACGCCTGTAAAGCCGGGCCATGATCAGGCCGATGAAGATGAAGAGGCCGATGATTGCGGCCGCAATGATGAGTATGGATTGCAGATCCATTTACGTCTCCTTTGTTAGAGAAAGTTGTTTGGTTGGTTGCGGTTACGTTGTGATGTCGACGACAAAGAACATGCCGTCGCGTTTGCGGATCACGTGAACGTCCCGCCCTTGGGGGATTTCCACATCATCCTCCAGCGGTTCGACCCGCAGGTAATGGATGTTGCCGTGCCGGTCTTTGATCTTGGCCTCAGCCGGGCTGCCGCGCTTGGCGGTGCCTTGGGTAATGGTGCCATGGTGGCCACCCAGAAACCGGGCGCGCATCGCGGTGCTTTCGGTTTTGGGCATGATCGTGGCCACAACCCGCGCGATGAAGCGTGCACAATAGATTGCAACGGCGGTGGCCAAGGGTACGCTGATGGCAAGCGGGATGGTGAGGCCTGTCAGCGCCGCGCCTGTATTCAAGATCACAAGGCCGGTCAGGCCGAAAATCGTCAGGAAGGAGACAAGCCAGATCAGCACGGGCACCTCGCCAATGCCCAGCCAACCCAGCAGCCCGGCAGGGGCCGCGCCAGCGTTAACATCGGCTTCGATATCAAGATCGGCATCCGCATCGATATCGATGTCAAAATCCGCATCCAGGTCCAGATCGACATCCGGCGCATCTGATCCGATGGCCATGATACTGCCACCCAGGATCAATGAAATAATTTCGAGAAGAAAGAGCCCCAGCACAACGCAAAGGGCGATGGAAAATGGATAGGCTTGTGGTGTCAAAAATGCTTCGATCATCTGTCCTCCTTTGATGTATACATAGGTATACTGCTGCTCACTTTAAAGTGAACGTTACAAAAATTTCACATAATACGCGGTGAAACCAAGGTTTGTCCGTCGACGAAACGCGCCGCAGTAATCATTGAAACGTGTATGAATACCGAATGCCAAGCGTTTCAATGCCGGGGTTAAGCTCTGTTGCATTTGCGTTTGAACGATGATCGAAAAACACCGTGAGGCTTGATGTGTCGCCGAGTTTGACGCCAGCCCCTAACGCGCCGCGAAACTGCAGGGGAAAGCCCAGATCCGGCCCATCGCCGCGCACATAAAGACCGGGCATCAGCGACAACTCGATGAAAATTGGCCCGCCTGCGACACGTTCGGTGGTCCATTTGCCGCCTGCGCCGATCCAGAAATCATCGTCGTTGGTCAGACTGGCCCCGAAAGTGGGTTGAAAGGCGCCATAGCGTGTGGGCAGGTCATAAGTTGCGTAGATCTCTTCGCCGATCACTTCTCGCTGGAAGTATGTTTCGCTAGCTTGCAGGCTGATGCGGGCAGGGGCATCGCTTTGCTGCGCACAATCGGTCGGGCAATCGTTCAGATAGGTGTCCAAACCGCCCATGATGAAAAAGAAAACGGCAAATCTGCTGTCCATGACGGTGCTTTTAGCTGTCGGGTTCGATCAGGCCGAGGCCGCGCAGATAAATCCCGATCCCGGTCTCAAGCAAGTCTTCGGGCGGAAACGGGCTTTTGGTGCCGGGATTGGAGCGTGAGAAGAGTTCAACCACCCCGTGCGACATCGCCCAGATATGCGCGCTGAACATCTGGGGTGGGGGGCGCTTTTCTTCTGGAATGTGCTGGCTGAGTTCGGTCGCGGCTTTTTCGAGGACCCCCATGGCACGGGTGGCGACATTGTGCAGTTCAGGTGTGCGGTTGATTGAAATCCCACTTTCAAACATCGCGATATAATAGCCAGGATATTTGTTGGCAAAAGCCAGATAGGCGCGACCTGTCGCCTCAAACGCGGACAGGGCAGAGGGCTGGCCATCGTTATAGGCGTGCTCCATCAGGTCGCCGAACATCTCATAGCCCTGTTGGGCAGCAGCGGCGATCAGGTCTTCACGGCCCTCAAAATGGCGATAGACAGCTGCCGGGGTGACACCGGCCTCGCGCGCGGCCTCTGAGAGGGTGAACCCCGTTGGTCCACGCTTTTCGATCAGTGTCAGACACCCGTCGATGAGGGCTGTGCGCAGATTGCCGTGATGATAGCCACGTTTAGGCATGCCAGAGGTCGGGGCCTCCTGCGACTTTGTTATCTACCTCGCCCAGCGCGCGCCTGTCCTTGTACGTGTAATCCAGGTCACACAACACGCTGCGGATTGCATTCACACGGGCGCGGCGCTTGTCGTCAGAGCGAATGATGGTCCACGGCGCTTCCTCATTATGGGTGCGATCGAGCGTTTCGCCGATCGCATCCGTGTAGGCATCCCATTTCGCGAGCCCTTCGACGTCAATCCAACTGAGTTTCCATTGTTTGAGTGGGTCGTTTTCGCGGTCAAGGAACCGTTTGAGCTGCGTCGCCTGGCCGACATTCAGCCAGATTTTGAAAAGCTTGATGCCTTCATCGACCAGCATATGTTCGAATTCTGGAACCTGTTTGAACCAACTTTCACGCTGCTGTGGCGTGCAAAAGCCGAAGACATGTTCGACAACGCCTCGGTTATACCACGACCGGTCAAAAATCGTGATTTCGCCCTTGGCTGGCAGGTGGGCGATGTAGCGCTGGAAATACCATTGGGCGGCTTCAACCTCGGTCGGTTTCGACAGCGCCACAAGCTTTGCCCCGCGCGGGTTGAGGTTTTCACGCAAGCGTTTGATCGTGCCGCCTTTGCCAGCTGCATCACGGCCTTCAAAGACGATGGCGATACGCTGGCCCGTATCGCGGGCCCAGGCTTGCATCCGGACGAGTTCGATCTGAAGGTCGGCCAATGCGGTTTCGTAGTCATCCCTGTCCCAGCGCGCTTCGTAAGGGTAGGTCGGGTTCAGGATATCGTTTTTTCGGGCGTCTTTGATGGCCTTTTGCACATCGTCCGGCGCTTCCTCTTTGGCGAAGCGGCTGATCCCGCCGTCAAAGGGTAAATCCATGAAAACTCTCCCGATCTTCCGTTGGGTATATATGGGGGTTTCGGTGGCCAAGCGCAATTCAGCATTGCGGTGCTTGCCAAATCGTGGCGTGCTTCGATGATTGCGAAATGTCATGCTCTGGCCGGGGCCGACGCTTTGCGATGCGTCGTGTTGCGCAAATCCCACTGAAGGGTCGGAATAGATTGGACGTGAATACCACATCGACGCGGATCGTGATCGGGATATGCACGCGCGGGCGCGACGCCTTGCTGCGGCGATTGATCGACAGCATTTTGCTGCAGCAGGTCCCCCGCGATCATGACGTTTCGTTGCTGATTGTCGACAACAACGATCATCCGCAGGTTCAATCAGCGCTGCATGATCTTGGTGGACCCTTTCCAATCGAGGTTGTGCATGAGGGCCGGGTTGGTCTGGTTCACGCGCGCAATCGCGTTTTGGATGAGGCAGCAAGTCGCGGTGCCGACTGGTTTATCGGGGTTGATGACGACGAATGGGTCGCCGAGGATTGGTTGGCGCAATTCATCACTGGCATGAAGGCGCTGGGGCGACCAATCCTGCTGGGGCCCTGTCAATTTGTACATGACGAGAGCCTGAGCCCTTATGTTCCGCCGATGCAGTTTTCTGTTCGAAAGCACGGCAGGCGACCATCCGTTTACGCTGCGGGAAACTTCGCTCTGCGCCGCGATATGTTCGACCCGGCACACGGTCCAGGTCTTCGCTTTGATCCTGCGTTTAATGAAAGTGGGGGCGAAGATTCGGAATTTTTGCTGCGTGCCGAACTGCAATACGGGTTGGTGCCTGCCTCATGGCCCGATGCAGTTGTTTTCGAAGACTGGGTGGGCGTACGCGCCACGCTGCGCCACCGGATGCGCCGCGAATGGCGCGTTCGCTGCACATGGTACCGTATTGCATGGTTGCATTGTCGGATGGGGCTGAGGCGCAGCTATTTGCGGATGATCCGGCAAGCGCTTGGTCAGCTGATCCGCAATTTGGTTTACGGAGCGATTGGTTTGGTTGTGGGGGTGGCAATGCTGCTGGTCAGGCGGCCCATTGCGCGCAAACGCATTGGCCGCGCGCTTTTGCGGCTTGCAAGGGCCTATGGGATTATCGCGTTCTTTCTGGGCGTGCCCGTCAGGACGTATACGCGGCGCTAGCGCAGGCCGGCACGTTCTGCGGCGCGATCAATGGCTGCCACTGTCTCTTCGGGATTTGTCTGATGCGGCATATGCCCGATCCCTTCAAGCGTGGTAAGGTTCGCCGTGGGGGCGATTTTGATGACTTCCTGCGCGTGAACATGAATGGGGACGGTGGTGTCCATATCGCCATGCAGTATTTCAATCGGCAGCGTCAGTTCTGGATAGCGCGCTGACATGTCAACGACATGTGGGCGCAGCGTGTTCACCTGACGAATATTCGCGCGCATTGTTTCGGGCCGTAGCGCAAGGCGCGCGCCAACATAGTCTGCATATCCGTCCGGCACAGGTTGCGGGGCGAAGATACCCGCGATCCCTTCCTGAATGCGGCTTTCGGGGGCGAGTGCGGCGATCAGCGGGATGGTCACAACACCCCCAAATGGCGATCCGTTGACGGTGTAATAGGATCCAAGATCACCGGGCCATGGCATGGTCACCCCCGCCAGCGACACGACAGCCGACGCATTGACGGGGCTTTCTTCGTCCAGACCTGCAACAGCCCAGGCATAAGAAACAATCCCGCCAAAGCTGTGGCCAGCGACAATCGGGTTTTCGATACCCAGGCTGCCCGCGGCTTGACGCAGCATTGCCGCTTGTGCCTGTGGGCTGGCCCCTTCGGTATCGATCAGACCAGCCGACACGCCGGGCACGCGGTCCGTATAGCCGAGCCCGGGCCGGTCAAAAGCGGTAACTGTATAATTTTCGGTCAGTCGACCCATCAGATCAAAGGTGAATTCACGCAGATTGCCGCCCGCGCCATGGAGGAGGATCAAGTGCGGTCCGGTGCCTTCCTGAACATAGTGGACGCGCCCCCCGTCCACCTCAACAAATTCGCCAATAGGGGCGTGCGTCCGTTCAGCCTTGTTGGCGCGGTATTCTCCGCCGAAATAGGTGAGCGTTGCGCCGATGCCGAGAATGATTGCCGTATTTGCGAGTGCGTTAAGTGCCAATTTTGTCCAACTCAAACTGCGTGGTCTGGTAAATCTGATTGATCCAGTTGCCATATAGAAGATGCGCATGGCTTCGCCACCTGTTTTGCGGCGTATTCGCGGGATTGTCATCGGGGTAGTAGTTCAGGGGCACGTTGATCGGCGTGCCTTCGCTGATGTCACGGTCATATTCCTGTTTCAGCGTGCCACTGTCATATTCGAAATGGTTGAAGATATAGAGTGCGCGATGGCCCGCATCCTCAACAAGGCAGGGCCCGGCCTCATCACTGGTGATCAGAGTGTTGAGGCCATGTGCCGCGTCGATCTCATCCTGGCGCATTTCTGTCCAACGGCTGACGGGGATCACGCAATCATCCGAAAAGCCGCGCAGATAGGGGGAGGCGGGGGCGGTATTGCGGTGCCGGAAACAGCCGAAGGCCTTGTGATCCAAGATGTGCTTTTGCACGCCATGAAAATAGTTGATCATCGCCATCCCACCCCAGCAGACACCAAAGGTGGAATGGACATTGGTTTGCGTCCAATTAAAGACCTCGGTCAGTTCATCCCAATAGGTGACCTCTTCGAATGGCAGATGTTCGATGGGCGCACCGGTGATGATCAGGCCGTCGAACTTTTCGTCCCGCACCTCCGCAAAGGGGCGGTAGAATTCGGCCATGTGTTCGGCGGCGGTGTTTTTCGTGCGGTGTTCCGACATCCGGATCAAAGAAAACTCGATCTGCAGCGGGGTTGCCCCGATCAGCCGCGCGAACTGGTTCTCCGTCTGGATTTTCTTGGGCATCAGGTTCAGCAATGCGATCCGCAAGGGGCGGATGTCCTGACGTGCGGCGGTCACTTCATCCAGCACCATGACGCCCTCTTTCGACAGAACGTCATAGGCGGGCAGGGCTGCGGGCAGTTTTATCGGCATTGGTCGGGTCCTTGATCAGGAGGGGCAGAGATAGGCGGCTTAGCTGCGCATCTCAAGGGCGTCGGCGATCATGCCAACAAAGCCCTCCGTATCTTTGACCTGTTCAACGGCCTGTTGCGGGACTTTGATGCCCCATTTGTCGGCCATAGCCGCGTAGCGTGGCTGCCTGTGCGCAAGCGCCTTGGCAAAAGCCCAACGAATAAAATCATCGGGGTCAACCTTGTCCGGTGCGACATCGAACTCTGCCAAATAGGCCTGCCATGTCGCCAGCAGAAAGGCCGGATCATAAGACATTGGCTTGGGCTCTTTGTCGAAACGGCGGATGAGTTCGGCCGTATGTGCCTCGGTCCCTTCGATCCAGACCATCAGAGTATGTGCGGCAAGATCCGTCAGCACCGGATCGTTCGGATCATGCGGATCGACCCATTCGCAGATCGACCCACCCGTGTCGCAGATGAAATGCGGGTATTGATAAAGCCGCTGCGCACGTTCAATGAAATAGCCAGTGTCATGCAGGGCTGCGACCTCGGCCTCTTGGAATTCGCCTTGTCTGCGCGTGTATTCGTCCCAAGCCAGGCCACCCTTTGCCGGATCGCCAGGTTTGCCAAGGTAGGACGACATCGGTTTGAGATCATCGAAGGAAATGTTCGAGCCAATATAAATGCTGTTGGACCTCAGCAGGTCGCGCAGGAACGGCACCTTCATCGCCTCTTGCTTGGCATTATCGGCGATCTTTTCGCCCATATACCGCGTGCCGATGCGATAATCGATGGAGTAGTGGAACCATTCGCCACTGTCGCGCAGCATGTGCGACAGGAAGGTCTTGCCCAGACCCGACATCGCAAAAAGCAGCACGCGTTTCTGCGGGGCGTTGCGCCAATCCTCTGCGGTTTCGTAAATCATGCGCGCATGGGTAACGTCGATTTTCGTGTTGTGCCAGAGGCTTATTTCATCAGCCATGCAAAGGCATTGTCGAGCGCTGTCTGGCCATCACCCAAAACCGGATCCCCATGTGCGATGATCAGGTTGTCCGTTGGCCAGTTCTGAATTTGGCCTATGCGGTCGCGTGTGGCCCGCCGACTGGTAAAGCCAAGGCGAAATTTGCGCGGGACTTGCGGGCGGGTGCCGGTCATCAGGTCAAGTCTTGCAACGAGCGCGCGCCAGCCTGTGTGAAAACCCGGCGGGAATTGTTGCAGAATATCCGTAAATATCGTGCTGCGGCTTGGCTTGTGGTAAAAGACGACCTCTGTCGTGATGCGGTTTTCCAGAACGACCTGTTCGATGACATCCTGCCAGGCTGCGTCAGCTTTGGCACCGAGTGTTGCGTCAAACCGCAAATCGGGCCGCTTCTGTCTCAAGGCAGCTGTACCATGCAGCTTTGCATCGGGATAGGCCGATTGCCAGTCCGACAATGCCAGATGGTGCAGGCTGTTTGGCGCGACAAGCTGCGTCACCGGTCCAAGCGTATCGATCGCGGTCTTCAAATCCCTCGTCAGTGTGACGGGCGACCAGAAAAAAAGCGACCCGTCAGAAAGCCGGATAAGAATGGCGCGCGTGGGGTAGTGAAACCCCATGACGTCCAGTGTCTCCCCCGTGGTCATCCAGATGTCAGAACCAATGGGTTGCAGCAAGTGGATGTCCTTTCCGGCTGAAGATTTGGTGGCCGGAAAAGAAAGGCGAGGGCAAGCAATCGGGCGCAGCGCCGCGCAAACCGGTTATGCCGTCAGCACGCTGGGCCAGTTTGCGTCGGCCGCCGCGATATGGCCGGGAATGTCACGTTCCCACCGGCGCTGAACCCGGCGCGAAAAGTTCAGGTAGAGCTTGTTATCAACGATCTTCCACGCTTCGGGGATAGTGGAGGCCGTGTAGCCCTGGCTCACCGCAAAGGCGCAATAGCCGCCAT
>JBCBDL010000112.1:0-10811 GCA_038529695.1 Pseudomonadota bacterium | reverse complement strand
TCCGCCACCAGTTCAAACGCGGCATCGGTGTCGTTAATGTTATTGTAAGACAGCTCCTTGCCTTGATGCTGGATCGCGGTTGCAACACCCGGACGCCCTGTCCCATCGGTGTAGAAAGCCGCCTTCTGATGGCTGTTCTCGCCATAGCGCATGGTCTGGCGATAAGTTCCGGCAAACGACCGGCGGCGCGGCGTCTCTGCCCCTGTGGCGCCCGCCATCCAAGTGGAAACGGCGGTGTCATAGGCGGCGGTGCGGGCATAGGCCGTTTGCGCAAGACGTTGCCGCAAGGCCAACGTCGTCTGCCCATCATTGGCATCCATTTCAGCCAGCACGGCATCATAATCCTCAACATCCGTCACCACGGTCACAAAGGCGTGGTTCTTGGCAGCCGAACGGATCATGGCAGGACCGCCAATATCGATATTCTCGATACAGGTATCGAAATCGGCCCCCTTGGCCACGGTTTCCTCAAACGGATAAAGATTCACCACCAGCAGATCGATGGGTCCGATATTGTGCTCAACCATTGCATCGCGGTGGCCTTCCAGATCGCGCCGGGCGAGCAATCCGCCATGCACGACCGGATGCAACGTCTTCACCCGCCCATCCATCATCTCAGGGAACCCGGTCACGTCCGCCACATCACGCACCTCAAGCCCCGCATCGCGCAGTGCCGTGGCAGAGCCGCCAGTTGACAAAAGCTCAACCCCCCGCGCGGCCAATGCGCGGCCCAGATCGACCAACCCGGTCTTGTCAGATACAGAAAGCAGCGCGCGGCGCAGAGGAGCGAGGTCGGTCATGCAGGGTCCCTGGATAGGCGTTAACGGGTCACGTCCATCGGATCAGCCTGCACCAGATCACGCACCGCTTGCGGTGTGTCCTGCGCCTTGGCCAGTGACCAACGAACGCGTGTCGCATAGGACATTGCGCGCCCGGATAAAACCACCTGTTGGGTCGCCACAGGCTTTAATCGCCCATTTTGCAAATAAACTGACGGGGCGAGGGTCAGTTCAGCGGCACCGTCATGGCGAAACACCCAGACCTCACCCGATTTCAGCGTCAGGGAAACTGCGGTATCACCCATATCCAGACGCGCCTCGACATCCGGATGCAGATGAAAGCGCACCGCATAGGCAATCCCCTGCAGCTTGGCCTGATCCATTGCCTTGTCGAACGTGGCCTCATCCGGTTTGGTCAGGGTCGTCAAAAGATCCTCGCCCTCTAACATCCGCCCATCAACAGAAAGCCCCAGAAGGCGGGCATAGGTCAGGCCATGGCTTGGCTGATAGCCGTTATGCGACAGTTCGAGTTTTCGCGTATCATCCAAGTTTGCGCGGACAAGCGTTGGCACTTCGGTCAGAAGATCCTGCGCCTGACCAAGATGCGAAGATGAGACGCCATCAATCCCCAGCACGCTATGGCTGGGTGTAGCACGGCTCGCGCGCCGCCAGTCATCGCCGAAACGCGCACCCGATCCGCAATTGACAATCAGCGGACGCCGACCGGATGTCACCTCCATCCCCAAGGTACTGGCATGCGCACGGCCAGATGCAGGGCCGCTTGGCGGGGCCGCCGCATCGATGATCAAGGTCGTCCGCCCACCAGTGAGCCTGGCAAAGCCCATATGCAGTCCAGGTTCGGGCAGGTCTTTTACGCCTGAATCGGCGAAAGCCTGATCCAGCCGTCCCTCCAATCCTGCGCCGCCACCGTGAAAACGGGCCAGACCGCCATCGGCATGACGCAGGGCGCGCAAGGTTGGGACGATGCGGATCACGGCCCCCATGATGTCGCGCGGGACATCGCGGCCAGTTTCCTGCAGGGCCTGAATGGTCCAGTTGAGCAGGGTTAGAACATCAAGCAGCTCCTCCGGGCTGCGTGTGGCGATACCTCCGTCAGCATCAATCTGGTTCTGACAATCCGTCGCTAATGCAGCGACAGCAAGATCAACATGCTCCTCCATCCCTTCCAGCGACAGCCCGGCATAAACCGTCCCTGCCAGCGCCTCAAATCGCGGCAAACCGGGTGCGGTGGTTTTCCAGCGGCGTGACAGAAACAGTGTCTGACGTGCAAGGCTTTGAAAGAACTGGTCGCCTGTGGCCTTGTCCTGATTGCGCAGCAAAAAGAAGCCATGATTGATCCAGCGGATGACCCGACGCCCGACAAGGTCGGGTGTCCAGCCCGGACCCTTGCCATTGCCATATCGGCTGATCCATTCGAACACCCATGTCTGCGCACGTTTGCGCGCCCGGTCATCGCCCACAGCGGCCAGATCATCCAACCAGGCAGAGCCATGAATCTCCTCTGCCACTTCGAGTTTCTGATCGGCGATGTCCCATATGGACAGCTGCGGTCCTTCGACCAGCAGCCCCGAAAACAGGAAATTCCCCGCCACCAATTGCCGCCCGCGCGCCACAACACCGATTGACCGCGGTTCAGGTGCAGAAACAAAGGCCGTCGCGGTATCCGCACGGGCGGCACGCCGGGCATGGACCCGGTGCATGAAACTGATCCGGCGGGCACGCCATGTTGTGTGTTGTGCCAAATCCTGCGGCCTCGGTTCGCGCTTATGCCGGAACCATAGCAAAGGCAGGCGTCAAGTCACGCAGGCTTTGTCAGGACAGCCACATAAAACCCATCCATCCCACCCAGATCGGGCCAATAATCAGGGCGCAGCCGCAATCCGCCTTCGGAGGTGATCCAATCGGGATCAATGCCGGGGATATTCAGCGCATCTGGAATGGTGGTCAGACCCGTATGTCGCGCCAAAGCCTCCTCCACTTGCACCTCACCCTCGTCAGGCAGCAAAGAGCAGGTGCAAAACACCAACCGTCCACCGGGTTTCAAGAGCGTCAGCGCGTGGTCAATCATCGCCTTTTGCTGATCGATCAGCATGCCAAATTCAGACCCATCCTTGGCATAAGGCAGGTCGGGATGACGGCGGATGGTGCCGGTGGCCGAACAGGGCGCATCCAGCAGCACCGCATCAAACCCTTGTTCTTCAATGGTAAATGCATCGCTGACCACCGTCGCCGCCTGCAATCCCACACGCGACAGATTCTCCGCCACCCGCACCATGCGGCGTTCTGACATATCCACAGCAGTGACATCAGCACCGCCTGCGGCAAGTTGCATCGCCTTGCCCCCCGGTGCCGCACAAAGGTCCAGCACCTGCAGCCCGGCAACATCGCCAAGCGTCTTCACCGGAATAGCCGCTGCCGCATCCTGCACCCACCAGTCGCCGGTCTCATAGCCGGGCAAAGTGGACACCTGGCGGGCATCGGTCAAGCGAACCGAACCGGTCGGCAAAACACTGCCACCCACGGCCCCAGCAACCGCGTCCGGGTCACACTTCGCGGTCAAATCCAGCGGCGCACCAGCGAAATGCGCGGCCTCGATCCCCGTGATCACGTCACGCCCCCAAGCCGCCACCAAAGGCTGGCGCAACCATCCGGGCGTCAGCGGCACCGGGCGCTTGGCCCACCCCTCAGGACCTTCAGCCGCGATCTTGCGCAACACGGCGTTAGTCAGCCCCTTCATCGCTTGGGTGCGCTTGTTACGGCCCACAATCTCAACATAGGCGTTCACCACACCATGCGCGGCCTCGCCACCACACAGTTCAACGACACCCAACCGCAACGCATTCATCACATGATCCGGCGGCGTTCTCTTCAGATACGGCCTCAGCATCCGGTCGGCGCGGTCCAACCCGCGCAAGGCGTCGGTGGCCAAACGCTGCGCACGGGCGCGATCTTCAGCAGGCAACTGCGCCAAGGCACCGCCAGCGATTAATTCCGCCATCAGACGGCCCTCGCCCGTGATCTGCATCAGCAGATGATGGGCAGTGCGGCGGGCGGGCAGGCCGGTTTGGCGCATGGTCACTCTCTTGAAGCAAACTGCGCGCGGGGTATATCAATCCACAAGCCCCGACAAGGAGAGCCGGAATGAGCGACGACCCCAAAGACCTGCCCCCCGCCGCCCAGCGCGCACTGGCCGAGGCCGAGGAACGGCGCAAGAAAGCCAAGCTGGACCTGCCCACCGAACTGGGTGGGCGCGACGGGCCGGAACCCGTGCGCTATGGCGATTGGGAGAAAAAGGGCCTCGCCATCGATTTCTAGAAGGCGAAGCTGACATTCAGGCTGGCGCCCAGCGTCTGTTCCTCGCCATCGGCGAACCCATATTCGACATCGCCAATCAGTTGCAGCCCATCCGCAGGGGCAAACCGGGCCTGCGCGCCCAGGAACCCGCCCAACACAGTCTCGCTGTCACCGGCCGCAAAGTTTTGGCTTTGGTCGGCGAGGGTGATCGCAATGTCGTCTTCATTGCTGAACCGCCCATCGATACCAAAACGATAGGCCAGATCGACATTGGCCAATGCGGTCACCGTCTCTAACTGCGCGCGCGTGGTCAGGGTTTGGGCAGTGCGGCTGTCGACACGCAGATTGGCATTGGTCGTGCCCTCTTCGGTGTAACCGTCAATGGATGACACCGTATAGGCCGCCATGGCCGAAGGGCGCAGTTCCAAAGCACCCAGTGTGAACGCGCCCATCTCTGCCGTGACAGAGGTGCTGATAAACTGGCTGTCGAATGAGGCCGTGGCAGTCTCTTCCCCTGCCAGATTGTCCAGCACACCGCGTTCGCTGTCATGGCTTTCAGCCCCGGCAAGCAGACCAGTTGTCAGGGCAACGTTGCCAAAAGGACGGGTCAGGTAGGCCCCGGCAAAAAAGCCTTCGCTGTCGACGCTGGTGCTGTCCTCATCGGTCTCGATCTGGCTGCTCGATACCCCGGCAACAATACCCAAGCGATTGGCGCCAAGTTCCAGATTGTATCCCGCCAGCGCCCCGGCAAAGCGATGATCGTGGGCAAGCAACTTGCCATCATCGCCACGGCTGCGTGCGGCACCGATCAAACTTGCCCAGGCGCCATCTGCATCGGTCTGGACGCCGCGATGGGCCTGGTCGGCCAGCACGGCCGTCGCATCGCCCAATACCGCAGGACCAGTCACATCAATTGTCGTCACGGTTCGGTTTGTGGCATCGCCGACATCAAAAACCGCAACATCCTCGGCGACGATCAGTGTCTCGACATTCTGCATTGTCATGACACTGGATTGGCTAATACCCATGATACTGGCCGTATCATCATCAGCACCAAGATCGATGACGCCGATAATCCGCGACCCGCCCCCCAGGGTGACACTCTGGCTGCCAGTGTCGCCACTCACCGCAAAGCTGCCGGTACCCGTCGCAGAGATCACGCCAGTATTGATCAAAGCCGCGTTTAGGCCGCGCAATTCAACACCGTCCGAGTCGTCTCCGACAGTCACGACAGCACCATCGTTCGTGACAACGCTGTTGTCACCAAGAACCGCAATGCCGAATGACACGGCGCCGGACGTCGCGATGTGCCCGCTGTTGACGACTGTTGAGTTGTCGCCAAATGCGACGATCCCACGACCCTCCAGATCGGTCATCGTGATCCTCCCGGAATTGGTAATCTGGGTGTCGTTTCCAAAACTTCGAATACCGCGTGTCTCATCGTCGGTCATTGTGATGGAACCACTGTTGGTCACAACCGCATTGGCACCACCTGTCTGGATGGCTGCAATACCATCGCCATCGCTGACAATGCTGCCGCTATTCGAAACCACCGCCGCGAGACCACTCGCTTCAATTCCACCACGTTCCGAGTCAATTACCCCGCTATTCGTGATCTCAGCATTGGCACCGGTGGAGTTGATCCCAATAAAACTGGCATCAATCCTCCCACTGTTGCTGATCTGCACTGCCTCGTTGGTGGAAAAAACGCCCTCGGACGCGATGATCGTACCGCTGTTTGTGACAACAGAACCGAGACCCGAGGTTGTGATACCCTCACCAAATTGGTCAGTGACCGTGATGCTTTCTGTGTTGACGATCACCGCATTGTCGCCATCGGAATCAATGCCGGTTCCGTCTGCAAGCAGCGTGCCGCTATTTGTTATCGTGACATTCCCACCGTCCGAAAAAACGCCGACGTCGGCATCAATGGTGCCGTTATTGGTTACCACTCCGCCGGGACCATCCACCTCAACCCCGTCATTGACCGCTGTAATGACGCCATTGTTGGTTACCAATGCGTTCGCACCGCCGGTGTCGATCCCATCAGAGCCGCCATTGACGATTCCATCATTTGTGATCACGACGTCGTCGCCCTCGGCAAACACGGCGTCCAGATCTGCGACATCAAGCGTTCCACCGTCTTCGACAATCAGTCTGTCTCCATTACCGTCCAAAACCTGTTGCTCGGTGACGATATCACCATCGGCAATGATGACCGTTTCCTGCGCCATTACAGGCTGATGGCTGAGCAGCCCCAGCAACAACGCAGCGGGCGCAATCAAAAGTAATAGGTCGGCCAAGTTGCGAGATTGCAGCGGCAGGGTCGCGTGGGTCTGGGGCATCAATTTTCCTTTGGTCATCACATCTCGCGGCTCAAGGATCGCGCATATGACCTACGCATCAGTTTGACGAATTATTCCCGATCTCCATGAAAATGTGCCCACCGGGCCGTAAGGGGTTTGTACGTACAACTTCTGTACAGGTTATGTACGGCGTCTGTACGTCCAAACGGGGCAATTTCGCATGGTTGTTGTCAGGGGGCGGCTCCGTGTACCTTGCGCCAGCGCCAAAAAAGGAATCACCAAGTTGAAGCTGCCTCACCTTGTGCCCCTGTTGATGTGTTTTGTTGTTGCCGGGTGTAGCCTCCCACGCGGTGCCGGTTTTCAGTCCGAGGTGCTGGCCGCGTCCAATGCCGGGACACGTGAAGAGGGCGAGGCGCCTGTCTATGATTTCGCGGTCTTTGATGTCACCAAGGAAACCCTGCCCGTTCTGCAATCCTGGCCGGGACGCGACGAGCAGACCTATCCTTGGATCAACCGTCAGGAACAGCCCGCATCGCTGATTATCGCACCGGGTGACCTTGTCACGCTGACCGTCTGGGACGCCGAGGACAACTCGCTTCTGGCCGGGACAGGACAGCGCGCAACGACACTACAACAAACAGAGGTCAGCACCCAAGGCCGGGTTTTTGTCCCTTATATCGGGGAGTTACGGATTGCGGGCATGTCGCCAAACACGGCCCGCACCCGGATTGAGGAGGAGCTGATCCGCACAATCCCCTCTGCCCAGGTTCAGTTGGTCGTTGAAGCCGGACGCCAGAACACCGCAAATCTTGTAACAGGGGTCACCGCCCCCGGTCTTTACCAATTACCAGACCGCAATTTCAAAATTCTGGACCTGTTGTCCTTGGGCGGTGGGGCCAGCCCGGATCTGATCAATCCGCAGGTGCGTCTGGTGCGGGATGGCCGCACCTTCGCCGTACCACTTGACCGGCTACTCAGCGATCCGAACCTCGACACCGCGGTGCAAGGTGGCGACCGCGTGATGCTGATCGGTGACGACAGACAATTCGTATCGCTCGGCGCAACAGGTCTTGAGGCGGTCCATGATTTTCCGACAGAGCAGGTTACAGCGCTTGAAGCGATGGCGATTGTTGGCGGTGTATCCGATGCCCGCGCCAACCCACAAGGCATCCTGATCCTGCGCGAATATGCATCAGATGCAGTGCGTGAGGATTTGTCTGGTCCCCCGCAGGAACGGGTCGTGTTCACGATTGATCTGACATCTGCAGATGGGTTGTTTTCTGCGGGCAATTTCCTGTTGCAGGACGAAGATCTTGTCTATGGCACCGAAAGCCCTCTGGGGCCTGCATTGACGGCTGTTGGGCTGCTGAACACGGTGTCAACTCTCGCCAATCAGCAGCGTTAGAGCAGCGATATATCATCCGCCAACAGACCGTGATCGGTCACGTTGTCGATGGTCAAAACATTGCCGTCGCCCCAGTCGATTGTCGCGCGCGTTTCAGAAATGCTGCCATAAATGAACAACAGGTCGGCGGCAGATGTCAGGCCTGTCCATAGGCTTGGGTCCAGCGTAATCATGTCGACGCCCTGTTCGAAATCTGCGATCCGGTCTTCCCCACTATGAAATACAAATGTATCGGCCCCGGCATCGCCAAAAAGCAGGTCATCACCCGCACCGCCTGCCACCGTGTCATCCCCAGCGCCACCGCGTAGCAGGTCCTGCCCGTTGCCACCTTCCAAGATGTCATCGCCCGCACCGCCCAAAAGGATGTCGGCATCATCCCCGCCCCGCAATGTGTCCGCGCCCCCACGACCCAGCAGCGTGTCATCACCGGCGCCGCCATCGATGATGTCATCCCCGCCACCGGCCAGGATCACGTCCGTATCTGCGCTGCCATTCAACGTATCGGCATTATCCCCGCCGCTGACCACGCTGTCGGATGACGGCCCCCCACCAAACGCATCGCGCAGCACGTCAATATTGCCTGCGGCCAAGACCTGCGCCCCGGAAAGCGGGTTGTTGGGACCCCCCTGATCACTTGGCGGGGGTGTCGGGTCGGGGCCGATGGGCGGCCGCGCGGGGCCGGGGAACCCCGGTTCGATATTTTGCGGCAAACGCGTTGCGCCGATCAGGTCGCTTGTTTGCAAATTGCGATAGTCGATGGGTTGGCCATCGGCGCTCAGCACGACCAGGGTTTCGCTGCCATAGCTGATTTGCATGCCGTCACTGCGCAAGCTGATGGTCAGCTGGCTGATGTCGCGCAAAAGCGGCCAGAGCGACAGATCAATCCGATCCTCACCAACAACAAAGTCGGTAATTGTGTCGATCTCTCCATCTTGCGACAGAATAAATACGTCCGCCCCTGCACCGCCTGTCAGCATATCGACGCCTGCGCCGTCGCGCAGGATGTCATTGCCTTCACCGGTATCAATCAGATCGTCGCCCTCATGACCCTGCAAAACATCCGCGCCTGCCGTGCCAGCCAAAAGCCCGCCAGCAAGGGTCGCCGTCGTTGTGATGCCCGCTGTGCCCGTGTCAAAGCGAAGCTGCGTAATGCCCGGCTCACTGCTGCTGGCGACGTAAATATCGATCCCGTCCCCGCGCCCGACCGCACGAATGGCACTGACATTATCAAGACCCATATCAACGGTATCTTCGATGCTGGCTCGCACAACCAATTGCCCGCCTTCAAGCAGGGCAAAAATCGTCAGGCCGTCATCCGCGCCGCCAGCCAGAATATATGTCTGACCATCATGGGTGACCACGTCGAGTGCGGTCACGCCGGAAAACCTCGTCTCAAGCGTATCAAGAATATGGTCACGGATGATCATGCGCCCGTCATCACCGATTTCGATAACGCTCAAGGTGCCGCTGCCCGCCGCTGCAAGGACGGCATAGGTACCGCCACCCACTGTCGCCATCACCATGGCCGTAGGCGCGCTGATCCAAAGCCCGTCATCTGTTCCCAGATCCTGAACCGCTGTCAGACCGCCATCCGATCCGACAATCCAAGATGTCACACCGTTTCCGCTGCTGGACGCGCTCAGCAAATACGTTGTGCCTGCTACCTCTGCCGCCACAACGGCACTGATTTGCGCAGTGTAGCTGTCTGGCGGGCCGGTCAGGATCGTCTGACCCAGGATCGCGCCATCACTGTCGAAGTCCAGCCTTGCGATGCCAACCTGACCGACAACACCGCCATAGACAGCCTGCTGACCCGAAGCCAGCGTCACAGTCACCCCATGTTGAAACCCGCCAATGACCGGCGGTAGCCCCGCCAAACCCGCATCCACACCAAAGGTGCCGTCAGGGTTTACGGCAAGCGTCTGCAGATCCCCATTTACACCGCCACCGGTCAGCAGGCCCGGCCCACCTGCAAGGTCCAGCGACGCGACCGAACCAATAACACCCGCCTGAAGCGACCCATCAAATGAAACCGTATCAACAGCGGCGAGCGTGCCATCAGCGATCGCCCAACTTTGCAAGACGCCATCATACCGGGTTGCGCCGACCAGATAGGTCGTTCCAGCCACATTGATCATATCAAGATCAGTGATGCGCGACCGATCAAGGTCTTCAGGCACCGTCAAATAAGACGTAAATGAAATCTCAAACACTCAAGTTCCCCCCAGAACCCACGCTTGCAGGGTCAAGGGTGTCGGAGGCAAACCCATGATCTGATTGTGGCGCCGCCGCGGCGCTTCCATTGGAATTTCTATAATGGCACAACGTATTTGACGCGTATTCGCGGCAATTGGTTTGGACTTTACCGATGCTGCGCATAAGGTGCGCGCAAATCAGAACAAGGATGACAGATGCCACCCAAATTCGGCACGAGCGGCCTGCGCGGTCTGGTCACTGAGTTGACAAAGGCCTGTGTTGCCGACCATGTCCGCGCGTTTATCGACACATGCCCGGTGGGAACGGGCCTCTTTGTCGGGCATGACTTGCGGGCGTCGTCGCCGGACATTGCCAGGATGGTAATAGAGGCAGGGCGCGCTGCTGGTCTGCAAGTCACGATGTGCGGCGCCGTGCCAACCCCGGCCTTGGCCCTGGCCGCGATGGGGGCAGGCGCCGCAGCGGTGATGATCACGGGAAGCCATATTCCCGCAGATCGCAATGGCCTGAAATTCTACACGCCAGAGGGTGAGATTACCAAAGCCCATGAAGGCGCCATTCTAGGCGCTTTGGGTGCACAGCGGAGCGTGCAAGAGGGCCCGACACTGCATGAAGATCATGATGTCGCCGCCGCCTATATCGCACGATATATAAACGCGTATGGCCGTGCATTGGCGGGTCAGCGCATCGGTTTTTACGCCCACAGCGCGGTGGGTCGCGATCTGATGGTCGATCTGTTGCAAGCGCTCGGAGCAGAGGTGATCATCACCGCTGCGGCGCCTGCCCCCATCG
>JBCBDL010000111.1:0-11053 GCA_038529695.1 Pseudomonadota bacterium | reverse complement strand
TGTCGAACTGCTTGTGAAGATTGGCGAATACAAACAAGGCAGCGATGCAAGATCCGACCGCGCCATTAACAAGAACGATGATATCAACACGTTCTTGAAACAGCGCACTGATGAATTTGACAGTTTCGATGATGTCGTCGCGAAGTTGCAGCATGTCGCGTCATGATCGCACAGTTCAAAATTCTGTGCGAGGTCAAGGCGTTGCACGAGCAAAACAAGCTCAAGGCGTTGCGGGAAAAACGTGCAGCGGTTGAGGTAGCGCAAGCCAAAGAAGCAGACCAACAGCGTATCGTCGCCGAAAGCCGGGCGGCACTGCCCGGCAAAGAGGCCGCGCTTTATGACGCGATCATGCAGCAATCCGTCTCGGTCGAGAGGATTGATGAGACCAAAGAGAAGGTCCTCAAGCTGCAAGAAGACCACCAAAAAGAAGAGGATGAGGCCGAGCGCCTGACACAAATTCGCATTCGGTGCGAACAAGAACGGGACCTGGCGCGTAAGCAGTATCAAATAGCACAGCGTAACCTAGAGAAATTCATGACGATCAAATCTGACTTGGCCATGCAGCAGGTGCTGGCCGCCGAAGCCCAAGAAGACGCCGAAATCGAAGATCTGTTCTCAAAAAAGCAGAAGGTTCCGACATGACAACGATCAATGGCCAACCACAATTGCCACCTGTCACCCCGGCGAAGGAAAAGCAGATTGAGACCAAGATGGGTGAATTCCTGAACGGGGGTGCGACCCAGCATCAGCGCGGCAATGCAAACCACGGAACCGGTGGGCAAGCGCGGTCAAACTCGTCGCTTCTGGTCAGTCAAGGCGCATTGGAACAACTGCTTGAAACGCCACAGCAGCAACGCCAGCAGGGCGATGATGCGATGGAGGATTCCACCGACAGCGACGCGCAAGACGACAGCACACAGGTCTTGATCACGCTGACACCAGAAAAGATGGGCGGCAAGGACGCACCAACCACGCAGCCCACGATTGCAGTTAATCAACAGATCAAGGTTGATGAGGTTGCAAAGCTGGTCGCGCGGCAAATGGATGCTGCCCTGCGCACCGGTCCGGTGGTCACACCGCTGCCGATATCGCTGTCCATCCCACTGGATGCTTCAACTGGTCTGAAAGAGGTACAGGTTATGATGAATGACGGTTCGCTGACCGTCACAGTCCTGCGCAGCGCAGATCAGGCGATGCATGATATCAAGCAAGCGGCACTGAACCTCGCGCAGGTTTTACAAAGCCGCTACCCGACCAAAACCATCAAAATCGCTGAAAAGGCGGATGACGGCGCAGAGGCAGTTGATCAGACGGCAGAGGCCGGGATGCAGCCACCCACCCATGCGCGCCTGTTTGACTTTTTATCCAACGATACAGACCGATGACGGCGCAGGCATGGATACCGCCCGATAGCGGCCTGGGGCATGGTGATTTGCCTTTATGGAATATGGCGATGACCCATATGGGCGCGCCGCTACCGCTTGGCGATACGGGTGCCAGCCTGCGGTTAAGCCCGATTGCAGCACCCCATGTCACCGGCCCGCTGCATGCACTGCAATCAGGGAAGGGACAGACCCTTTACGTTCATCTTGACGCGTTCCCCTATCAGGACCTGCTTGGGGTTGATTTTGATCTGGATGCCGCGAGCGATCTACCAAGGGACTTGGCAGATGCGATCTATGCAGGCTCTGCCGAATTCCTGCTGCATGCTTTTCCCGACGCCCTAACCGCCGGAATGACCTACCAGACTATCGTGGCGGATGAAGTGCCGCAGGCCGATGATCTGAAATGGTTTGCCGCGGCGCTGGACGGTTTGAGCAAGACATCAGTGTTCTTTTCGCTTGGCGCGACGGCGGATGATATCTGCGCCTTTCTGCATGACAAGGTGCGGCAGCCAAGACCTGTTCTAACCGCCTTGCGTGAAACGCTTGATGTTACGATGCACCGCGTGGTCGGCCGGGCCCGTCTTGATCTGGACGATGTGCGCAATTTGGGCCTTGGCGATTTCATCGTCTTGGAAGATGCCACATCCGCTGATCTGGCGCTGCACTGCGAAGATCGCACCTATTATTTTGAAACGGTAGAGGAAGGATGGCGCTGCACGGCAGTCCATCCTTTTGAAGATATCAGAAAGATACCCGCAATGGATGATGCGCCCAGCGACCCGCAAGACCTTTCAACCGAAGCCGCCCCTGCGATTGCCGACCACGTATCAACGGTCCTGACCTTCGAATGTGGCGAGGCGCGGGTGACCCTGGCCGAGCTTGAAGGGTTTCAGACCGGCGCCATCGTCCCGCTACCCGACCAGCTGACAAAAGACGGCGTGCAGGTCACCATCCGCGCTGGCGCGCAGCCGATTGCGACGGGTGAGATCGTGCAGATCGACGACCGCATCGCGGTCCGGATCAGCCAGCTTTTGACCCCTACATCGTGAACGGTCGGGCCGATGGATCCGCTTAATCTCATCCTCATTCTGGTCGGCGCAGCGATTGTGCCGTTTCTGGCAGTTGTTGCGACATCGTTCATCAAGATCGCCGTTGTTTTGATGCTGGTCCGCAACGCGTTGGGCGTACAGCAGATCCCGCCGAATATGGCGATCAACGCGTTGGCGATTATTCTGACAGGTTACATCATGGCGCCAATCGCTGTTGCCACCTATGACATCATGATCGCGGGCAATTTCGATTTCAGCAATGTGGCCGGGTTTGAGGCCGCGTTTGACGCAGGCAAAGGCCCGCTGGTCGCATTTCTTGACCGTCATGCGGACAGTCTGGAGCGTAACTTTTTCCTTGGCGCCACGCAGGATTTGTGGCCGCCCGAAATGCAGGAACGAGTCGATGAAAACTCGTGATCCTGCTGCCGGCCTTTACCATTTCGCAATTGCGCGAAGCGTTTGAAATTGGCTTTCTGCTCTATCTACCGTTTGTCGCCATCGACCTGATTGTGTCGAATATCCTTCTGGCGATGGGTATGATGATGGTGTCGCCGCTGACAATCTCCCTGCCATTCAAGCTGTTCCTGTTCGTCATGGTTGATGGCTGGTCGCGGCTGATCCTTGGATTGGTGCAGACCTATGTGTGAAAGGAAAAGCCTTGTCACCGAGTGATGCACTCCATGCGCTGACCGAAGCGATGATCCTTGTCATGGTCCTGTCCATGCCCACGATCATTGTAGCTTCCGTGGTTGGTGTGATTGTCAGCCTGCTACAGGCGCTGACGCAGGTACAGGAACAGACACTGTCCTTCGCAATCAAACTGATCGCGGTCGCCATCACGATTGCAGCAACCGCCGGTTTTCTGGGGGCCGAAATGCTGCAATTCACGATGACACTGTTCACGACTTTCCCAGAGATTACGCGCTAGTGCCGTGGATATCCTCGTCGGCCTCTTCATACAGTTTGAGACTTATCTGCTGGCGCTGCTGATCTCGATCCCGCGCATCTATGGCTTTCTGACAACCGTCCCGATCCTGAGCCCCGGTGCCGTGCCGCGTCTGGCGCGCAATGCGACGATCCTGATCCTGTGCATCCCCATTGTGCCGGTAAATCTGGTCAATGCGGACACTATCGACAGAACCTTGGCGACGGTTGCCTATTTCTTTGCCAAGGAATTCGCGATCGGCTTTGTCTTTGGCTATATGATCGGGTGGATTTTCTGGATGATCACCGCCGTCGGTGACCTGATCGACAACCAGCGCGGTGCTGCGATTGCTGCCAGTATCGATCCGTTGCAGGGTACGGAAACGTCGCCCTTGGGCAACCTGTTTTCGCAGGCTTTCGTCACCTACTTTTTCTCTATCGGCGGGATGCTGATCATCCTGCAGGTGCTTTACACCAGCTACCAGCTCTGGCCAGTGACGCAGGCACTGCCGATCCTGTCATCGGAATTCCCAGTCCTGATCCTTGGCATCTTCGATCATGCTATGCGGATGATGTTCGTGCTGGCTGCACCGGTCGTGGCCATCATGTTCCTGTCGGAATTCGCCTTGGCCATGGTCAGCCGTTTCGCCCCGCAGATTCAGGTCTTTATCCTCGCAATGCCAATCAAAAGCGGCGTGGCCATCGTAATTCTGATTTTTTATGCCAGTCTGCTTTTCCCCTACGCCGCCGAGCAAAGCGCGTTCTTCGAGACATGGACCAACACGCTTTATCAGATTTTGGAAACTGGCCGTGCGCTGCGCGAAAATACGGCGCCAACTGGCCCAGGGCCGCAGTGATGATGATGCTTAGAAATTCATCACAAATGGGAGTGTCGCATGGCTGATAATTCGACCGGCGAAAAGACAGAACAGCCTACCCCGAAAAAGGAACGCGATGCCCGCCAAAAAGGCCAGGTCGCCCGCAGCCAAGAGGTTGTGACGACTGCCTCCCTTATGTCGGCAATTGGTTATCTGTGGTTCACCTGGGACGCGACGTTTGACCGGCTTGTTCTGGCAATGGATCAAATCGCAGCCCTTCACGGCGTTGAATTCCAGACCGCAGCTTTTCTAGGCATGGGAATTGTTTTTGATGAAAGCGTCGCCATCCTTGCCCCACTTATCGCGATTGTCATAGTCGTCGACATCTTCGCCAACTACCTGCAATTTGGCACGATTTTTGCCGGTGAAAATGTCAAGATGAAGCTCGAAAATATCAGCCTGGTCAAAGGGTTCGGGCGGATTTTTTCGATGAAGCAGCTTTTCGAAGTATTCAAGTCGATCCTGAAAATCGTGTTCTTGTCAGTACTTCTATTCCTTGTAGTCCGCGACGCATTGAGCCCGTATTTGAACTCTGTCCCCTGCGGGATGGTCTGCATCGTCGATGTGACGGGTCAGGTGATGGGCCAAACATTGTTATGGTCGGCATTGGCCTTTGTGATCGTTGCGGTTCTGGATTTTATATTCCAGCGCAAACAGCACACCAAAAGCCTGATGATGTCCAAAGAAGACGTGAAACGCGAATTCAAGGAAAGCGAAGGCGACCCGATCATCAAAGGCCAGCGCAAGCAATTGGCGCAAGAACTTGCCATGAGCGATGGCGGCGAGCGGGCGAAGAAATCAACGGCCATGGTGGTTAACCCGACCCATTTTGCTGTAGCAATTCAATACGACCCGGCTGTGCATCCGCTGCCTTTGGTCGTTGCCAAGGGGCGTAACCTTTATGCCCATTATCTTCGCGGGCAGGCAGAAGCGGCAGGCGTACCGATCTTCCGCAACGTGCCGCTGACCCGCAGCCTTTTTGCGGATACCGATATCGATGAATATGTCCCCGACGAATTATTCGACGTCGTCGCTGAAATCCTGATCTGGGTGTCACACAATAAGCATACGCTGTACCAAGGGCCGCTTGATCATGGGACAATTGACATGGAACTGGGCGATCACCGGGTCGACAAGCCACAGCAGGCTACCGCACAACAGGGTTTCAGTTTCAAGACATAGCCGTTCCAGAACAGATGGACGTGCAGTTTCCACGGCTCTTGCCGCGTTTCCGGCGTCAAGAATGTACCAAATGGAACACCTTGCAGAGACAGTCGTGGGTACCCTTAGAATGTTGATGCAAAAGGAAAAATGAAATGAGCGAGATATCATCAAATGCAGGAAGCAGGATGAGCACCCCTGCACCAGTTGAAACGACACGACAAAGCGATGAATTGTTTCGGGATGGCGTCGGCAAACTGGGACGCGCTTCGTTTGAGTCGACCGAGCGCACACCGATGCCACCACCAAAGAAAATTTGGTCCTCGATTTTTGCCTCTATAAACCCGATGAAGTTATTTGGTTTCCGCCGGTCCACAAGCCAGGTAGAGCGTCCGCCGCTTCCAGGATTACGCAACAATCAACCCGACGCCAATACAGAACGGGCGCGGTATAAGCACGCGATCCCCAGCTTTGACTGGTGCGTTCGCCACATGCAGATAAAGAATGAAACGCTAAGCAAAAGCGAGGCAGAAGACGTTGTCTTTAAGATCGTCAATACGTTTGTGGAGGAAGGTTATACCCCGCTTGAAGCTGGCGTCGGACTGAACCGAATGATCGAAGCGGACAAACGCAGGATGGCGACCCAACCGCCGACGTTGACAGTCACCAAGGATACAACTGGCAATACGAAAGAGAACATGCGCCCGCTGCCAAAGACGCTTTCAGAAAAATCATTCTCATTGCCTGACGGGTTGTTTGACTCAAGTCCCATGGAAACCGTGGCCAGAAACAGTGCCCCAAAACTATCGATGGACAGCGACCTTCAATTCGCGATGAAAGTCAAAGACCTTGAAATCATGATGGACACCAAACGCGCTGATGACGCGCAGGATAAAACGGGGGGAACCGGCGTCGACAAAAATAGTCGGACGCCCAATTCATCGGCAACCGAAACACCGGATGCACCGACAAGTTTAGCCAAGGCTGTCAGCGCACTCCATGCGCAGCTCAAGGATGAGGCGGAGGCGGAGCTGCGAACGCAACCACCCGCCACGCGCCGTGATACATTTGAAGAGGGTTTCGACGCAGGATACGACCTCACTAAGGAGTGGGGCGACCAATAGAACAAAAGGTCAGGCTTCGGAGCCTGACCTTACAATCTGCAATGGATCTGAAGCCTGTTTACGTGCCAGGTTGAAGTTGTTCGACAAGTCCACGTAAAAATGCGCTTGGGCTAATCAATTCGCGAAATGCCACGGTCTGCGATGGCTGGGTTTGATCCGACCCTACCGCCAATAGCTGGCCGATTTGCCCACGCAACAGCTCCGCAGTGGCACTTCCTTTGTCTTGCACACGAAACTGCACAGCGTTCGTGCTGCTTACATCGTTGGTCTGATCAACACCCAGACTATGCGTCGTTGGACCGGACCCAATAGGTGTATTCGTCATCTGCCATTACGCCTTTATGATTGGGGTGTCGCCGTCGGGCACTTCTGATGTTCTGCGGGCGGCAAGCGCGTCTGAAACGTCACCTGCGATGGCCGCGATGATCGTCAGAACCTGCTTGGCAAAGGCGGTGACAACATCGACCAACCTGTCGATGTTCTGGACATCGATCGTGATCGAACGCCCAAGAAGCACAACACCCATGTCGCGATCAATTGCAAAATATGCGCCATGCAAAGCTGTCGAGGGAAAGTTCCTTTCGAGCAAATACTGCATCAGCGCGCAATCGGCATCTGGTTGTCCAGACAGCATGTGATCGTTCAGCGGCGACCATATTTGAAGCTGATCCGCTTCGGCCGCGTAGTAAAAAATCAATTCCTGCTTTTCGCCAAATGCCAGCAGCGCCGTTCCGCTTTTGTCAAAGCGCAAGGGGGCAATACCTACCCTTTTTGAAAATGCTTCAAGCGCATGCTCTGCGTCTTCTCTCGACATCAATTTCTACTCTCATCGGATTGCATGCATTGCATGCCTGTCACGTCAATACTAAACAGAGATCTGCATACGCTGCGTCTTATTATTCCCAAAAGCAGTTGAATCGAGGTCTAATTCAATCAGATTGGACAACTGCAAAAACACACCTAAGGATTCAAAAAAGCTGCCTACCAAACCAAAGCTAAGGGCGACCGCTTCTTCGGCCGCGCGATCGTCTAGACGTGTGTCACCTATGATTGTCTCAAGACCAATATCTTCCAGATCAATTTCGAATATCTGTTGCATGTTTGGTAGTATCTCTTCGAGAACAACTTCATTCGTTTCAATCACCGTGTCCTCTTGTGCTTCGTCAACCGACCTGTTCTGTCCATCAGTAGCGGTGACAAATCTATCGAATAAGCCGCTGATCAAGACAACCAATTCGCTTTGCGCGTCAATTGTTTCTTGTCGTGCCTCTATTTCATCTGAAAGTCGCGCGTTTTCAGCATCCAGACGGTCCACATCATCCTGCAAAGCGTCCAGCGTTCCGTTTAATTCACTGATTTGCGCATTTACGAACGCCAATTCTCGCCGCAGCGCGATCAGCTCCGCGGCGGTCTCGCCCGTTTGTGGTTCGGTGTTTTCAAGTGCTGCAATTTGATCGTTCAGGCTTTGTTGCTCTGCTCTTAGCCCATCAAGGTCCTGCGACACCTGCCCAATTTCAGCGCCAATTGCATTCAATTGCGCGTTGTTTCCTGCGATTGTTCCCTGTGCTGCAGTGTTTGCAGCTTCAAGCGCAGCCAATCGTAATTGGAAGGCGGCAAGGATACTTGCCTGTGTGGCGGCCATGGCGCTAAGTGCGGATGCATTGGCCGCCTCGTTTTCATCGGCAAGGCGTTCAGCCGTCAAAAATGCTTGCGACACCAAAACCTCACTATCGCCCTGATTGCTGGGTCTAAGGAGTCCGAGCGCGTCGAGTGTTGTCTTAGGCAATATGAAATTCTGCAAAAGCCCACTGGAATTACCGGGCGAGGGCACAAAGCCAACAACGTCCTGCTCGGCGGCCGGCGCTTCAGCCGGTGCTGCTGGCGTTCCAGCAGGCAAGGTTGTGGGGCCAATAACCGGTGGCAGATTATTTGTGTCAAACGCGCTCATACTAAATTCCGCCTTCTTTTGGTTTACCCTGTCCTATGTCTATCCCGCGACGCGATGGCGGGGTGTGCCGTAAAGTACTAAGAGTGTTAAATTTTCAGGAAACGCCGGTTTTTCGGCAGCCCTAAAATGTTGTCAATGTCCAAATCAGGATCGTTGGCCTCTTTGCGTAAAGTCGCAAGCGTACCGGTCGCAACAGTGATTAGCGCGCTAAGCCACACTAGAAAGCCAACTCTGTCCGAGGCCGTTTTGAACGCCTTGAGAACTTTGGACAGCAGGTCCTTGTTCAGACCTTGTTCGGCCAAATAGGCAACAATTTCGGCCTCATTCCGCGCAGCTTGCTCTTGCGTTGCCTCGGGATTTTTTGCGAAAGGCGGCACTGGCCATCCGGGGATAAATGCCGCGTTGTAGATTGCCAGCCCTGGTCCAAATTCGCTTACTTGCCCGAATGGCGTCACCGGCGCAAATGTCCCATCGTTTTCCGTTACGTTGGCCAAAATGTCGGCCAGCAGATGATTGGTCTCAATCTGTGCAGATTGGGTCAACATGGCGGGCGACGGCGATGCAAGACTGTCTGACAAGCGATGACCATCGGCCTGCAGTAAGATCTGCAACACATCCTGCAATGGGCTAGGGACTGCATCATCCCACAGCACATCGTCGCGCGGTGGTGACGCGGCTTCGACCGACGCATCAAGATGGGTGTCCTTCCGCTCAATCATCGCGGCGAACCATTGCGAAATTGTGCCGTCAGGCTCCATGTCAGCCTGTGCGCCGCATCTCAAGCGCGGTTTTGAGTTTCAGAAAGGACTTTGCGATATTGTCATGTTCGGTCCCGTCCCGTTTAGCCTCGAACAATGCACAGGCTTTCGCCGCAGCATCCCAGTTTTCCTGCCGCATAAAGACATCAAACCTGTGGAAATGCGGGATCGGATCGGTCGGTACAAGCGTTGCAGCTTTTTCAAACATGCGCATTGCGGCGTTATCGTCGCCGCGAACCCGGTAGCAAATGCCAAGGCCCAGCCAGAAGTCACTGCGCGATCTGTCCAACGCGCAAAGTGTGCGAAAAATCTCTTCTGCGCGATCATATTGCCCGATCAAAAATTGCTGATGGGCCCGACCATATAGTCCTTCAATTGCGGCATCAGTGACGCCCAAAGCCGTCTTGAATGATCCGGTTTGGACGAAAGATTGGAAAATCTTGGCGCCATCAATGCCTAGCTTTTCGGTACAGGCAGCAAAGACCTGCGCAGCCACTTTCGTTGCGTCAGGGCTTAAACCCAAGGTGGCCGCCGGACCGTTGCTCTGGTCGTTCGGGTCAAGCATTAGGCAAGACTGGTATTGAGATGATCGCTCAACTTTTGGCTAGCTTCTTGAAATGCGTGATGTTGGGTGTCTTCCGCAAATCTGAGTGCATCTGCAATGTCTTCTCTCGCTTCATTCAGATGACCGAGGCCCAGACATGCCGCGCCGGAAAAATAATAACCGCGACAATCACGTGGCGCGAGCCCAATAACGGCAGACGCAGCCTGCAGGGCAATTTCATATTCCTGCATTTGCAAAGCACAATTGGCCAGACCGCATTGATACTCGACACTTAGCGGACGACACAAAACCAGCATGGCATAGGTGCCCATCGCCTTTTGCAGATTGCCGGATTTCAACTGTGCATTTGCCATCGCAAGTGCAACGTCCAGTTCACCATCGCCTAATTTGAGCTCCTTCGCCAAAGCGCCGTTCAGCACCAAGTCCTGCAGCGATTGATCACTTCTAACGGGGTCGTCTTTGCTCATCATATTCATGTCCAGCTCAACTCTCTGACAGGCATTGGTCGGGTTTCACACCGCTTATGGCTGAAATATCATCATCGTATCGGAATCGGTTTGGGTCGGTCGGCGCTGTTGCAGAACATCCCGGTGATCCATCTGCCGCTGCAATGTCTGTGCCGCTGACACAACATCAGACAGTAGATCCGACAGCACGTGCAGATCTTGCGCGCGAAACGCATAGGCACCGCTTACAACAAGGCGATCATCATCCAGCGAAACCAAAACATCGTGGGTCGCCAAAAACGCGAAGCTTAGGCCGAGTATCTTTTGCAGGCGATCCGCATCCGCCGCCAATGCCGCGGATAACGGCCCCACATCGGTACGCACCCATAACTCTTGTTCGTTGGGTGAGGGCGCAAGCCTGAGGTCAACATCGTCAAAGTTCAACGATATCGACCCATCGCTTGCAAAACGCGGCGCGCCCAATTCGGCAAGCTGCCACAATGCTGTGACCGTCTGTTGAAAGTCCTGCGTCAAGATCAGGGCGCTCCACTTCTGATGATGTTAGCCGCGCGTGACCACTGCAAGCTGTTCAACCTCGGCATCGCGCATTTCCTTGATAAACTGGATCATTTGCGTGATGAATTCCTGCAGTGCTTGCTGCTCAGCCGCTTCCAATTCGCCTTCGCTTTTTGTGACTTCGGCATCCGCTTGTTCACGCGCTTGGTCAGCTTGCAAGTTCTGCGCAAAATATTGACCACTAGCATTACCTAAACCACCAACAGCGGTGTACGCGCCACTGATCGCACCACCTGTTG
>JBCBDL010000110.1:0-11109 GCA_038529695.1 Pseudomonadota bacterium | reverse complement strand
CGGCAAGGCCTACTGAACGCTCATTGCTCCCTATCGGTCGCTCATCGCGAAGAAAGCCCGAACGGGCTTGATGAGCGACCGTCAAAGAAAGTCCCGAATATGATTATCGTCCCCGAATCCGCCATCGCGGATATTCTGACGCGCGCTGATGCTTTCGCCGCCGTCGAACAGGTCTTCGCCGCCATGTCCGCTGGCGACGCCTACAACTTCCCTGTGATCCGCGAGGCTATCGGCCATGAAGATGCGCTTTATGGTTTCAAAGGCGGGTTCGACGGCAAAGGCATGTCACTGGGCCTCAAGGCGGGCGGCTATTGGCCACACAACCTCGAACGGCGCGGTCTGATCAATCATCAATCGACCGTTTTCCTGTTTGATCCTGATACCGGCAAAGTCGCCGCGATGGTCGGGGGCAACCTGCTCACCGCTTTACGCACCGCAGCGGCCTCATCTGTGTCCATCAAACATCTGGCCCGCAAGGACGCTAAGATTATGGGTATGATCGGCGCGGGCCACCAGGCCAAATTCCAGTTGCGAGCGGCTCTAGAAACCCACCAATTCGAAAAGGTCATCGGCTGGAACTATCACCCAGAAATGCTGCCCGGTCTGGCCGAAGTCGCCGAGGAAGCGGGTGTGCCTTTCGAAACAGTTGAACTCGAAGGTATGGTCGAGGCGGACGTGGTCATCTCCATCACTTCCGTCTTCTCGCCCATCTTTGGCGCGGGCCATATCAGCCCCGGCACCCATCTGGCCTGCATGGGCACCGACACGATCGGAAAGCAGGAATGCGAAACCGATCTGGTGGCAAAGGCAACCGTGTTTACCGACGAAGTCGCACAATCGATCACACTCGGCGAGGCACAACATGCGGTGAAAGCGGGCCTCAAGACCAAAGATGACATCACGGAAATCGGTGCGGTCATCAACGGCACCCATGGCGGTCGCACCAACGCGGAAGAGATCACGCTATTCGATGGCACCGGCGTGGGGCTGCAAGACCTCGCCGTCGCCGCGTCGATTGTCGATCTGGCCGTCAAAAAGGGACTCGCGACAGAAGTTGATTTCTAAACCACGCGAAAAGGCAGACGATCTACTTCACTACACGGTAGGGCGTTTCAAAAACATGCTCTTCCAAATTCGGTTTGTCATCCACAAGGTCAATCACCGCAAACAGACCCGGCCCGGACAGTGGCGTCAGCACGCCGTGCCACGTCCCCCGGTGAAAATTGATCCCCTCTCCTGGCGCGGTAATGAAGGCCTGCGGGCGCAAATTGGCATCAGCAACGACGACCAGAAACGGGTCCATACTCATTGGGATAAAGGCCTGTGATCCCAAGGGATGCCGTTCCACTAGATCAAGGGGGTAGGGTAGCCTACGCAGCTCTGACCGGAACAGGCTGATCCCTACCTTCCCATCACAATCAACCCGCGCCCGGTCGTGAAATCGCCCGCACAGCCCCGCATTGATCATTTTGTCGGGATCGCCGTCGCAATTCAGCACGTCGCCGAATGGCGCAAAGGCCCGCCCCGTCAACGCAGAGATGCGAATATCACGGCTCATCGGGGTAGCAGGTCCTTTAGCCGATGATAAGCAATGCGTTCGACCTGGTGACAGGCTTCGGCAAATTCGGCATCGCGGTCATTCGCCAACCGGGCGGCAAAGGCGGCCTTGATCGACGCCTTATCGTGATCGCGCACCGCAATGATGAACGGAAAACCGAATTTTTCCGTATATGCGGCATTCTGCACCTTGAATTCGGCACGTTCCGCATCGGTCAACGCATCCAAACCGGCCGAGGCTTGCTCTGCGGTGCTTTCCGCCGTCAGCCGCTTGGCTGTGGCGAGCTTGCCAGCGAGATCTGGGTGGGCTTGCAGAACGCCCAGCCGTTCCTGTTCCGGTGCCGACCGAAACGCCCGGCACATCGCGTTGTGAAGGCCCGCGACCGTGTCATGAGCCGGTCCCAATTCAAGATCAAAGGCGCGTTCCTCAACCCATGGCGAATGCTCAAAGACATGATCAAATCGCGCCATAAACGCCGCCTTGTCCATCTGTGACGGGCGCGCGAACCGCTGATGCGGATGCACCTTCGCCCAATGATCGGCGATCTGTTCCCGCGTTGCGAACCAGACGCGGTCATGCCCCCGCGCGTATTCAATGAATTGCCGCAATGCCTCCGCCCGCCCGGGTCGCCCGACCAGACGACAATGCAAACCAATTGACATCATCCGTCCATCTTCGCGGTAAAGCGCGTCAAAGCTGGCCTTGAGATAATCGAGGAACTGTGCGCCCGCGTTAAACCCCTGGGGCGTGGCAAAGCGCATGTCGTTGGCATCCAACGTATATGGCACAATCAACTGATCGCGCCGCCCGCATTCCATCCAATAAGGTAAATCATCAGCATAGCTATCCGCAACATAGGCAAATTGCCCGGTTTCAGCGGCCAATCGCACCGTGTTCATGGAACAACGACCTGTATACCAGCCGCGCGGTGGTGCGCCCACGACCTCGGTGTGCAGCCGAATAGCCTCGGCCATATGCGCGCGCTCCACATCCTCTGGTGCATCTTTGTATTCGATCCATTTCAAACCGTGGCTCGCGATCTCCCAGCCCGCCTCTTTCATCGCCGCCACTTGCTCTGGTGCGCGGGCCAAGGCGGTCGCCACGCCATAGACCGTGACCGGCAGGTCCGCCATCATACGGTGCAAGCGCCAAAACCCCGCCCGCGCGCCATATTCATAGATGCTTTCCATGTTCCAGTGGCGCTGGCCGGGCCAGGCGGCGGCGCCCACGATCTCGGACAGAAACGCCTCGGAGGCCGCATCGCCATGCAGGACGTTGTTCTCGCCGCCTTCCTCGTAATTCAGCACGATCTGCACGGCGATCCGCGCGCCACCGGGCCAGCGCGGGTCCGGCGGATGTGCCCCATAACCGATCATGTCACGCGGATATCGCTGCACCTTCGCCCCCTGATCCCGTTTGGCCTTGACTGTTACAGGCAATAGACGCCAACACAAGACGGGTGTGAAATCAGCCGGTTGAGGGGCTTTGCCGATGTATGATGCAGCGATCTTGTGGGACTGGTTTGCCTTTGCCGTCCGCTGGCTGCATGTGATCACAGCCATCGCCTGGATCGGATCGTCGTTCTATTTCATAGCACTTGATCTATCGCTGAACCGCGATATCGACGGGCCTGCGGATGGTGAGGAATGGCAGGTCCATGGCGGCGGGTTCTACCATATCCAGAAATACCTCGTGGCCCCCGCTGCCATGCCTGAACACCTGACCTGGTTCAAATGGGAAAGCTATTGGACATGGCTTTCGGGTTTTGCCTTGCTTGCCGTGGTCTACTGGGTTGGCGCGGAACTTTATCTGATTGACCCGAACAAAGCCGATCTAGCCATCTGGCAGGGCATCCTAATTTCTGCTGCATCGCTCGGCATCGGCTGGGTGATCTATGACCTGCTTTGCAAATCGCCGTTGGGCGAACAACCAACAACACTGATGATCCTGCTGTTCATCCTGCTGGTCGTGATGTCCTGGGGCTATAACCAGATTTTCACGGGCCGCGCGGCGCTCCTTCATCTCGGCGCCTTCACAGCGACGATCATGACCGCAAATGTCTTCTTTATCATCATGCCGAACCAGCGGATCGTCGTCGCCGACCTGAAGGCCGGGCGCACGCCGGACGCGAAATACGGCAAAATCGCCAAGCTGCGGTCCACCCACAACAACTACCTGACCCTGCCCGTCATCTTCCTGATGCTGTCGAACCACTACCCTCTGGCCTTCGGGACGGAATATGCGTGGATCATCGCCGCCCTCGTCTTTCTGATGGGCGTGACAATCCGGCATTACTTCAACTCCATGCATGCCCGCAAAGGCAAGCCGTCTTGGACATGGGCGGTCACGGTGATGCTATTCATTCTGATCGCATGGCTGTCGACCCAGCCAGGCCATGACAGCTATGAAGAGGCCGAGGCGCGGGCACTCACGCCCTACGAAGAACGCTTCGCATCAGCAGAGGGCTTTGACGCAGCACATGACATCGTCATCGGCCATTGCTCCATGTGCCACGCCCGCGCGCCGGTCTGGAACAATATGCAATGGGCGCCCAAAGGCGTGTTCCTCGAAACCGAAAGCGACATCGCCCGCCATGCGCGGCAGATTTACCTGCAGTCCGGGGTCAGCCACGCCATGCCGCCGCCAAATGCCGTTGATATGGCAGCGGAAGACCGCGCCGCGCTGATCACATGGTATCGCGATGGATCGTCCGACTTGTAAGAAAGAGGATGCTTAAAGGTCTATCCGCAGACCTGCATCAGCGTCAAAGAAATGCAACGCCCCCGGCGCGACCTGTAAGCCCACCTGATCAGTGCGATCCTCATCCATGCGTCCGGGTAGGCGGGCGGTGACCGTCACACCGTTCAGCAGGAAATTCAAATAACACTCCGCCCCGGTATTCTCGATTATCGTCGGGGTCACCTGCATATCTGACCCCAGCGTCAGATGCTCTGGTCTGATACCTACCTGCACAGGCCCCGCAAATCCGGCGGGCGTTGGGATGGTCAAATCACCGATGGTGACCCGGCCATCCGACACTTCGGCCGGAATGATATTCATCGGCGGAGACCCCATGAAATCGGCCACAAACGTATTGGCGGGGCGATCATAAATCTCTTGCGGTGTGCCGATCTGCTGCACGTCCCCGCCTTTCAGCACCACGATCCGGCTGGCCAAAGTCATCGCCTCGATCTGGTCATGGGTCACGTAGACGATGCTGGCCCCCGTGGTCTTGTGCAGGTTCTTGATCTCCGCGCGCATCTCAACCCGCAGCTTGGCGTCGAGGTTCGAGAGCGGCTCATCAAACAAAAACAGTTTCGGATCACGGACAAGCGCGCGCCCCATCGCCACGCGCTGACGTTGGCCACCGGAAAGCTGCGACGGGTTCCGATCCAGCAAATGGTCGATCTGCAACAGCGTCGCCACCTCCATGATCTTCGTATCCATCTGCGCTTTTGGCACTTTGCGGATTTTCATACCGAAACCGATATTCTCCGCTACCGACATCGTCGGGTACAAAGCATAGCTTTGAAAGACCATCGCGATGTCCCGGTCCTTGGGCGGCTCTTGCGTCACGTCCCGCCCGCCGATCATCAACGACCCCGATGTAATCTCCTCAAGCCCCGCGATACAGTTCAGCAGTGTCGATTTCCCGCAGCCCGACGGACCAACAAGAACCAGAAACTCCCCCTGTGCCATGTCAATATCAACGTCGCGCAGAACCTCTACCGCGCCATAGGATTTGGCCAATCCTCGCATCTGCAAGGCTGGCTGAACATGAGCATCTAACGCCATGGCGTCTCTCCTCCTTTTGGCACGGGACCGGTGGAGCCCCGCACGATCAGTTCTGCCCGCTCAATCCGCTGCTCGGCAGGGGCTCCTTTCACATGGGTAACAAGTAGTTCAGCCAACGGGACGCAGGCATCGCGCAGCGCGGCGCGCGTCACGGTCAGCGCGGGTTCCAGGCCCACCGCATCCATTCGGGGCAGCGCATCATCGTGACCGATGACCGATACATCTTCCGGCACGCGCAATCCGCGATCTTTCACGGCCCGCATGACACCGGCAGCAACCAGTGTTGAGGCACAGACAAATGCGGTAGGCGCGGGGCCATGGCGCCCTGCCAGCATGGCCAGTGCGTGCGTGTATCCGTTCACCTCCGTCTCGGCGTCGGTGGCAATAAATGCTTCGGGGACGTGCAAACCTTCAGCCGCGATTGCAGCCGCAAAGCCGCGCAGGCGGTCGCCTGCGAAAGCATAGCGCGATTGCCCATTGATCAGCGCGACCCGCCGATGACCCAATGAAGTTAGCAGACGCACCGCATCCTCGGACACAGCCGCATTATCGATGCCAAAGCAGGCATAGTTTACATCGGGTGCCGTCTGTCCATGCATCACAAATGGAATGCCTTTTTCCTGCAAAAAGGTGACGCGAGGATCATCCGGGAGTGGCGCATTCAGAATGAAACCGTCCAGAATATCCCGCTCAAGCAGTTTGCGATACGGCGTGACCGGATCTTCATCCTGATCGACTGCCAGAACCAGATCTGTATCCATGGCCCCCAAAGCCGCCGTGAGCCCGGTCAGCATCTCGAAAAATGTCTGATCTGCGCTCATATCCCGACGTATCTTGATGATCAGGCCGACCATGCCAGACCGCCCGGTTACCAACCGTTGCGCAACCCGGTTCGGGCGATAGCCCAGCCGTTCAGCCACTTCTCTGACCCGATCAACTGTGTGCTTGTTCACTTCGGGAAAGCCATTCAACGCGCGGCTGACCGTGGCAGGCGACAGCCCCAATTCCGCGCCAATTTCTTTCAGGGTTGCCAAGCGCCGCCTCCTCAAAGCGATTGCAAAGTGCTGCCAGACTAGAACAGAAAATTTACGTTTCCTAGCATAAAACAGAATTTAAAACGTTTTGAACTCTTGCTGGATTTTGATACGCTAATGACGAATCAGGGAGATTTCCGATGAGAGAATGGTGGCGCGACGCGGTGATCTATCAGATCTATCCACGCTCATTTCAGGATGACAGCGGTGATGGCATTGGCGATCTGGCCGGTATTACACGCCGCCTTCCCCACATCGCTTCGCTTGGCGCAGATTGCATCTGGCTGTCACCGATCTTCACCTCGCCGCAAAAAGATATGGGATATGATGTTTCAGATTACACCGATATCGACCCGCTCTTCGGCACGCTGGACGATTTCGATGCGCTGATCGCACGCGCCCACGAACTGGGCTTGAAGGTTATCACTGATCAGGTTTTGTCCCACACCTCTGACCAACACCCTTGGTTCAAGGAATCCCGCATCAGCCGCGACAATCCGAAGGCCGATTGGTATGTATGGGCCGATCCACTGCCCGATGGTTCACCGCCGACCAACTGGCACAGCCATTTCGGAGGCCCAGCATGGGAGTTCGACCCCCAACGCGGCCAATACTACCTGCACAACTTCCTCGCCGCGCAGCCGGACCTGAATTTCCATAATCCGGACGTCATCGATGCAATCCTCAAGACATGCAAGTTCTGGCTGGATCGCGGTCTTGACGGCTTCAGGCTGGATACCGTGAATTACTATTTCCATGATGCCGAACTGCGCAATAACCCACCCGCACACGCCAACCCACAGGTCATGGCGACCGATCTTTACGGGATGCAGGACAATATCCATAACAAGACGCGGCCCGAAAACTTGGGCTTTCTCGAAAAGCTGCGCATGCTGACGGATCAATACGACGACATCATGATGGTCGGCGAAGTCGGCGAGGTTGGCCAGCGGTCAATCCGGATCATGGGTGACTATACGGCCGGATCGTCGCGTCTGCACATGGCCTATAGTTTCGCCATGCTTGGCCCCGACTTCACTGCTGATCACTTCCGCAGCTGTATCGAGGGGTTCCAACAAGGTGCGCCTGACGGCCATCCAAAATGGTCTTTCAGCAACCATGATGTCCCCCGCCATGTAACCCGTTGGGGCGATCACGCGGTAAGCGACACGCATATGGCACGACTGGCCTGCGCCATGTTGATGAGCTTTGAAGGCACAATCGGTATTTATCAGGGCGAAGAACTGGGTCAGACGGAAACCGAATTGACCTATGACGAACTGACGGATCCGCCTGCTCTGCGCTATTGGCCCGCGATCAAAGGCCGCGATGGTTGCCGAACACCGATGGTCTGGGAACAAGACAAACCCAATGCCGGCTTCAGCACAGGACGGCCATGGCTGCCCGTCAAGACACCACAGGCCGCCCTGTCAGCTGATCTGCAAGAGGCCGCCAACGACAGCAACTTGCACTTCTACAAAAGCGCAATTGCGTTTCGCAAATCGCAGCCGGCGCTCACTGCGGGGGCCACGTCCTTTATCGACTTGCCAGAACCTCTTCTGGCCTTCCAGCGCGCATCGGAGGGGCAACAGATCACTTGTGCCTTCAACCTGTCCAGAGAACCAAAGGTTATTCAATTGACCGGAGACGCCGCCCTCACCGGCCCGCGCCATGCCGATCTGGACGGTCAGGCGCTGACGCTGCCAGGCAACGGATTTGCCTATCTCAGCCATGACGGACCACTTGCCTTGACGGCCTGAACCAAAAACTCTGGGAGGAGACACCATGAAAAAGACGCTGACCACGCTGGCATTCATCGCCGGGACCGCCGTGCCCGCTTTCGCATTCGATGACGACACCCTCACCATCTGGACCGGTGACAACCGTGACCGCGACGCTTTGCTTGCGGCGGTCCAACCATTCGTTGATGACCTCGGCATTGAGGTCGTCGTCGAAATCGTCGACCCCGACTTGCCGCAGAAATTCCAGCAGGCCGCGGCCACCGGCGACGGCCCTGACATCCTGCTATGGGCGCATGACCGTTTTGGCGAATGGGCGGGCGGTGGACTGATCGCGCCGGTCTCTCCTTCTGCGGAATGGACCGCCGATATCCTACCAGCCGCCATGGAAGCTGTGCAATTCGACGGCAAGACCTGGGGTTACCCGCTGGCGGTCGAAGCAGTGACACTGATTTACAACAAGGCGATCATCGATACGCCACCTGCGTCATTCGAAGAAATCGCCGATCTTGATCTCGACGGCCAAAAGATACTTTGGGACTACAACAATACCTATTTCACCATGCCGATGCTGATGGCAAATGGCGGCTATGCGTTTCAGAAGGTGGATGGATCATATGACGGCTCTACCACGGGCGTGAACACCGATGGCGCGATAGCGGGGGCCGAAGTGCTGAAATCCTTGTTCGATGACGGCGTGATGCCCCAGGGCGTGGATTATGGCGTGATGGATGGCGCGATGAATAACGGCGAAGTGGCGATGGTCCTGAACGGTCCATGGTCGTGGACCGCATTCAAAGAATCCGAGATTGATATCGGCGTTGCCCCGATCCCAACCGTGAATGGCGAAACCTCACCACCGTTCCTCGGCGTGCAGGCACTTGGCATCAACGCCGCTTCGCCCAATGCCGACCTTGCCGTTGAACTGATCGAAAATTACCTCGCCACGGATGAAGGCCTCGCCGTTTGGAACGCCGGCAACGCGCTTGGTGCATTGGCTGATATGTCCGCTGCCGAGGCCCAGAATGATCAGCTCGTCAGCGATATGCTGGCAGTGGCCGCCAATGGCGTGCCAATGCCATCGAACCCTGAAATGGGGGCCTTCTGGGCGGCGATGGGGCCCGCATTGACCAACATTACATCTGGCGCGGCTGAGCCTGCTGATGCGCTGAACGACGCGGCAACGCGTATCTTGGGCGAATAAAGCCACCGTAGGGGCGGCGGTCAAGCTGCCGCCCATGCTTGACGCATGTCCAGGGTGCCTGTTTCATCAGATCACGGCATGCACGCAGCTTGAGGCATATGGCAATGACCGCAATCAGCGACATACCAGAGCGTGACGGCATACCGGTCCTGCGCCTTGTGCTGGTCGCGGTTATCTCTGTCGTTCTGCTGTTTGGATCATTCTTCCTCTATCAGATTGCGCAGCCAATCTATGGGGTGATCCTGCTGGCATTGGCCACCGGCTTTGCCATCATCTTTGGGCTCAACCAGTATTATGGCGCGCGCTTCATCTTTCCGGGTGTTGCAGCAGTACTTGTTTTCATCGCCTTTCCCGTCGTCTACACGATTTACATTGGTTTTACGAATTACAGCTCTTTCAATCTTTTGACGTATGAACGCGCGGTTGAAGTGCTGACATCGCGCGGCACAATCGACCCAGAGACCGAGCAACCGTTTGCAGTGGCCCGCGATGCCGATGGCTACAGGATTTGGCTACCCGAAGCGGGGCTTTTGTCCGACACTGTCTCGCTCACTGGCACCGCCGAGGCGGCGTTGTCCCCTGCTGCCGAACCTGCCGAGTTGCTGGAACGTCGCGAAGCGATCCAACTGCGCTCTGGCCTGCAGGGGCTGACGCTGATCACGCCAGATGGCGTAATCATTCAGAATGCAGGGTTACGCACCTTCGCGACAGTCACGCCTGACTATGTCCAGACCGGACCAAACACCCTCACCCGGTTTGATGGGGCAAAAATCATCGCCAACCACGATACCGGCTTCTTCATAGATGAAAGCGGTGATCAGGTCCCGCCTGGTTGGCGCGTCGGGGTTGGTCTGGCGAATTTTGAGCGTATTTTCCGGTCCGAGGGTATCCGCGGCCCGATGGTCAGCATCTTTGTCTGGACTTTTGCTTTCGCGATCGCATCGGTCGTCCTGACCTTCGCGATCGGTCTCACCCTTGCTGTGATCCTGCAATGGCCGCATTTGCGTTTTAAAGCGGTCTACCGGATCCTCTTGATCCTGCCTTATGCAGTGCCGGCCTTTATCTCGATCCTGGTCTTCAAGGGTTTGTTCAATCAGAACTTTGGCGAAATCAACCTGATCCTGAATGCATTGTTCGGGATTGAACCGCGATGGTTCTCTGATGGCAACCTGGCTCGCACGATGGTGCTGATCGTCAACACCTGGCTAGGCTATCCCTACATGATGTTGCTTGCCATGGGGTTCCTGCAGGCGGTGCCAGAGGATCACAAGAAAGCCGCAGCACTGGAAGGGGCCAGTGCTGTCCGTGTCTTTTTCACGATCACCTTGCCGCAGATCATTCCGCCCTTCCTGCCGCTGCTGATCGCGAGTTTCGCGTTCAACTTCAACAATATGGTGCTGATTTTTCTGCTTACCCGCGGCCTTCCCGATATTCCTGGCACCGTGATCCCCGCAGGGGAAACCGACATCCTTGCCAGCTTCACCTACCGGCTGGCCTTTGACAATGCGGGGCAGCAATTTGGCCTCGCCGGCGCCATCACATTGCTGATCTTCTTGGTAGTGGCGGTCATATCTTATGCCAATTTCGTCGCTATGCGGCGCGCGGCGCAAAAGCGGTCGGGGAGGAGCATCGCATGATCGTCGAACGCCCGCGTGACCTGTTCATCAAGAAATGCTTTGCGCACGGATTTATGCTGATCTTCCTCGCGCTGATCCTGTTTCCGTTCTTTATGGTTCTGTCGATCAGCTTTCGCGAAGGCAACTTTTCGGTGGGCTCCAT
>JBCBDL010000109.1:0-11186 GCA_038529695.1 Pseudomonadota bacterium | reverse complement strand
GTTGATTTGTTACGGGCAATCGTAATGAGGGATTTCAACCTTTTCAAACTTTTAGCTTGGAGGCACGCAAGTCATTGCTTATAAAGATGTCACTGCTCGATAGGTTTCTTGCCTGTATGAAACCTGCCTCAATAACTTTACGCCCGCCTTGTGCGGGCGTTTTTTTGTGGGCTGTCATGGCTTCCGGGTGGTGTTCGCAGGTGCAGCATATAGACTGAGTCGCAACTGGGTAGAATCGGAGCCAAACTATGTCGCTTGCAGGAAAAACCGCTGTCGTCACCGGGTCAAATTCCGGGATCGGGCTGGGCGTGGCCCGCGAAATCGCCAAGGCTGGCGCGAATGTTGTTCTGAATTCCTTTACCGACCGCGAAGAAGATCATGCGCTGGCTGCCGAGATTGCCGACGTGACAGGTGTGGAAGCAAAATATGTGCAGGCTGATATGTCCAAGGCCGAAGATTGCAGGCGGCTTGTCACCGCAGCAGGGGGATGCGACATCCTGATCAACAATGCAGGCGTGCAGCATGTGGCCCCCGTGCAGGACTTTCCGACCGAAAAGTGGGATGCGATCATTGCGATCAACCTGTCATCGGCCTTTCACACAACTGCCGCCGCAGTCACCGGCATGCGTGAAAAGGGCTGGGGACGGATCATCAATATCGCCTCGGCGCACGGTCTGACGGCGTCACCCTATAAATCGGCCTATGTCGCCGCGAAACACGGGATTGTGGGGCTGACAAAGACGATCGGGCTGGAAACAGCGCAGGACCCGATCACCTGCAATGCCATTTGTCCCGGCTATGTGCTGACGCCATTGGTTGAAAGCCAAATTCCTGAAACCATGAAGGAATACGGCATGACCCGTGACGAGGTGATCAAGAATGTCATGCTGGAACGTCAACCGTCAAAGGAATTCGCGACAGTTGAACAATTGGGCGGGACGGCGGTTTATCTGTGCTCTGACGCTGCGGCTCAGGTAACCGGTACGACAATTAGTGTCGATGGCGGGTGGACAGCGCTCTGACCTTCAAAAAGGGGCTGACAATGACCAAAAGGATCAATCTTGCATTACAGGGCGGCGGCGCACATGGGGCGTTCACCTGGGGCGTGTTGTGCCGCATTTTGCATGAAGAGGACATTGAAATTGCCGCAATTTCAGGAACTTCCGCAGGGGCGTTGAATGCCGCGGCACTGAAATCGGGTTGGGTATCAAGCGGGCGTGAAGGGGCACTGGCAAATCTGGAATGGCTATGGGGCCAGGTTGGGGCGATCACTGATCCGCGATTTTCGGACTGGGTTTCTTCGCTTGCACCAACAGCGCATGTTTGGGCGCAGGCGATCAAGTATTCTCCCGCCTATAATGCCTTCGATATGACCTCGCGCATGTTCTCGCCGTATGTTTACGGCCCGGCCATGCGCAATCCGCTTGAACGGATTGTCACCGAATTCCATTACGATGAAGTTTGTGCCAATGAGGGCCCCGATCTGCATATCTGTGCGACCAATGTCCGCAGCGGAAAGATCCGGGTGTTTACCGGCAATGAGATCAATCCGGATGTCATCTTGGCATCGGCCTGCTTACCGAGCCTGTTTCAGGCGGTTGAGTTCACGGACCCGAAGACTGGCCAGACAGAGGCGTTCTGGGATGGTGGCTACACTGGCAACCCTGCGCTTTTTCCGCTGTTTTCGGGTGATCTGCCCGACGATATTCTGATCGTGAATATTAATCCGCTTTGCCGGGATGATCTGCCGACGGATAGCCAGTCAATCCAGAACAGGATTAATGAAATCAGCTTCAACTCATCGCTTTTGCGCGAATTGCGCGCGATCGATTTTGTGAGACGATTGATAAAGGAGGGGTCGATCCAGCGCGGCACGATGAAAGACGTGTTGGTCCACATGATCGCCGATGACGGGTTGATGAACGAACTCAACGTCGCAACAAAGACGATCCCGAACGCCGTTGTCCTCGCCCGTCTGAAAGAGGCTGGAGAGGCCGCAGCCGACGCATTCCTCAAAAATCACAAAAAGGATTTGGGTAAGCGCAGCTCTGTAAACCTGACTGAGATGTTCAGCTAGGTCCTTGAACGGTACATATCTTATTCTGCCGCGGTTGGCAGTGCCTCTGCATCCCTGTCGGTCCCGTTGGGGTAAACAAGTCCCGCTGAAATCACGAGCTTGGCAGCATCTTCAACCGTCATATCCAGCGGTTGGACGTCGCGCTGCGGCAGGAACAGCAGAAAGCCCGATGTCGGGTTCGGCGTTGTAGGCAAAAACACGGTCACGATGGGTTCGCCATCGGTCAGTTTCGCGTCAATTTCACCTTTGGCATTGGTTGAGATAAAGGCGATGGCCCAGATGCCCTTGCGCGGGTATTCCACCAGACAGGCCTTATCAAAAGAGGTATCACGCTGCGAAAATACGGTTTCGGCGATCTGCTTGGCTGCATTGTAGATGGAGCGCACAACAGGCGTCCGGTCGACCAGACGTTCGCCGATCCCGATAAAAGATCGCCCGATCAGGCCCTTCCCGATCCAGCCGACGATCACGGTGAAGATCAGGAAGATCACCACGCCAATTCCGCGCACATTGACGGTTATGCGGTCGTCCCCTTCCAGACCCAAGAATCGGTTCACCAGCTCTGCGGGATGATAGGCATCCGGAACAAAAGGCCAGACCCAGCTGTCAACCCAGCCTACAACCGTCCAGATCAGCCATAGCGTCAGGCCGATCGGGGCGACAATGATCAGGCCCGCGATAAAGTTGCTGCGCAACCGTGCAAATAGGCTCGGCTTGTTGCGGCGTCTTATCTCTTCTTGGTTAGGGTCCATCATGGGTCGGTCCGCGCTTGGCTACATCGCACATCTAGGCGCTGACAGCGCGGGTCACAAGCATTTGCGACTGGTCTTGGCCGCTATTTCCCCATGGCGATGGCGATTTGAGCAGCAAGGCGTGCGTTGTTACGCACAAGTGCGATATTTGCAGTCAGCGAACGGCCCTGTGTCAAGTCGAAGATGCGGCTTAAAAGGAATGGTGTGACAGCTTTTGCGCTGATGTTCTGCGCATTCGCCTCTGCAAGAACCTGATCGATGATGGGGGCAAGCGTATCTGCCGGGATTTGATCGTTCAGCGGGATCGGATTGGCGACAAATTGTCCACCAGCCAACCCCATAGCCGTGCGCATCAGCTGTGCATTCGCAATTTCGGCGGCAGTGTCCATGCGCAACGGTGCCGGAATATCCGATTTGGCCGACCAGAACGCGGGTAGAACGTCCTGACCATAAGCGATGACCGGTACACCCAGTGTTTCGAGAACCTCGAAGGTCTTTGGCAGATCAAGAATGGCCTTGGCCCCGGCACCCACAACTGTCACTGGCGTTTGCGCCAGTTCCTGTAGGTCTGCAGAGATGTCGAAACTGCTTTCCGCGCCACGATGCACGCCGCCAATCCCGCCAGTGGCAAAGACGTGGATCCCTGCCAGATGTGCGGCAATCATGGTTGCGGCAACGGTCGTCGCCCCGGTTCCACCCATTGCGATACAAGCCGCCATATCGGCGCGCGACAGCTTGGCGACATTTTGAGCCTGCCCCAAAGCGTCGAGTTGGTCGGTCTCCAGCCCGATATGCAAGCTCCCATCTAGGACGGCAATCGTTGCAGGTGTGGCACCAGCCGCGCGGATGTCATCCTCGACCAGCCGCGCAGTTTCGACATTCTTGGGAAACGGCATGCCATGCGTTATGATCGTGCTTTCCAATGCGACAAGCGGTGCATCTTCGGCGCGCGCTGTGGCGACCTCGCTGCTGTAGGTAATGGGGATCATAACGGGGTCTCTCCGGAGACATAGGTGGCTGCTGCATTCAGCGCCCGTGACAGCGCGGCGGCGCGGTCCATCCCTTGCGCCTCGGACGCGATATGCGCCGCCATGAATGTATCACCGGCGCCTGTGACGCGGGTGACCATCACTGCTGGCGGAGTTTGCGTGATGATATCGCCTGCGGTGCCTTCGGAAGCTGAACGCCCGCCATCGGTAACAAGTACACGATGTGCGCCACGGGCAATTAACGCCGTCGCTGCGCTGGAAGAATCAGCAAAGGTGGTTTGGCACAGCAAACCGGCCTCTTCGAGATTGACATAGAGCGTTGCGGATGGGTGATCGATCAGGGCCAACAGCCGTTCGGCCTTGCCCGGAGAGGCAGGGGCCACACGCAAATCAGCGGCGCGAAAAAGCGGTGATTTTGCAATGCTCTGCAAAAGCTCAACCGTGAGATTGCCATCCAATGCAACAGCTCCGGCAAATGGCGCATCTTGTGTCCCGAGTATCCCGTTTGCCAACGCGCGCAAGATCTTGGCGCCTGCTGCCTCAAGCGAATGCGCGTCGGCGATGGCGGCGATCAGCCCGTTGGCACCCTCAACAGCCATATAGACGTCTGTCGGTAAATCCTCGGACCGATAGATGTGATCGCAGATCATGCCCATCCGCTGCGCCTCGGCGATGAGTTCGTGGCCTTCGGCATCTTTGCCGACGGCCGTCAGCAGGGCAGGTGTCATGCCAAAGCGGCGCAGTGTCATTGCAATATTCATCGCAACACCGCCCGGCAGCCGGGTGATCCGCCCCGGTACGTCCGAGCCCACCCGCATATGGCTGGCAGAACGCCCGATCACGTCCCACAAGACTGAACCAATGCAAAGGATGTCGGGTGATTTGCTCATCTTAGCCTTTTGGCGCAGTCATGAAGAAGGGGCAAGCCGGTGTTGCCTGCTGTCTGGTTCAGCCCGATGATGCCGAACAAGTGGTTGGGACCTATCATGAAAGCTCTCTGAGCGGCCATTGATGAAAGGAAAGCAAATTGGACATCGCAACCTTGCGCATAGCGCGGCCAACGGACGACATCGAAGCACTGAAGCCGTTCTACATCAATGGCCTCGGATTAGACATTCTTTATGAATTCACTGACCACGATGGTTTTGATGGTCTGATGCTGGGCCATCCCGGTTCACCCTACCATTTTGAGTTTACGAAAAGTGCGGGACATGCCGCGGGTCATGCGCCGACCAAAGACAATCTCATCGTCTTTTATTTGCCGGAAAAGCGAAAATGGCAGCGCGCAGTAGAACGTATGGAGAAAGCGGGCTTTGCGCCCGTTGCATCCTTTAATCCGTATTGGGATCTTGCAGGCCGGACCTTTGAAGACCCTGATAGATATCGCGTCGTCTTGCAAAATGCGGCATGGGACTGAGATGAAACCCAATTACCGCGGCACCGCGAAGGTCAAATTGGCCCAAAGTGTTTGCCAGACAGCACCTGTTTGCTCGGCGAGAGTTGCACCGGGTTCGCGCAGGACCACGGCATCGACCATGTAGGCATGGCCGGGTGTGACCGGAAACGTTGCGATGCCGTTTTCGTCAGTGCGATAAAGCGTGATGTTCACACTGCCATTGGCCGCCTTTTCAAAGACTTCGACCTGTTCATTGGCGCGTAGATCATTGCGATAATGGACCTGGACCTGAAATCCGTTCGAAAGGTCATCGGTATACGGGTTGGTGAGGGCGACAATCTCGGTTTCTAGCCCGACGCGGCGATCTGCGCCTTGGCTGGCGCCGACACCGATCAGTGTCTTGGCGTAACGCGAATAGGCTTCGTCAAATCCGCTCAGTGGCAGCCCGCGCGCTTCATGTTGCGCAAGTACATCGCCTAAGTCTTTATGATCAATGAATTTTTGGAACTTCTCCCAATTTTCATAGTCAAGTGTTTCTGTGCGCGATTGATAAGCAACAATATGCAAACCTTCGGCCAATGGATCCTGGTTCAATGCGGGCCTGTCGCCCTGGCGTCCCTCGACCCGCGCTGTCACGTCCCCCGCAAAGGCCACGAAATTCGCAAACCGTTGTGGTAAGTAAGGAATTTTTGCACCGGTGAATTCTTCGCCATTGACAAGGTGCGCCTCTAAGGTACCGTCCGCCGCAATCTGATAGTCCTCTGGTTCAATCCAGAATTCATGGGCCATCAGCGGGGCAGACATCAGACTGAAGAAGAGGGCAAGAATGCGCATGACCGTTTCCTTTTTGGCTGGGGCCAGAGTGGCTTTCCTTAGGCTGTTGTCAAGCGCGGTGCTCTTGTGGTTCACGACGCTGTCGCTGGCCAGCGCCCATGAGGTTTTGCCGTCAATTGCCGATATGCGCACGGTTGAAAATCGTGTGGTTTTTGAGGTGCGCGCGAATATCGAAAGTTTTATCGCCGGGATCAATCTCACCGAAACCGCTGACACAAATGAGGCAGAGGAGGCCGCCGTATATGATGCGCTGCGCATGCTTGATCCTGCTGACCTGCAGACGCAGTTTGATGCTTTTTGGCCGCAAATGGCGCAAGCCATCACACTCCGGGCTGATCAGACCGCGCTAACACCCGAACTTGACCGGGTGATTGCGGGCCCTGTCGGCGACGTCGAGCTTGTGCGCGAATCCACCATCCAATTCAGCGCAGCTGTGCCAGAGGGGACAACGACTGTGCAAATGGGCTGGGCGCCGGAGTTCGGGGTCCTGGTGCTGCGTCAGATGGATGTGCCCGCTCCCTATGATGGGTATCTGGAGGCCGGGGCACTTTCAGACCCGATCACATTGGCTGGCGGTGATCAGGCCAGCGGTTGGGAGACGTTTGTTGATTACATTCCGGTTGGTTTTGACCACATCGTGCCAAAGGGGCTCGACCATATTCTATTCGTTTTGGGGCTTTTCTTTTTGGCGGCACGGTTCAGGCCGCTGATCATTCAGGTGTCGCTTTTCACCTTGGCACATACGATTACGCTGGCACTGGCGGCTTTGGGATATGTCAATCTGCCCGGCAGCATTGTTGAACCGCTGATTGCTGCCTCCATCGTGTTTGTCGCGGTCGAAAACATCTGGGCGCGCGGCATCAGCCCTTGGCGGCCCTATGTCATTTTCGGGTTCGGGCTGTTGCACGGGCTTGGTTTCGCCTCTGTGTTGGGCGAATTCGGCCTGCCAGAGGGCACATTCATCGCCGCCCTTATCGGTTTCAATGTGGGCGTCGAAGTGGGTCAGCTTGCGGTGATTGCCGTCATGTTCCTGTGTGTATGGCAAGCCCTGCGCATTGACCGGGGTGAGAACGAGGTCAATCAGGGCTTTGCGCTTTATGCGGTGCTCATCGTGATTGCGATTGCGTTGTCGCTGCTGAACCCCGCAGGCTTGCAAACGGCTTTGGAAAACCCGGTTTGGATTTTTGGTGCGCCGTTGGCGGCTGTTTTCGCGCTGTGTATCCTGTCGATCCAGTTCCGCGATCAAGTCGATGCCTACCGGCGGCTTGTTGCGATCCCGTGTTCGCTCGCTATCGCGGCGGTTGGGGCGTATTGGGTGATTGAGCGGGTCTTCCTGTAACAGAACGTCAGATAACCACTTGCGTGCGCCGACAGCGCCCGCTATAGCGCGCACACTTAATCCCGCAGGCGGGGGCGGGCCCAATGGGGAGACATCCCAAAGGGTCCACCGGTTGGCGAAACGCTGATCCCCCGCTGAGGCTTGAAACCGGAAAAGGAAAACGGACATGGCTCTTCCCGAGTTCACCATGCGTCAGCTATTGGAAGCTGGCGTCCACTTTGGTCACCAGACCGCACGCTGGAACCCCAAGATGTCACAATACATCTATGGTTCGCGTAACGGCATCCACATCATGGACCTGACACAGACTGTGCCGCTCTTGGACCAGGCATTGCAGGTCATCCGTGACACTGTCGCAAAAGGCGGTCGCGTCCTGTTTGTGGGCACCAAGCGTCAGGCCTCCAAGCCGATCATGGAAGCGGCAGAGAAATCCGCGCAATTCTACATGAACCACCGTTGGCTGGGCGGTACGCTGACCAACTGGCAGACTGTGTCGCAGTCGATCAACCGCCTGAAAGCCATTGATGAGGCCGCCGCGACCGGCTTTGGTGGTCTGACCAAGAAAGAACGGCTGGGCATGGAACGTGAGCAGGGCAAATTGCAAGCGTCGCTTGGTGGTATCCGCGAAATGGGTGGCACACCTGACCTGTTGTTCGTCATTGACGTGAACAAGGAAGATCTGGCCATTGCCGAAGCCAAGAAGCTGGGTATTCCTGTTGTGGCTGTGGTTGACACCAACTGCTCGCCCGAAGGTGTGGATTACATCATTCCAGGAAATGATGATGCGGCCCGTGCGATCGCGCTTTACACCGATCTGGCGGCGCGCGCTGCGCTGGACGGCATGACCGCACAATTGGGTGCGGCTGGCGTCGATATGGGTGCGATGGAAGAACTGGCCGAAGAAGTTGTTGCCGAAGAGGCACCAGCCGAGGCGCCAGCTGCTGAAGAAGCGCCTGCTTCCTAAACCAGTGTCACAAAACAGTCGGGCAGGGGGCTTAGGCCCCTTCCCGCAGAGACTCAATTTTCCGTTTCAAGGAGACGAAACATGGCGATTACCGCTGCATTGGTGAAAGAACTGCGTGACAGCACAGGCGCAGGCATGATGGACGCCAAAAAGGCGCTGACAGAGACCGATGGCGATATGGAAGCGGCCGTTGACTGGCTGCGCACCAAGGGCCTGGCCAAGGCTGCCAAGAAATCCGGGCGTACTGCTGCAGAGGGCCTGGTTGCCGTTGCCGTAGATGGTGGCAAGGGTGTGGCTGTTGAAGTGAACTCTGAAACCGACTTTGTCGCCAAGAACGCTGATTTCCAGAAGATGGTGGCGGGTATTGCGCAAGTCGCTTTGGGCGTATCGGATGTTGATGCGTTGAAGGCCACCGATATGGACGGCAAAACCGTCGAGCAGACAGTCACCGACGCCGTTGCAGTAATTGGCGAAAACATGTCTGTGCGCCGGATGGCTGCGATCGAAGGTGGTAGTGTTGTAAACTACGTGCACAACGCGGCCGCAGACGGGATGGGCAATATCGGTGTTCTGGTCGCGATGAACGGCGATAACGCGGCTTTTGGCCGTCAGGTTGCTATGCACATCGCCGCTGCAAACCCTGCGTCACTGTCCGAAGCGGATCTGGACCCAGCCGTGGTCGAAAAAGAAAAGCAGGTCCAGATGGACATCGCCCGCGAGAGCGGCAAACCTGACGCTGTGATCGAAAAGATGATCGTGGGCCGGATGAAGAAATACATGGCCGAAGTCACACTGCTCAACCAGCAATTCGTCGTGAACCCCGACCTGACCGTGGCCAAGGCTGCCGAAGAGGCAGGTGTCGAGATCACGGGTTATGTGCGTCTGGCTGTCGGTGAAGGCATCGAGAAAGTCGAAGAAGACTTTGCCGCAGAGGTCGCCAAACTGGGCGGCTGATCCAAAGCAGGTTTTAGGAAAACAAGGCCGCCGTCAGTAGTGACCGGCGGCCTTACTCGTTAAGGGAGGGGCGGCACCGTGTTCGGAAGACAACACGGTGCCGCGTAAGTCAGATATGCCGGCCCGATTTCGGGACGAGGGCACGGCATATGGACATAGTGCTGACACCTCAAGTCAAACCCAAAGTGCCAGCGTCCGGTTACCCGGCGCGCCCATCAGAGCCTTGTAATCGCAAGGATTGATCTGCGCTGTTCCCAGGCCCAAGGCCACCACTCACGGAACATCACCAAACTGACATTTAACCTTACGTTAAGAAAGTCAGGGAAACCTGACCTTCGCGCAATCATATGTTTTTTGTCGTGACGTCAAATGTAACAAGATTGCGTCAGAGTTCCGCGTCCATGACAAACATCTGGTTATAAAACGCAGCCTTTAGAACGGCTTGGGCTGTTGTTTCGACATCCAGCGCCTCGCGCGCCAGACGCAGATGTTTTTCGACAGTTGCCGGTGTGAGTTCCAAGAGGACCGCAATATCCTGCGTGGTCTTGCCGTCACCAACCCATTGCAAAACTTCGCGCTGGCGCTTGGTCAATTGCCGCTCACCCGAATAGGGCAGTGTCAAAAGCTTCAGATGCATGACGTTGTTCATGACAATGATCGCATCGCCGTGCTTTGCCCAGGTCTGTTCGATCTGATCCTGACTGATGCCCGACTTTGCTGTCAGCGCAATGGCACCCTTTGTCCGCTCTGAAATGGACCGGAAGCTGATCGTATAGCCGGCGGTCACATCCATCTCGCGGTTGAAATCCATCACCCGCTTTTCGCTGGGTGTCAGATTATCGATCCGGTTCATATCCATCATCCAACGCCACGAACATGCGCCGTCATTCGCCAACGCCCAATTCAGCATCGGCGCGTGGTAATAAAGCCCCTCATCAAAAAACACCTTCATGTATTCGGGGCTTTGCGTCGACAAAAGCACCCAATCTTGCGGGTCACCCAGCGAACTCGATGTGCGATACCGGGTAAAGCCATACATCAGGCGGTCGAACCCATACTGCGCCATCTGCTTGGTATGAACGTCCCACAAGTCTTCAACGCTGCGGGCATTGGTCAGGCGATCAAGCTGTGCCACAAGATTTGTCATGAACCTTCCCCCAAGTAAGACATAAGCGCCTCGATCGCCAGCGGATAGCCTGCTGCGCCGAACCCGCAGATCTGGCCAATCGCAACCGGGGCGATAAACGATGTTTTGCGAAATTCCTCGCGGGCATGGATGTTTGACAGGTGAAGCTCAACCACGGGCACCATCGCCGACGAAATCGCATCCATGAGTGCGACCGATGTATGCGTGTAAGCGCCTGCATTCAGAATAATGCCCGCATATTTGCCGCGTGCGCCATGGATGGCGTCGATCATTTCGCCTTCATGGTTGGTCTGCCGGAACGCCATCATCAGCCCAAGCGCCTGCGCCTTGTCTGCGCACATTGCCTGAATATCGGCGAGCGTCGTTGGCCCGTAGACTTCCGGTTGCCGCGTACCCAAAAGGTTCAGGTTCGGCCCGTTCAGGATTAGGATCGCGCGTGTCATGAGGACCCTCTAACATCTTTGACTGGGCGGTCAAAATAGATTTGTTGATCTATGCCAATTGCTTGCCAAGCGGCAACGCTGGGATAGGCCATGCCAGATTGCGCTTGCCGGGCATACAGCTTTCGGCAGATACATCAGCTAAGATGCGCGTTCTTGTGATCACAACCATGCGGAACGAGGCCCCGTTCATTCTGGAATGGTTGGCGTATCATCAGCATATCGGTGTGACCAATTTTCTGGTCTACAGCAATGATTGTGACGATGGGACGGATGAACTGCTGGATCGGCTGG
>JBCBDL010000108.1:0-11361 GCA_038529695.1 Pseudomonadota bacterium | reverse complement strand
ACGACCTCAATGATCGCACCGACGGACTTGTGGTCATCCTTGCGCAGCCCCTGCAGATAGTCTTCCCATTCCTTTGCCGCTTCTGCCTCGGGGCAGAAGAACTCGTTCTGGTCGATCTGCGCCCAGTCGACACGGGATCGGTCGATCTGCTTGGCGCCCATCTGAACCATGTAACCCTTGATCTGCACATTCGGGGCAATGGCTTTGATCGCCTCGCGCGCCACGCCGCCCGCTGCCACGCGCGACGCCGTTTCGCGCGCCGAGGATCGTCCGCCGCCGCGATAGTCGCGGATCCCGTATTTCTGGTGATAGGTGATATCGGCGTGCCCTGGACGGAAGGTGTTGGCGATATCGCCGTAATCCTTGGACCGTTGATCGGTGTTTTCGATCATCAACTGGATCGGCGTGCCCGTTGTCTGCCCTTCGAACACGCCAGACAGGATTTTCACCGCATCAGGTTCGTTGCGTTGGGTCGTGTTTTTGTTCAGACCCGGGCGGCGTTTGTCGAGCCATTGCTGGATCATCGCAGGCTCCAGCGGCACGCGCGGTGGGCAGCCATCGACCGTGGCACCCAAAGCTGGTCCGTGGCTTTCACCCCATGTGGTGAACCGGAACAGGTGACCGAAACTGTTGATCGACATCGCACGCTCTCCTTTGCCGGACGGGTCTAGCGGGGCGGCCCCATGGGCTCAAGTGGTTTCGCCTTGCCCCTTGGGCCAATTGGCCCTAGCTAAGGCGTACCTCGGGGGGCCATTGACAGGCTGAGATGCAATTTGCGGACCCGTAGAACCTGAACCGGTTAAGACCGGCGGAGGGAAGGTTTCGGGCCCATCGCCCCACATCTTTCTTTCGTCCGGCGCAATGAGAGGATGAAAGATGAAAAAACCCCTACTCGCTGTCGCAGGACTGTTTTTTGCCTCAACCGCGTTTGCGGATGGGCATGCGGACACGTTGACAGTCTATGCTCCTGACTATTTCGGCTCTGAATGGGGGCCGGGCCCGTCGATTGAAGCGGCGTTCGAGGCGCAATGCGGCTGTGATCTGGTCTATCAGACCGGCGATGTGCTGCCGCGGCTTTTGCTGGAAGGGCAAAACACCGAAGCCGACGTTGTCATCGGGCTGAACACGGATGTCACAAAGCGGGCGCGGGAAAGCGGGCTTTTGGGCAGTCATGACGTTGATCTGTCGGCGCTGACGCTGCCGATTGACTGGAATGATGACACCTTTGTCCCGTTCAACTACAGCCATGTGGCCTTCATTTACGACAACACAAAGCTGGACGGCTTTGACAGTTTTGAGGCCCTGTTGAATGCACCTGGTGACGTGCGCGTTGTCATTCAGGATCCGCGCACATCGATTTCGGGTCTGGCGCTTGCCCTGTGGATCAACGCGGTTTACGGCGATGCGGCACCGGACGCCTGGGAACGGCTGGCGCCGAAGATCCTGACGGTGACGCAAGGCTGGTCAGAGGCATATGGCCTGTTTACCGATGGTGAGGCGGATGTCGTTTTGTCGTTCAGCACATCGCCTGCCTATCACATTATTGCGGAAGAGGATTTGACCAAGTCAGCCGCGATCTTTGAAGAGGGGCACTATTTCTTTGTTGAACTGGCTGCAAAGGTTGCGACCACTGACAATGCCGATCTGGCCGATGAGTTCATGGCGTTCATCCTGACGCCTGAATTCCAGTCACTGATCCCGACAACGAACTGGTCGTTTCCTGCCGCATTGCCGCAGGACCAATGGCCAGAGGGTTTTCAGACCCTCCCGCAGCCGGAAAAAGTCCTGTTTTATTCCGAGGATGAAGCCGCCGCCTTGCGCGACGACGTGATCGAGGCATGGCGCACAGCCCTGTCGCAATAACGCGGCCCTGGCCGGGCGTTTTATCGGCGGTTCTGGTCCTTGGGCTGACGTTCGGGACCCTGGCGGCTGTTTTCGCCCGTGCCGACACGACCGGCGGTCTTGGCCCGGCAGATTGGGCCGCGATCCGGTTTACGGTGTCCCAGGCGCTGGTGTCGGCACTTCTAAGTGTCGTGCTCGCGATCCCGGTCGCGCGCGCGCTGGCGCGGCGGCAATTTCCGGGGCGCGCTGCGCTGATTACGCTGTTGGGTGCGCCGTTCCTGTTGCCTGTTATCGTCGCCGTTATCGGTATTCTGGCTGTGTTTGGGCGCAATGGCATCGTGAACAATGCCTTGGGACTGATCGGGCAAGAGATGTCGATCTATGGCTTTCACGGGGTCGTTCTGGCGCATGTGTTCTTTAATCTGCCCTTGGCGATCCGGCTGATCCTGCAAGGGTGGCTCGCCATCCCGGCCGAGCGGTTTCGCCTGGCGGCAACCTTGAATGCCTCGGTCTGGCGGATGCTGGAATGGCCGATGTTGCGCAGCACGGTACCCAGCGCGTTCCTTGTCATTTTTCTGATTTGTCTGACCAGCTTTGCGGTCGCGCTGACGCTTGGTGGGGGACCGCGCGCGACCACGGTGGAATTGGCAATCTATCAGGCGCTGCGGTTTGACTTTGATCTGGGGCGGGCCGCTTTGCTGGCCTGCATCCAGTTTGGGCTATGCGTCTTTGCAGCTGCGATTGCTTGGCGGATCAGCATGGTGGATGCGATGGGCGCGGGGCTGGATCGCGTGGTGCAGCGTTGGGATCTGGGGCGGCCTGTGGTGGACTACTTTTGGATACTCTGCGCAGCGCTGTTCCTGCTTGTGCCACTGGGCATGGTCGTTGTGCGCGGTGTGCCGGGATTGGTCGATTTGCCCCCGAGTATCTGGAGCGCTGCGCTGCGGTCTGTTCTGGTGGCGACCGGGTCCGCCGCTTTGTGTGTTGCAATGGCGCTGTCGCTGGCCTTGCGCGGTGGGGCGTTGGTCGCGGTGATCGGGGTTTTACCGCTGGCGGCATCCGGGCTGGTTGTGGGGACGGGCGCGTTTTTGATTGTGTTCCCGTTCGTGCGCCCGGCAGATGTTGCGTTGCTGGTGACGATGCTGGTTAATGCAACCTTGGCGCTGCCCTTTGCGTTGCGGGCGATTGCGCCCGCAGTTGCGGCGGTGCGGGACGATTTTGGCAGATTAGGGCTGTCCCTGCGGCTGACGGGCTGGGCGTGGATCCGCATCGTAGTTCTGCCACGGGCGCGCCGCCCCTTAGGCTTTGCCGCCGGTTTGGCGGCGGCCTTGTCGATGGGGGATCTGGGGGTGATCGCGCTATTTGCTGGTGAGGCTGAGGAAACGCTGCCGCTGGCGATGTATCGGCTGATGGGGGCTTACAGGATGGAGGCCGCGGCAGGTGCGGCTTTGGTACTGCTCTCGCTCAGCCTTGCGCTTTTTTGGATTTGTGATCGCGGAGGGCGTGCAAATGTTGACATGTGAGGCGCTGAAGCTGCGTCAGGGGGATTTTACACTCAGCGCTGATTTGTCGTTTGCGGATGGTTGCGTCACGGCGCTGATCGGTCCGTCTGGCGCGGGCAAGTCAACGCTTCTGGCGGCCGTCGCGGGGTTTTTGGCGCCTGCATGCGGTGCCGTGCGGTGGAATACGCGCGATCTGACGCGGGATGCGCCGGGCGACCGACCGATGAGTGTGCTGTTTCAAGACAATAACCTGTTTCCGCATCTGACGATTGCGCAGAATGTTGGTTTGGCTTTGCGGCCAAGTTTGCGGTTGCGCCCAGATGAAATGCAGCAGGTGTCGGGTGTTCTGGCCCGCGTTGGCTTGGCAGGCCTTGACGGGCGCAAGCCTGCAGCCTTGTCAGGCGGCCAGCAAAGCCGGGCCGCACTTGCGCGGGTGTTGCTTGCCGACCGACCTGTCGTTTTGCTGGATGAACCCTTTGCTGCACTGGGTCCCGGGTTGAAGGATGAAATGCTTGATCTGGTGCAAGAACAACTGCTGGGAAGCGGATGCACGGTGATCATGGTGACCCATGATCCTGCGGATGCCAAACGCATCGCCGATCAGGTTGTTTTGGTTGCGGATGGTGTCGCGATGCCACCAGTTGAGACGGGCAAGCTGTTCGCCGATCCACCAGCGGCGCTTGTCGATTATCTGGGTTTCGGAACGGGTTAACGCCAAAGTCTTCGAAAACAAAAAGGCCCGCTGCAATAGCGGGCCTTTTGCGAATTATGATACGGGCTTACTCTTTGCCTTTGTGAGGTGCCCACAGACGTTTGTTCGTCAGATAGAGCAACACGGACAGAACCGTGAGGAAAAGAACGCCTGTCAGGCCAGCCTGTTTGCGGGCCATCAGCTTGGGCTCTGCTGTCCACATCAGGAATGCTGCAACGTCTTGCGACGCCTGTTCCAGTGTTGCTGGCGTGCCATCGGCGTACTCAACGTCATCGCCCCACAGTGGCTGTGACATGGCAATCCAGCTGCCGGGCACTTTGTGCTTGCCGTTTTCATCTTTACAGCTGTCAGGGAAGCCACCTGCAGCGAATGCCGCGTTGTAGAACCCGTCCATGGGCTCGCCTTCCAGCGCGCATTCAGGCTCTTCATGGTAGCCGGTCATCAGGGACGCGATGTATTCCGCGCCGCCCATACCGTTTACAAATTGGCTAATACCGGTGCCATAAGGGCCGCTGAACCCAGCGCGTGCCTTGGCCATCAGGCTGAGGTCTGGCGCATTGGATACGTTAGAGCTGGGGAAGCGGTCAGCAGGGGTTGCTGCGCGGAAGTCACCTTCACCATCAAAGAGGCTTTGATCGAAGACCTCATAGAATTCCGCATAGGCCCGCATCTGGTCTTCGGGCAGGCCGGGGCCGCCATCGTCAGAGAGGTTGCGGAACGCCACATATTCAAGGCCGTGGCACGCGGCGCAAATCTCGGTGTACACCTGCAGACCGCGCTGCAACTGCATCTGGTCAAAGCTGCCAAACGGACCCTCGAACGAGAAATCATAGTCAATCACTTCGATATCGACTTCGGCAGCGGTGGCTTGCCCTGCTGTGAGGGCAAGCGCCATTGCGGCAGTGAGTGATAGTTTACGGAACATTATATTGTTGTCCTTTCTCACTCGGCCGGGCTCGCGACGGCTTTGCCACCGTCACCTTTCGGCGCGTAGTGCGCGTTAAAGTCTTCTTCAATTGTCGCGGGCGGCGTGTCTGGCTTCTCGATCACGCCAAGCAGTGGCAGGATGACCAGGAAGTAGGCGAACCAATAGGTCGACCCGATCAGCGCGATGTAGGGATAGATGCCCTCTGCCGGACGCGCGCCGACCCACATCAACAACACGAAGTTCACCACAAACAGCCAGAACCACGGCTTGAACATCGGACGATACCGGCCTGACCGCACCGTTGACGTATCCAACCAAGGCGCGAGAGCCATCACCACGATCGCACCAAACATGGCGATCACACCGAAGAATTTCGCGTCAATGATGCCAAACGTGATCCAGTTCACCGCGATCACCAGCCAGACCTCTTGGTCGAAGGCGCGCAGGATCGCGTAGAAGGGCAGGAAGTACCATTCAGGCACAATATGCGATGGCGTCGCCAGCGGGTTGGCCGGGATGTAGTTGTCCGGGTGGCCGAGGTAGTTTGGCATGAAACCGACGACCGCGACGAACAGCGCCAAGATGATCGCCAGCGCGAACAGATCCTTGATCACGAAATACGGCCAGAACGGCAATGTATCTTTGGCTGCATCCTCTTTCGAAGTACGCCGCACTTCGACACCCGTGGGGTTGTTGTTACCGGTCGTGTGGAACGCCCAGACATGCACAATCGTCAGGCCGAGCAGAATGAACGGCAATAGATAGTGCAGTGAGAAGAAGCGGTTCAGCGCTGGCTGTGCAATCGCGCCGTTTGGCGTGCCCAGCAGCCAGACTTGCACAGATTCACCGATGAATGGGATCGCGCCAAACAAGCCGGTGATCACGGCTGTCCCGTGGAACGACATCTGCCCCCATGGCAGCACGTAACCCATGAATGCCGTACCCATCATCAGTACGTACATCAGCATGCCGACGACCCATGTCACCTCACGCGGTGATTTGTATGAGCCATAATAAAGGGATCGGAATATGTGTGCGTACACAGCGATGAAGAACAGCGATGCGCCATTTTGGTGGAAATAACGGATCATGTGCCCGCCATTCACGTCGCGCATGATGTGTTCGACCGACGCAAACGCCATGTCGACATGCGGTACATAATGCATCACCAGCACGATGCCTGTGATGATCTGCAGCACCAAGGTAAAGACAAGGACAATGCCCCAGATCCACATCCAGTTGAGGTTCTTGGGGGTTGGGATCATCAGGGTGTCATACATCAACCCGACGATTGGCAGGCGAGAGTGCAGCCACTTTTCGCCCTGTGATTTCGGTTCGTAATGGTCGTGGGGAATTCCGCCCATGGCTGTCTCTCCTTAACCGAGTTGAATTGTTGTTTCGTCGACAAATGATGCGACGGGAATTGGCAGGTTCCGTGGAGCAGGACCACGGCGAATGCGACCTGACGTGTCATAGTGTGAGCCGTGGCAAGGGCAGAACCAGCCGCCAAAATCACCGGCACCATCACCAAGTGGCACGCAACCCAAATGCGTGCAGACACCCATCTGGACCAGCCAAACGCCATCCTCGGAAAGTGCACGGTTTTCGTCTGTTGCCGGTGCTTCACCCAGATTGTCGTTGTAAGCATCCTGGTCTGGCAGATCACCGACATCAACAGCGCGCGCTTCGGCAATTTCCTCTTCTGTGCGGGCCCGGATGAAAACGGGCTTACCCTGCCACAGGACTGTAATTTGTGTGCCAGGCACGACCGCGCTGACATCAACACGGATGGAGGCCAGCGCCAGCACGTCTGCGGAAGGGTTCATTTGGTTGACCAATGGCCAGACCGCAGCGCCCGTCACCACAACGCCAGCACCGGCAGTGGCATAATAGAGAAAGTCGCGGCGTGTGCCCTGGTGATCGTCTGCATGTGACACTGGGTGCATCTCCGATATTAGTTGGGCATCAAGCCCGCACGATAATTAGACCGATGTTGCCATCCGTCCATTCGCGCGCTGTTTAGCTATCAAACGCACCGACGTCCAGCGGACAATCGGGCGCAGGCCTGCGCGAACTTTGCTGATGGCGCAAAAGTACAAACACAGCGTAAATCTTGGTCAGAATCGCCCTTGGTCGACTGCGGCATTTCGCGCCGCTTGATTTCAAATGGCACCGAAAAAACCAGCTCTATCATTCAGCATGAGCGGAATTCCCCATTTTTTCCTTTGAAAATCGGGACTTTGTGACAGCAGCGACACATTATTTCGCCGTGATTCAACACTCACTTATTGTTTTATTGTCAGCCAAAGGTTGTGCAGTTAGGTGAAGGTTACTGCCACTTGTCTTTGGACCCATGTGAATGAAGCTGACAGTTTCGTTTTGCCTATGCCTGTTATCCCTTCCGGTTGCTGCTGCTGCGGAAGTGGAATTGAGCTTTTATGGCGGCGTCCAGTCGGCACCCCCGTCGGATATCACGATTCGTGGTGATGATGTCATTCCAGACTCTGATTTCGAGCAGGAGTGGGAAGGCAGATCAGCTGAGGCACCGATTTACTACGGCTTCCGCGCAACCCATTGGCGGACGCCGACATTTGGTTATGGTTTGGATTTTGCCCATAACAAAGTCTATCCAAAGGACGATGAACTGCCTGCAGGCTTTGACGTGCTCGAATTCACGGATGGTTTGAACACCTTGACCGTTAACGCGTACCGTCGTTGGGACGGTGCATTCGGGCAGGTCTCGCCCTATGTCGGTGGTGGAGTGGGTGTTGCACTGCCTTATGTCGAGGTCAGCAACGGCGGATCAGAGACGTTCGAATATCAGATTACCGGCCCTGCCGCGACGTGGATCGCGGGTGCGTCTTACGCGATCAACGATCAATGGGCCGTGTTTGGTGAATATAAGGGTACGTTTTCATCCAATACCGCCGATCTGGATGATGGTGGTACGTTGGAGACCGATGTAGTGACCAATGCGGTCAATTTCGGGGTCAGCTTTAACTTTTAGCCTGTTACCTGCGTCGCCTTCATGCTGTCGCGTTCTGCAAAACCTGCATGCCATTCGGCCAAGGCCGCATTGCCATTACGCCAGCCGCGCGCGTCATGCCGCAAATCGATGTAAGACAATGCGCAGGCAACCCCGATCTGACCAATGTGTAATGGCCCCGCAAGGTGGCTCATCCAGCGATTGTTGATGGCCCCAATGGCGCGGCTGGCCTTGCCCCATTGCGCCTCGATCCATTCCTCTGATTGCTGGGCCTCGGGCCGCAGGCGTTTTTCGTAGCTCATCGCGACAGTCGCATCCATGATCGCATCCGCTGTCGCCTCAAGCGTCAGGATTTCCCAGATACTGTGGGTGGGATAAAGCCGCGCCCCGGCATAATCGTTCAGAAACCGGGTGATAACACGGCTGTCATAGATGGCAGGCCCATCGCCACGCAGAAGAGCGGGGATTTTACCGGTGGGGTTCGCCGCAAGAACGACCGGGTCAGAGGCGAGCGGTGTTGTTGTCACATCCACCTCTTCCACCTGATCTAGCAGGCCAGTTTCGCGCAGCAAAACGCGCGCCTTGCGGACAAAGGGTGACGCGGGTGAGATCAGAAGCTGCATGATGTGGTCCTTGTTCGGCTTATGCCGGGAAGATGACGCGATCTTGGCCGTCTTGCCAAGGTGGATATTTCTGCATGATGGCGGCGAACCGATCCGATGTCATGAAGTCATCAAGCCAGGTGGGGAGCGCCGTCAGGTTCTGTGCATCAAACCAGGCACGATCTGTATTCGCGAACTGGCGCACAAAGGGTAGGATCGCCATGTCCGCGAGCGTCCGCCTGTCGCCCATCAGGAACGCGGTTTTGGACAGGCGTTCATCCCAGTCCCGAAGAAAAGACAGTGCCTTGGCGCGTTCAACCGTTTCGTCCAAATCGGGAAAGCGCACCGCATATTTTGTGTGGTCAAGCGCCTGTTTGAACGGACCATCGCAAGCGTCGATCAGAGCATGACCTTCGCTGGGCATATCGAGCCAGCGTTCGGGATCGTTCTGCGACAGCGCCCAATGCATTACGTCCCGGCTTTCCTCGATGACAGCGCCATCGTTCACAACGACAGGGACTGTCCCTTTCGGTGAGGCCTCCAGAAATGGTGCAGGTTTGTCCTTTAACAGGATTTCCCGCAGCTCGACGCAGCGGCCGCTTGCCGCGATGGCCAATCGGGCGCGCATCGCGTATGGGCAGCGCCGAAAGGTCCAGAGGATGGGGAGTTGGTTCACGTGTCTCACCCTTGTCGCATGCGCTAGGCCGTCAATTGGTGCCCGGCAGTCCCGGTGATCTGCGCCGTCACGATCTGGCTTTCGGGCTGGTTGGTCGCAAAGATCACTTCGGCGAATTGTGTGGTGCGCCCCATGCGCGGATTTTCCATCAGCACCTGATGGGTTTTGCCAAGCTGTGCGTTCAGATGCGCAGCAACCCGCGTTTGCCCGGCGGTCCGCAATCGGGCTGCGCGGTCTTTGATCACGCGCCCATCCACCTGCGGCATGCGCGCGGCAGGTGTGCCGGGGCGAGGTGAGTAGGGAAAGACATGCAGCCACGTCAGGTGGCAGTCGTCGACAAGCGCCAATGAGTTCGCGAACATCGCCTCCGTCTCGGTCGGGAAACCGGCGATAAAGTCCGCGCCAAAGGTCATATCGGGACGCAGGCGGCGCGCCTCTTCGCAGAACCGGATGGCATCATCGCGCAGGTGGCGGCGTTTCATCCGTTTCAGGATCAGATCATCGCCGTGTTGCAGCGAGAGGTGCAGATGCGGCATCAGACGCGGCTCGGTCGCGATGGCCTGCATCAGGTTCTCATCCACCTCGATACTGTCGATGGAACTGATCCGCAGCCGCGGCAGGTCGGGGACAAGCCGCAGGATCCGCATCACCAGATCACCCAGCCTTGGTTGGCTCGGCAGGTCAGCGCCCCAGCTTGTCAGATCGACGCCTGTCAGCACCACTTCGTTATAGCCCGTATCGACGAGACGTTTGATCTGATCCACGACGACACCGGCGGGGACCGACCGCGAATTGCCGCGTCCATAAGGGATGATGCAAAAGGTGCAGCGGTGATCACAGCCATTCTGGACCTGCACATAGGCCCGACTGCGCGTGCCAAAGCCGTCAATCAGGTGTCCGGCAGTCTCCGTAACCGACATAATGTCATCGACCTGTACCTGTTCTGTCTGGCCAATCAGATCCGGCGCCAGGCCTGCCCAGGTCGCCGGGTTCATCTTTTCAGTATTGCCGATGACGATATCGACCTCGGCCATATTGGCGAACGTATCAGGTTCGGTTTGAGCGGCGCACCCCGTCACGATCAGCTTTGCCTCTGGATGATCGCGGCGCAGTTTGCGAATATCTTGGCGCGCCTTGCGCACGGCCTCTGACGTGACAGCGCAGGTGTTGACGACCACAGCATTGGCCATGCCCGCCTGCGCGGCGAGGTCTTTCATCGCCTCGGTTTCATAGGCGTTCAGCCGACAACCGTGGTTTGAGAATATCGGGCCCTGCGTCATGTCAGCCGCCATTGCCCATCAAAGACATGCGCTGTCGGCCCCGTCATCCACACACCGTCATCGCGCCAGCTGATCTGGATTGGACCGCCATCAAGGTCGATCCGCACGTCCTTACCCGTCAGACCCCGCCGCGCTGCTGCGACGGCCGTCGCACAAGAGGAGGATCCAGAGGCGAGCGTGATGCCCGTGCCCCGTTCCCACACCCGCATACGCAGGTGGTTTTCGCCAATGACGCTGGCGAATTGGACATTCGTGCGTTGGGGGAAAAGCGGGTGGTGTTCGATTTCGGCGCCTTTTGTGGCAAGGTCGATGGTTTCAGCGTCGTCAACGAAGAAGGTGCAATGCGGGTTGCCCATGCCGGTCGCGGTTGGTGCCCCATCAATCGGAAGGGTGAGTGTATCCATCTCTTTGGCCAAAGGTACTTGGTCCCAAGCCAACAAGGGTTGCCCCATATTCACCGACGTCAGCCCGCCACCGGCATCAACGGCTTGCAAAAGGCCGCGCTCCGTTGTGATTGTGAGAGTGTCACGCCCGGATTGATCCATAAGGTGGCGCGCAATGCAGCGGGTTGCATTGCCGCATGCCGCAGCCTGAGAGCCATCATTGTTCCAGAAGTCCAGATGAACATCTGCATCGTCGGTGTCATGAAGCACCGCCAATTGATCAAAGCCGACACCGCGATGCAGATGTTCATCTGGAGTTCTGGAACAACGATGGCTCTCAGGCCGCCGCATGCGGTAACGCCACTCGCTGCATTGCGCGCCACCTGATGGATCAAACGGGCCGTGACACTCTGACACTCACGACCGAGCGCGGCCTGTTACACGCCCTGG
>JBCBDL010000107.1:0-11599 GCA_038529695.1 Pseudomonadota bacterium | reverse complement strand
GTGGCTGACCTGTGATCACATGTTCCGCCGGTTTGGCACACCTTTCGCCAGCGACTGGGTTGCCAAGAATGTCAATGGCTACCTTTACACCGCCGCCTTACCCGCCACACCGGGCATTCATGTCGAGGCGATGGAATATCAGAACCGCTATGTCCCGCGGGTGCCGCAGGATCCCGAATATGCTGGAAAGATCGGGCCGTATCTGGGCACCGTGTTGCCGCATTATGCCGAGAATTTCCTGGATTGGTGGGATGACCGCATTCTGCCAGAGATGAAGACGAACTTTGCCTATATCGATGGCTTCGACAAAGACAATGCCAGCCTGACGGCCCTTGCCGTGCTGCTGGAGGATATGATCGATATTCACGACAGGCATTGGAAAATTCACTGGATGCTGAACTTTGCCCAGTTTTCGGCCACGATGGCGCTGAACGGTGCGATTGATGAATTCAAGCCCGATGCTGATCCCGCGCTAAAGGGGCGGCTGCAGAGTTCGGTCAAAGACCGCAACTGGGATTCCGTCGAAGCGCTGTGGAAAATGAAGGAGACCGTGAAGGCCAGCGAGACATTGATGACAGCGTTCGAGGGGCAGACCGCCACCGATGTGATGGAGGCGTTACGCGGCACCGCGGAAGGGCAGGCGCTGATCAAGGACCAGTTGGAGCCTTATCTGGAGGAATTCGGGCACAAGGCGCTTTGGTCGCATGAGGTCATGTTCCCGCTTTGGATGGAGAATCCAGGTCCGGCAATCGAAGCTGTGCGCGGTTACGTCGTCTCGGACTACGATTATCACAAGACGATCAAAGAGGTTGAGGATGACCTGAACGCCGCGATTGCCGAATGCCTGGACGGGGTTGACGGCGAGGCTGCAGAGAAACTCAAGGCGGCGCTTGATCAGTCGCTCAAGATGAACCCGTTAACGCCAGACCACCACTTCTATATTGATCAGGGCACTAACGCCCGCCTGCGTACCGTTCTGCTAGCTGTCGGCAAGAAGATGGTTGCGGACGACATTCTTGATGATGCTGATGACATCATGTTCCTGCGCTATAACGAGTTGCGCGCTCTGGTAGGTGACAAGTCGGCCTATGATGCACGCGAGATCGTGTCGGACCGTCGTGATGAGCACGAGGAAGCGACAGAAAAGCGTCCGCCCGATTGGCTGGGCACCGCGACTCAAGAGGCGCTTGATTTCCCTTATGCCGGTCTTTGGGGCTTCCCAGAACGGTTCTATCGAAAACCACCTGAAAAAGCCGGGGAGATTGCCGGTCTGGCCGCAAGCCCCGGCGTGATCGAAGCGAAGGCGCGGGTGATCACATCGCTTGATCAATTCCATACCGTTGAAGAGGGCGAGATCCTTGTGTGTCGTATGACCAACCCGGCCTGGGTCGTTCTATTCACGCAGATTTCGGGTCTGGTCACTGATGCCGGCGGGACCACCTCCCACTCCGCCGTGGTGTCGCGTGAGTTCGGACTGCCTGCCGTAGTCGGCACGTCTGTCGCAACCAAGGATATCAAAACCGGCGACACATTGCGTGTGAATGGCACGACTGGTGTTGTCGAGATCCTGCACTGACGCGCGCTAACATCACGCCCTAGCGGTTCTGTTCCGCTGGGGCGCCAACCCATCCCGCAGAGCAAGGACAACCATGATGGCCCTTCGCATGATCGATCTTTCTATGCCGGTTCATGCCGAGATGAAGCTCTTTCCGCGCATCGAAAAGCTGCGGATGGAGATGAAGGAATCGTGGTCGGAGTTCGCCAAAGGGATTGGCGCGACCGACCATGGTGAGGATCATCTGACCGCGCATTATGCGGTTACCTTAAGCGATCACGCAGGCACCCATATCGACGCGATAAAGCATATGGGCGATGAGACCTCGCCAGGGCCAGAGGGTATTCCGCTGGAATACTGCTTTGGCAACGGGGTGGTGCTGGATTTCCGCCATCTTGAATATGGTGCGGCGATCAGCGTCGATGACATGCAGGCCGCGCTGGACAAGATCGGCTATACTTTGAAACCGCGCGATATCGTTCTGATCCGCACGGGTGCGTCCGATTACAATGACGAAGACCGTTATCTGACCGATCATGTAGGCATGTCGGCGGAGGCCACGAAATGGCTGATTGATCAGGATTGCCGGGTTACAGGCATTGATGCGCCGACATATGACCCACCGGTCTGGGCGATGTTTGAGACCAAGAAGTTCTGGCTGGCCCACAAGGTCATGCAAACAGACCCTTATTGGCACATCGAGAATCTGATGAACCTTGGCGACCTGCCGCCCTACGGCTTCAAGCTTTCGGTGTTTCCTATCAAATGGGTCGGCACAACAGGGGCCCCGGTTCGCGCCGTGGGGATTGTCGATGAGTGAATATGTCATCTGGTTCAATGACCCGGCCTGCTGTGATGTCGCAACCGCCGGCGGAAAAGGGGCGAGTCTCGCCTCAATGACGCAGCAGAACCTGCCGGTTCCCAATGGTTTCGCCATACCGGCGGACGTACTGGAAAAGTGTGTCGACGCCGACAAGCTGCGCGCATTCGCCCGGAATAAAGATCACGACGCAGCGGTGAAGCTGGTGGAAGAGACTGCACAGGTGCCGCAGGTCGTTCTGAACGCCTATGCCGACTTGGGCGGTGGTCTGGTCGCTGTCCGCTCGTCTGCTAGTGCAGAGGATAGCGAAGCGGCCAGCTATGCCGGGCAGCAGGAAACCTATCTTGAAGTGTCCGGCGGCGAGGATGTGCGCAAGCGGATCATTGACTGCTGGGCGTCGTTCTTTTCCGAACGCGCAATGTTCTATCGGGGTGAAAAGGGATCGCTTGATGATCTGCGCATGGCTGTCGTCGTGCAAAACATGGTCGATGCCGACAAGGCTGGCGTCGCCTTTTCCAACCACCCGGTCACTCGCCGCAAGGACCGTATGATGATCGAGGCGGTGCACGGCCTGGGCGAACAGGTTGTATCGGGCGAAGTGACGCCGGACCAGTACATCGTTGATCGCAAAGGCCGCGAAAAGAAATCGCAATGCCCGCATGGCGGTGTGCTGAGCGAGGGCGAGCTGGCCCGGATTTCGGAACTCGCTGTGTTGCTAGAGACGCATTACGGCAAGCCGCAAGACATTGAATGGGCCATCCATCGAAATGATATTTTCCTGCTGCAATCGCGGCCCATCACAGCATGAGAGGCCATGACTACGATCACATCAGCGCATTTTGGGGCAATGCAGGCGGAAGCTTAACGAGAGATAAGAGGGAGGATAAAATATGAAATTCTTGAAGTGGACCGGCGCCCTTGCGCTTTCGTCAGTGCCGATGGCGGTCTTCGCCGATGCGCATGCGCAAACGCTGCCGCCATTGGTGATGCAGCCCAACGCAGAGCGCGTGACGTTCGAACATCTTGATGCGCTCAACGCCTGCGACTGGGATCGTCTGATGGCGCAGTATCCCGAAGAGGTTTTGTTCATCCTTCCAAATGGCGTCTGGGTCGAAGGGCGTACCGCGATCGGCGACGTCTTCGCTGGCTTCTGCACCCCCCGCGACGAAGGTGGGTTCCTGGGCGCAAATTTCATCCCTGAAAAGGTCAAGACCGTGGGCGACACCGTCAATGTCTCGTGGCGTCTTGAGGCGGACTGGCTGGCGGAACCTTATAAGGGCGGCGATGCCTACGTCACGCGTGACGGGTTGATGTACGTGCAGGTCACAACATTCGATCCGGCTGACATGAAGTTTGCCGAATAACACTGAACCGCCGGGCGCGCAAAAGTTCCGATTAATCTAAGGACACAGCAACGCATGATCTTGATCGACGCGATATTCATAGGTCTGTTGGAGGCCTCACCGCTGATCCTTGCGGCGATGGGCTTTACGCTGATTTTCTATCTGAACGGCTTTATGAACATCGCTTATGCGGAAAGCATCACCTTTGGTGCCTATTTCGCTGTGCTTTTCAACGTGTCGCTGGGCTTGCATTTCTACATGGCCATCGTGCCATCCATGCTGCTGTCCGGCGCGCTCAGCGTTGCTGTCTATTTGGCGATCTTCCGACCGGCACTGAACCGCGGTGTGGGACCGACAGAGATGATCATTCTGTCGGTCGGCGTGTCATTCATGCTGCGCTATGGGCTGATCCTTGTCGTTGGGCCAGAGAACCTGTTTCTGAACGAACCCAACATCACATACATGCAGTTCATGGGGCTGGGTGCTACGAACCTGCAGCTGGTCGCACTGGCGCTCGTCTTCCTTGGCGCGGGCATCCTTTACTGGATGATCTATAATACGGGTCTGGGCGAGCAGATGCGTGGGCTGGCGAATAACCACGATCTGGCGATGGCCAGCGGCATCAATCCGCACCGTACATCGGTGGCAATCTGGTTCATCGCGGGTTGTGCCGGTGGACTGTCTGGCGTGTTTTCGGGCGTATTTGCGCAGGTCACACCCTATATGGGATGGAATGTCATCCTGATCACAATGCTTGTCACCATCGTGGCCGGTGTGGGCAGCGTCCGCGGTGCGGTCTTCGCCGCCGTCGTTGCCGGTATCCTGACAGCCTTCATTACACTCGTCACCAAACCGCTTTACGCGGAGGTGGCCCTGCTATTGGCGTTCATCGGAGTGCTGACATTCCGCGGCGCGAGGACGGCCTGATGGATTACCTGATTTTCTCATTCTCGCTGATGCTGGTCTACATCGGGTTAGCGCAGCTTTTGCATATTCAGTTCGGTCTCTTGGGCATCCCCAATTTTGGTGTTGTCGGTTTCTGGGGACTGGGGCTTTACGGGACTGGTGTACTGTACGTCACTTACGACTTCCCGCTGATCCCTGCGATTATTGTTGGCTCTTTGATTGTTGCGGTAGTGGCCTATGCCCTTGCCTTTCTAGTGCTGCAACGCAGCGGACAGGCGATCCTGGCCGCTACGCTTGCCTTCGCGGCCATCATTGCGACACTTGTGGTGACCGAAAAGCAACTGACCAACGGTGTGCAGGGGCTTGGGACAATCAGTTTCCCCTTTTCAGATCTTCCATCCCGCAACGTTGTTTACTTTGTCTTCCTGCTGGCCGTTGTGGCCTTTCTGATCTGGATTTCAGCCAAGCTGCGCGACAGCCGGATGGGGCGCATCCTGATCGCGATCCGCGATAATGAGGAACTGGCGGCAAGCCTGGGCAAGGACACCGCCGGAACCAAGCGGATGGTCTTTGTCGTGACCTGCGCGCTGATGGGTGTGCTGGGTGGTCTGACAGCACCACTTCACCAGTTTCTGGTGCCTTATCATCTGGCGCCGTCACTGACATTTGCAGTCTGGATCGCACTGGTGCTGGGTGGCAAGGGCCACAATCTGGGTGCCATGATCGGCGTTTTCGCCACCTTTGGCCTGTTCGATATCCTGATCGAAACCTATGCGCCGGTGCCTGCCGAACAAGCAATCCTCCTGCCGAACTTCAAACTGTTCTGCTACGGCGTTTTGTTGGTCATGATCATCATGTTCCGCCCCGCTGGCATGCTGGGCACCGACGGCCCCAATACCCGCGCGCGACCTGCACAGGCAACCACCGGCGATGCCAAGGTCAAGGAGGGCTAAGCGATGAAACTCGAAGCCGACAACCTGACCAAGGCCTACCACCAGCACGAGGTCGTCAATATTGAAAAAGTCGCTTTCGGGGCCAAGGGGCTGGAAGGTCTGATCGGTCCCAATGGGGCGGGAAAGAGCACGTTGATGGGGCTTCTGACGCGTCGCATTGCGCCGACCAGCGGCGAGATCCGGTTGGATACTGGCGGCGGGGTCAAGGCGCTCAACCCCCTGAAAAGTCACGAGGTCGCGCGGATCGGTCTGATCAAGACCAACCAGCGTATCCAGGGCTTTGACAGTCTGACAATCCGCGATTCACTGCGCCTGGCCGCAACGCCGCCCAAGACCGAAGGATTCATGAGCATATTTGCGGGCGAACGCGACCCCGATGACGTGGAAGAACGCGTCGCGCGGCTGGTCGAAGCGTTTCCGTTCACCGACCGTAATGGCTATGCCCGGTCGGGTGGGGAGAAAAAGCTGGTCGACATTCTGCGCTGCCTGATCGCCGAACCCAAGCTGCTTTTGATGGACGAGCCAACCGCCGGTTTGCCCGAAGACATCACCCGCATCGTGATGGACATGGTGCGCGAAAAGGTGGCCAGCGGTGCGATGCGCGTGGTCGTGGTCGAACACGACCTGCCGTTGATCTGGGAATATTGCGATTACGTTCACTTCCTGTCCGAAGGCAGCATCCTGTTTGAGGGCGAGCCGGAAGCGGTGAAGTCGAACCGCGTGGTCGCTGAAAAGTATATGGGGGTCTGAGCCGTGTTTGATGTGTCAGGCCTGCGTAGCGGTTACGGTGAAATGTCTGTCCTGAAGAACCTGACATTTTCCATCAAGGACGAAATCTTTGCGGTTTTGGGTGCTAATGGTGCAGGCAAAACGACGCTGCTGAAGACGCTTGCCCGTTTGTTGCCAATACAATCCGGCAGCATGGCATTGAACGGGTCCGATGTTTCAAAGACACCCGCCTACGCAATGCCGGGGGCCGGGGTCGCCTATGTCCCGCAAGAGGGCAATGTCTTTCCCGATCTTTCGGTGCAGGAAAACCTGTCGATCGGGGGCCGCACCGGGCATCGGTCGAAGGCCGAGAAGCTGGACGAGGTGTTCACCCTTTTCCCGCGCCTGAAGGAACGCCGCGGACAGGCGGCTGGATCGCTGTCTGGGGGAGAGGGGCAGATGCTGGCCGTGGGGCGCGCCCTGATGCAGGACCCGAAGGTGCTGCTCTTGGATGAGCCGTCTGCAGGTCTTTCACCACTTTTCGTCGACACACTGTTTTCCAGCATTGCCGAGACCCGCAAGGAAAAGGGTCTGACCATCATTCTGGCCGAACAGAATGCGGTCAAAACGCTTGAGATCGCGGACCGCGTGATGGTGCTGTCCTTGGGGGAAATGCACCTGCTGCGACCACGATCCGAACTGCAGATGAGCGATATCACAGCCGCTTATCACATCTGAACTGCACATAAGTCGAACAACGGAGGAGAGATCGATGAAACGCAGAACAACGAAGATCACCAGCGCGCTGGCTGTCGTTGCTGGCCTGGGGGTCGCCGCGCCTGCATCGGCAGAAGAGATTGTCGTGGGCCACCTGACCTATCACACTGGCGAATTCGGTGCTTTTGGGCCCTTCTTTGATGGGGTCGCTGAAATGGTGCTGTCCAAGATTAATGAGGACCCGCCACTGGGCATGCCCATGCGCGCGATCCATCAGGATCTTGGTACCGTGGGGGAGGCACGTGCAGCGCGAAAACTGGTGGACAGCGACAATGTGGATATCCTGCTGAACCCCGCGCACAGCTATCTGTCCTACCGCGAATTCATGTTGGAAAAGGTTGCTGAAAGCGGCCTGCCGCTAATGCCATCCGTGCATGGTGGTGCCATCGAGGGCACAATCGGTGGTGTTGCCGAAGAACCGATTTTCCGTGGATCACCGCTGGATACTGCGAATGGTACTGCCGCCTTGCTGCATGTCCGCGATGCGGGCAAGCAGAACGTGGTGATTATCGCGACCGAGGTATCGGGGTCCCAGCTTCAGAAAGAGGCGGCCGTACGCACGGCCGAAGCCATCGGATTTGAAGTGCTCGGCGATTTCGACATTCAGGCTGGCGAAAGCAACTATCGTTCGGTTGTTGCGCGTATCGCGCGGCTGAACCCAGAGGCAGTGGTGATGTTCTCATCTCCGCAGGCGGGTGGTAGTTTTGTCAAGAATGCTGCCGAAGGAGGCAATTCTTGGTATATTGTGGGGTCCGGTGAATGGCAGGAAACTGAATTCTACGACACTGCTACAAAAAGTGCGCTGGATCAGCACGAAGCCGTAGTGCTGGCCGCAAACAGCCACAGCGACAATCCATCTTTTGAGCCTTACATGGAATTCGCGCAAGCCTCAGCATGGATCGACGATATTGGCGATCCGGCAAACTCTTACGCGATCCAGTACTACGATCTTCTGGTTGCATCGGCCTTGGCGATTGAAAAGGCAGGCGAGCTGAACACCGCAAGCTGGACCCAGGCCATGTATGACGTCACCGGCGGCGAAGGCGAAAAGGTCTATTCCTATGAAGACGGGCTGGCCGCGATTCGCGCAGGTAATGACATCAATTATGACGGTGTGACCGGCACGATGGAATATACCAATACCGGTATCGTCTCAGGCCTATTCGGTATCTTCCAATGGCAGGACGATGGCACGTTAACGCAGGTCGGCAGTGTCGATGGTGACGCCGTGCTCGAACTCGAAGCAATGTAATCACGAGCCCGGACCGGCGTAATCCGGTCCGGGCTATTTTTGCAGGAGGCCGGGATTATGGACATCAGATGGTATGGGCACGCCAGCTTTGGTCTGAGGCCAGAGAAAGGTCCGAAGATCATCACCGATCCCTATACGCCAGACCTTGTGGGCTATGCGCCGATCCCCGATGCAACCGATCTTGTCGTCATGTCCAGCGCCGACGATGATGGGCATTGCCGGGAAGATCTGGTGCCGGGTCAGCATGAGGTGCTGAATGCACTTGATGTCGTCGCCGAAGGTGGTCGCAAGACCGTCGCAGGGATTGATTTTAAGGCGATGGGCGCAATGGAGTGGGAACATCACCCCTACCACGACGTCCCCGGCCAGAATGCGATGTACCGGTTCGAATTGGACGGCATCAAGATCGCCCATATGGGTGACGTCGGGAACCGGCTAACGCCAGAGCAGATGGCGTTTTACGAGGATGTGGATGTGTTGCTGGCGCTGACCGGTGCTGCGCTGACAATCAAGCTGCCGGACCTGATGGAGATGATCCACCGGATGCAGCCCAAGCTAGTGATCCCGATGCATTATCGGACGCTGACCTATAAGGGGCGGCGCGGCGCGTGGATCGCCGATTTCCTCGTCCATTTCCATGATGAGCAGGTTGACTATGCCTTTGGCTATGATGCCAAAATCACCAAAGACATGATCCCCGATGAAACGCGGGTACTTGTTATGGATTACTACCGCTAGCGTTCTTGCTAATCCGCCTATGGAAGGTCGCTGATGAAGCCATTTGACTATCTCAGGCCCACATCGCTGGATGCTGCCTGCGCTGCCTGGGCAGAGGCCACTGGGACGGTCCGATTGCTGTCGGGCGGGACAGACTTGACCGTGGGCCTGCGGCACGGGCACTTTGAGGCCGATGTCGTTGTCGACCTCAAACGTATTCCTGATCTGAAGCCACGGATTGCCATCGAAGCGGATATGCTCCGGATTGCGGCGGGCACCAGCATGAGCGCTTTGTCGACCTATCTGGAAAAGGAGGGTCTGTTTCCAGCGCTGCGGGATGCGGCAAATGTGGTGGGGTCAATCCAGATCCGCAATCGTGCGACCTTGGCGGGTAATATCTGCAATGCGTCGCCCGCTGCCGATACGGTACCGGTCCTTGCAGCCATGGGCAGTGTGGTGGAAATCGCCGGACCGCAGGGAACACGACAGCGCTTGGTGGCTGATTTCATTCAGGGAAACCGCCAGATTGACCTGGCGCGGGGCGAGATCGTGACCGCTGTCCTGATCCCGATGTCTGCTGCTGCTTATGGCGCCGCCTTTGATCGGATCACAAGGCGGCGCGGTGTTGATCTGGCCACGGCGAACCTGTGCTGTCTGGTCGGTCAGGATGAGGTTGTTTTTGCATTTGGATCCGTCTCGCCGGGCCCACTGGTCGTCCGGTCCGATGATCCGGTACTGACTGACCCCAAGGCAGGACCTGAAGACCGGGCCGATACCATCCGCAGCTTGTGCGACCATGCCAGCCCGATTTCGGATGTCAGGGCAAGTGCCCGCTATCGCGCTGCGATGCTGCATGTGATGGCAGAACGATCGCTGGCAATTGCCAAGGCGCGCCATGCGGAGATCGCCCATGTCTGAAGCCATGCAGATTGCGGTGCACCTGACCGTGAACGGTCAGCCGGTCACAGCAGAGGTCAATCCGCACATCACGCTTCTCGATTTCCTGCGCGATGATCTGAAGCTGAAGGGCGCAAAGGAATGCTGCGCAGTCGGCGAATGCGGGGCTTGCACGGTTCTGATGGATGGCCAATCGGTGAATGCCTGCCTTGTCCTTGCGGCAGAAAGCGATGGCGCAAGCATCGAGACGGTTGAAAACCTGTCTGCCGGTGGGCAGCTGAGTACGGTTCAACACAGCTTTCTGAAATGCGGCGCGGTGCAATGCGGCTTTTGCATTCCCGGCATGGTGATGTCCGCCGAGGCGCTGCATCGTGCCCATCCTGAGGCAGACGAGGCCGAAGTGCGCGAGGCGTTGTCGGGCAATCTTTGCCGTTGCGGCGGCTACAATCGCATGTTCGATGCGATGAAGGATGCAGCGGGTGGGGCACCCCATCATGAGGTTACAGATCCGGTGAAAGGCAAGACTGTCGGCGCGGATATCAGCCGCGCAGGCGGGGTAGAGAGGGTATCGGGCACGCAGGAATTTCTGGCGGATATCGAACTGGAAGGTATGGCCCATCTGAAGCTCGTCACGCTTGATGTCGCCCGCGCGCGCGTGAATAGCATCGATGCAAAAAAGGCGCTGGCCGTTCGGGGCGTGATTGATGTGCTAACAGCAGCAGACCTGCCGCATCCCATGCCGCATTTTGGCCCGACCTACAAAGACCGGCCCGTGATGGCCGCGGACGAGACGCGCTATCACGGTGAGCCGGTCGCCGTCGTCATCGCTGAGACGAAAGAGATTGCCGCTCATGCGGCGGGCCTTGTCGCGGTCGATTTTGATCCGCTTCCAGCGGTCTGCACAGTGGAACAGGCGTTGTCGCCCGATGCGCATCCTGTTCAGGACCCGGCCACGCGCGAGGGCGATCCGATGGCTGCAACGAACATCCTCAAGGAAAGGCATTTCGGCTGGGGTGACTTGGACACGGTGACGGCCGATCTTGTGATCGAGAATACGTATACTTTTCCGATGGTCACCCATTTTGCGATCGAACCACATGGTTTCATCGTCGATGCGCGCGATGATGAGATGATGGTTTGGAGCCCTGTCCAGCACCCGTTTCTTTTGCAAAAGATCATGGCGGGGCTTTTCGATCTTCCGCTGAGCGCCGTCCGCGTTCTGGCCCCGGATCCCGGCGGCGGTTTTGGCGGCAAGCAGATCCCGAAATTCGAACCACTCGTGGCTTTTGCCTCGCGTCGTGTTGGGCGCCCGTGTCGGCTGGTGCTGACGCTGGAGGAAACGTTTCAGGCGGTCAGACGAGCGGCTGCGACTGTCAAGGTGCGGTCAGGGTTCTCCAAGGATGGCGATATCCTGTTTCATGACATCGAATCCAGTTATCTGATCGGCGCCTATGCTGATGTGGCAGAGCGGGTGACGACGAAGGGCAATTACCTTGCCTGCGGCCCCTACCGGGTGCCACATGCCCGGATCACGGCGCGCGCTGTTCTGTCAAATACGACACCGAGCTGTGCTTTCCGTGGCTTCGGTACGCCGCAGGTCAACTGGGCCGTCGAAAGCCAGATTAACGCAGCCGCCCGCAGATTGGGGATCGATGGATTTGCTATCCGGAT
>JBCBDL010000106.1:0-11630 GCA_038529695.1 Pseudomonadota bacterium | reverse complement strand
CGCGCTGTGGAATTGCTGCACGCGGCAGGCATCCCACAAAGCGCACTGCAACTGCTGCCCGGCGGCGGCGATGTTGGTGCAGCGCTTACCTCAGACGCACGGATCAACGGTGTAGCCTTCACCGGTTCCACCGCCACCGCGCTGAAAATCCGCGCGGCGATGGCAAACCATTGCGCACCCGGAACGCCGCTCATCGCGGAAACCGGCGGGCTGAACGCGATGATTGTGGACAGCACAGCCCTGCCCGAACACGCGGTGCGCGATATCATCAACGGCGCGTTCCGGTCAGCCGGACAGCGCTGTTCGGCGCTGCGCTGCCTTTATGTTCAAGAAGATATTGCCGAAAACTTGCTAGAGATGTTGAAAGGGGCGATGGATGAACTGACCCTTGGTGATCCGTGGCACCTGTCCACCGATCTTGGCCCGGTTATCGACGCTGCAGCCCACACCACAATCGCGGATCACATCGCGCAAGCGCAGGCGGAAAACCGGATCATCCACCAGATCACCGCACCCGCGACCGGGCATTTCGTCCCGCCCACCGCTATTCGCGTGAACAGTATCGCCGACATGACCCGCGAAGTCTTTGGCCCTGTCCTGCATGTCGCCACGTTCAAAGGCGAAGAGTTGGATGCCGTCATCGATGCCGTCAACGCAACCGGTTACGGGCTGACATTCGGTCTGCACACACGGATTGACGACCGCGTCCAGACGATTGTCGAGCGTGTTGATGCAGGCAATATCTATGTCAATCGCGACCAGATCGGCGCCGTTGTGGGCAGCCAACCCTTTGGCGGCGAAGGTTTGTCGGGCACCGGGCCGAAGGCCGGTGGCCCGCATTACCTGCCGCGCTTCACCGCATCACCGGCGCAAAGCGCAACTGGATACTGGGCCGGTGCGGCAAATATCAAGGCACTTAAGGATCAAATCAAAAAAGCAGGCCCGCCTGCCACTGTGGCCCCAACAGACCTACCTGGCCCGACAGGCGAATCCAACCGGCACAGCCTGCATCCCCGCCCGCCAATTCTGTGCATGGGCCCCGGTGCACAGGCCGCGCAAGATCAGGTCAGCGCCGTCGAAACACTGGGTGGGGTCGCGATCAGCGCAGCAGGTGATCTGCGACCTGATCAGATCAACGAATTTCCGACGCTCGGCGGGGTGATCTGGTGGGGCGAAGCCGCGACAGGCCGCGCGATTGAAATCGCGCTCAGCCATCGAACCGGCCCTATCATCCCGCTGATCACAGGCAGGCCCGACATCGCCCATGTGATGCAAGAACGCCATGTCTGCATCGATACGACCGCCGCTGGTGGCAATGCGGCACTTTTGGCAGAGGTATCGACAACGACTTGACCGCCGCCGCGACATAAAGGACGGTCGCGGGATGTTACCGATCCGCGACCATAACCCGTCTGAACGCGTTCCTTACATCACGCTCGCCCTGATTGCGATCAACGTGCTGGTTTTCTTGTGGGAGCTAGCTTTTGTGCAGACAGACCGGGCGCTGGCGCAGCTTTACTTTGATTACGCGATGATCCCCGCACGCCTGTCCGAGGGCGAAAATTACGCAGCCCTGGTCACCTCCACCTTTCTGCATGGCGGCTTCATGCATCTAGCTGGGAACATGCTGTTTTTGTGGATTTTCGGGGACAATATGGAAGATGAGATGGGTCATATCCCCTTCCTTTTGTTTTATCTCGCCTGCGGCGTGCTGGCGAGCCTTGCGCAATATGTCACCGATCCAGCCTCACAAATACCCATGGTGGGGGCATCCGGTGCCATTGCCGGGGTGATGGGGGGCTATCTGCTTTTGTTCCCCAAAGCGCGGGTCGATATCTTTATCTTTTTCATCGTGTTCTTCCGCATTTTCCCGATCCCGGCCTGGATCATGCTGGGCCTGTGGTTCGGGCTGCAATTGTTCAATGGCGTATCGGCCGACCTGACGGGCGGTGGCGTCGCCTACTGGGCGCATGCGGGCGGCTTTATCATCGGGTTTATCGGCACATTGCCGCTTTGGCTTAGGTTGGGGGCTACCCGCTTCTGGACCCGCACCGACGGCCACCCGCCGCATCCCGAGGCCACCTATGGCCGCAGCAATATCCCCACCGTGCGCAGGTGACACCGCTCAGGTGTTGCGGATCACCTTGGCAAAAGCGTTGAAAATCGGCTCGTTCGCGCAAATGATCGATCCCGTTTCCAACACATCCGTTTCAGGGTCCAGGGCTTCGACAATCCCGCCAGCCTCGCGCACGATAATGATGCCCGCGGCAATATCCCAGGCATTCAGGCTCCGCTCCCAAAACCCATCGTAACGCCCGGCGGCCACATAAGCGAGGTCAAGTGCCGCCGCCCCAAACCGTCGCACACCAGCTGTCGTGGGCAACAACCGCGCAAGGTCCTGCAACGCCTCGGGCAAATGCGCCATGCCTGCAAAGGGCAGCCCCGTCGCAAAGATACTCTCGATCATCCGGTGCCGAGCCGAAACGCGCAGGCGGCTTTCATTCATCCACGCCCCACCGCCCTTTTCGGCATAGAACATCTCGTCCTTGACCGGATCATAAATGACGCCCGCAACGATCTGGCCTTTATGCTCCAACGCAATAGAAACAGCCCAATGCGGCAAACCATGCAGGAAATTTGTCGTCCCATCCAAAGGGTCGACAATCCAGCGGCGCGTCGGATCGTCGCCATCAATCTCCTGACCTTCCTCGCCGAGAAACCCGTATGATGGGCGGGCATGCATCAGCTCTTCGCGGATGATCGCCTCTGCCGCCTTATCCGCACGGCTGACAAAATCGCCAGGACCTTTGGCGCTGACCTGCAGGTTTTCAACCTCGCCGAAGTCCTTGACCAGTGCCCTGCCCGCTTTGCGCGCGGTTTTCATCATCACGTTCAGATTTGCACTGCCAGCCATCGCGGGTCTCCGTATCAGGATCAGACGCGGCGTATAGGCCCAAGACCAGGGCGGAACAAGGGGTAAGTCCGGCTTAACCACAAAGTCGTTCGCTGTCCGCGCTTAACCAGTTGTTGGTGTCATTTCGGCATAAGGCCAGCAGGAGGCCAATTGACCGAATGCGGCGAAACAAAATTGACCACTTTCTGCATCAAACGCAAATCGCGGGCCATATTTCGGGCCGCGATGTGGCGAAACGTATTGCCACCGCAGCCCTGATCACCGGTATCTGCATTTTTGCAGGCTTTACGACCCAGGCGATCATTGCGATGGCCTGCGTGATCACCCTCGAAATTATCGCCTACCCGTTGAACAGACGCGCCAGCCAATTTGATAAGACAATCAGCCTATCGACGGGAATTGCCGTTTTCGCAGTCAACTGGGCGGCAATGCTGCCGTTTTTGTCATTCTCCGTGATCCTATCACAAAGCGATGCGACGCCATTTGTTCTTGGCGCTTATGTCTGGGCCTTTGGCATCTTCGTGCATGTGACCAACACGTTTGGCCTGCTTCCAGTCTATAATTGGAGCCAGATGACGCCTGCTTTTGCAACGATCTTCTTGATGCTCTGGATCATGTCCGAAAATCCCGCACATGACGCGACGCAGATGCAATGGGTGACGGCAGCTGCCATGTTCCTTGTCTACATCGTCAATACATTCGACACCATGAACCGGCAAAATGACACACATCGCGCGCTGGAACGGGCGCGTGAAGAGGCGAATGTCCGATTGATGGAGCTGGAGCGGCTATCGCGCCATGATCCGCTGACGGGACTGATGAACCGGCGCGCCTTCGACGACCAGATCGAAAGCATGATGCGACAGCATGCCAATAAACAAGGTGTCACAGTATTTCTTCTTGATCTGGATGGGTTCAAACCCATCAATGACAGCTATAGCCACACCGCAGGCGACGCCGTTCTTTGCGAAATAGCAGAGCGGTTGCGCGACCTAGCCGGCGATGACGGGCGCGTGGCGCGCCTTGGTGGCGATGAATTTGCGATCGTCAAAACAAATGTGACATCCACAAAAAAGGCGCTGCATTTCGGCGATCAGATTATTGCGCGTGTCGAAGAGCCGATCCCATTTGAACAAAAGAACCTGCAAGTTGGCGTCAGTTTGGGCATTGCCCGTCAAGGTCATGATGCATCTACAATTGCGGCACTGATGTCCGGGGCAGACCAGGCGATGTATCTGGCCAAGCAGGACCCTGACAAGCGACAAATGATATTTGACAAAGACGCCTTTCCTGTGCGCGCAAGCCTCGAAGACCGCAACATTCTGCTGGGCGCGATGCGTGCAGGCGAAATCGTACCATATTACCAGCCCAAAGTGTCGCTTGATACACAACAGATCATCGGGTTTGAGGCGTTGTCGCGCTGGGAACATCCTGCGCGCGGCATTTTGTCACCAGCGGAATTTCTGCCGCAGATTAACGAATTGGGCTTGCAGGGCGAATTCATGATCCACACGGCCGAACGCGTGCTGCATGATGTCCAGCTTTGGACGGCCGAGGGGCTTAACCCCGGTCAAATCTCGATCAATGTTTCAGAGGTTACCCTTGCCACCGTCTCCGGACATAATGACCTGCTGGCTATCATCGACAAATATCCCCACCTGCGGCAACACCTGACATTCGAAATTACCGAAGACATTTTCATCGCACGCTCAAGCGACGTGATCCAGCGGTCCATTGCGAATTTCCGTTGGTCAGGGGTGCGTATTTCACTTGATGATTTCGGCACAGGCTTTGCATCATTCCAGCATCTGAAGGATCTTGAATTCGATGAACTGAAGCTCGACACCGGGTTCATTCGTGATCTTGGTGTTGATCCCGCATCACATATTCTGGTCAATGGACTGCTCAGCATGGGCAAAGGGCTGGGCGTTCAAGTCGTCGCAGAAGGTGTCGAGACCCAACAACAGGTCGATACATTGCGCGCGATGGGTTGTCATGTGGTGCAAGGGTATCTTTATGGCACCGCGATGCCCAGTTCCGAGGTCCTGATCCGTCTAGAAGCAGACGGACTTCAGTTCGCCGCGCCAGAACCAAGACAGGATAACGTCGCTTAATCGCGCTGAAGCTTGACCGCCTCCTGACGCGCAAGGCGGATCAGATGGGCCATGAACGGCACGCTGGTGTCATCACTTCGTGTCGCAGCATAAAGCCGACGGGTGATGCCGCCTTTCGTCAACGGTCGCGTCACGTAGTCAGAATTGTATCGCACTTGCCGTACAACCCAGTCGGGCAGCACCGCAACACCCCGGTTCGACGCAACCAACAACAAGATTACAGCGGTCAACTCTACCGGTCGGACTGCTGCTGGCTCTACCTTCGCAGGTGTCAACAACTGTGAAAACACGTCCAGTCTGGCGCGATCTACCGGGTAGGTGATCAGGGTCTCACCGCGAAAATCCTCCGCCTCGATTACATCCTTTTGCGCCAGCGGATGCTGCGCAGAGGCCACAAAGACAGGCTCATAGTCAAACAATGGCGTAAAGTCAGTTTCCGGCAGTTCTTCGGGGTCTGACGAAACCACCAGATCGACCTCTTCCTTGCGCAGGGCGGGGAGCGCGTCAAAGGCAAGTCCCGGTCTGATATCGACATCAACCTCAGGCCAGGCTTTGCGGAACTGTTCAAGCACCGGGAACAACCATTCAAAGCAGGCATGACACTCAATCGCGATATGCAATCGGCCCGCACTGCCGGCGATCAACCCTGAAAACTCAGCCTCAAGCGCAGAGACGCGTGGCAGAATCTCCTCTGCCGCGGCCAACATCTTCATCCCCGCCGCTGACAATTTCAGGGGTTTTGACCGGCGCACAAACAATTCAACGCCGGCCTGATCCTCGATCCCCTTGATCTGATGTGACAGGGCCGATTGCGTGATGTGCAACTGATCGGCCGCCCGCGCGAGCCCACCAGTATCGTGGATCGCCTTGATCGTCCGCAGGTGTCGAAACTCGATATGCATCTATGAGCTTCCCTCATGACCTTCGTGAAGTTTATGAAGTTGCCTCAATTTCATAAAGAGAGGACAACGCAAGCGCAAGCAGGAGGTGTGCGCATGCCGATCCCATCCGTTTCTTTCGAATTCTTCCCGCCGAAATCTTTGGAGGGGTCATTCCGACTGTGGGATTGTGTCAACACGCTCGCCCCGTTTGAGCCCAACTTCGTCTCGGTCACCTACGGCGCTGGCGGCACCACTCGCAAATTAACTCATGAGGCCGTCAGCACCATCCACAAGACCAGTGGTCTGAATGTGGCTGCGCATTTAACATGCGTCGACGCAACCAAGGCTGAAACGCGCGCCATCGCACAAGGATATGCGGATGAAGGCGTGACCGACATCGTCGCTCTGCGTGGCGACGCGCCGAAAGGTCAGGCGAAATTCACCCCGCACCCTGATGGCTTTGCGAGTTCCGTCGACCTGATCGCCGCGCTTGCCGACACCGGTAACTTCAATATTCGCGTTGGCGCGTATCCCGAAAAACACCCCGAAGCCGTGAGCCAGGCCGCCAACATTGCATTTCTCAAGCGAAAGATTGATGCAGGTGCCACATCTGCAATCACGCAATTTTTCTTCGAAGCCGACACATTCTTCCGTTTTCGCGATGCCTGCGTGAAGGCGGGGATCGACGCCCCGATCATTCCGGGCATCCTGCCCATTGAAAATTGGACCGGCACCCAACGTTTCGCCGAAAGCTGTGGTGCGCATATCCCGCAGGTGATCCGTGATGGTTTTACTCATGCCACACGGGACGGTACAACGGAATTGCTGGCGACAGCTATCGCGACCGAGCTTTGTGATGATCTGATACAGGGTGGCGTTGAACACTTGCATTTCTACACGCTCAACCGCCCAGAGCTGACCCGTGATGTCTGCCATGCACTGGGTATGACACCGAAAGTCAGGTTGCAAAACGTCGCCTGACACGCCAGCTTCGGGCGAAATCAACCCGCCTCGGAGTCTGCCGATGTTCGCCGCTACATCCTTGTCCGAATTGCCGGATCGCGATGCGATCCTGTCCATGTCGGGTCTGGAATTCATGCAAGCTATCTTGCGGGGCGACATCTCTCGCCCGCCGATTTCCACCCTGTTGAACTATCAGCTCGACAGTGTCGAAGTCGGTAAGGTCACTTTTCGTGGCACACCCGGCTTTGCACAAACCAACCCGATGGGCGGGGTGCATGGGGGTTGGTACGGCACGCTCTTGGATAGCTGCATGGCCTGCGCGGTGATGACGATGGTGCCCAAGGGGTCCGTCTACACGACACTGGAATACAAGGTGAACCTGACCCGCGCCATCCCACTTGATACCGAAATCCTTGCCGTCGGCACGATCGACCATGCCGGGCGGTCCACCGGTATCTCGCACGGCGAAATCCGAGGCGCCCAGGATGGCAAGCTCTACGCGACCGGATCAACCACTTGCCTGATCATGCAAATCGCATAGCTGGCACATTTGGCCAAAGTCGGCTTTCGTGATACATAACCATATGGTTATTGATTCGAATGCACTCGACCGCGTCTTTGCAGCCCTCTCTGACGCAACACGCAGGGGAATGATGGCGCAGCTTTCCAAAGGCGACGCGAATGTCAGCCAGCTTGCCGAGCCCTATGCGATGTCACAGCCCGCAATCTCGAAGCATTTGAAAATCCTCGAAAATGCTGGGTTGATCGAACGGACCAAAATCGGTCGCGAAACATGGGTGCGCGCAAGGCCCGAAAAGGCCGAAGAAGCCGCGGAGTGGATCAAACATTACGCCACCTTCTGGCAGCAACGCTTTGATGCTGTTGACCATATTCTTAACAAAAGACGGAGTGACCCTGATGACAAAGACATCCTTTGAAAATGGCATCCTAACGATGTCGCGCCTTTACGATCATCCGTGCGAGGCGGTTTTTGCCGCCTGGACAGAAGCCAGCCAGACCCAGGAATGGTGGGGCTGTGCGCAAACCGTGCAAGTCAAATCCGAGATTGAGCCGCATGTCGGCGGCAAATACGAACATGCCATGACCATCGATGGCGTTGGTGTGCATCCGATCAAGGGGGTACTGACAGTTTTTGAGCCGCCGCAGCGCTTGAGCTACAAGATGCCGGGCATGTCCGAAAACGAATTCATGATGGTCGACGTGACCTTTACAGCCAAGGGCAAGGCGACCGAAGTCCGACTGACGCAGACCGCGATCCCCGCTGATTACGGTGATGTCATCACCGCAGGTTGGACGGCGTCATTTGAACGCCTGGGCCGGTTCTTCGACGGCGAACGCCGTGCCGCCTGATCAGCCCGAACCGCGCACCGGTTCGCGAACCTGCGGATCGGTGGCCACGTCCGGCATTTGACCGGCAATGCTTTCATGCAGGTGTTCAGACCGGCAGCGCCCGATGATCCGTTTGCGACGCGACAGAAATATCTTGGCCCAGCCACGCCAATTCCCGATCGATGGCGCGGTGACGTCTTCGGGAAACCGGTCGCGCCAACCCTCTGGCAACGGCACCTGGCACATCTCAAGCCGCTCCAGCATCCAGACAAGCGGGATGTTGGCCAGAGGGCGGCAGGCCGGGTTTTGCCAGACCTGACCGCCCACGTCGCCATGCGTCCCGCGAAACCAAACCTGCTCCATATTGCCCTGCCAGCCCGGCGGGCAGGCCCACATGACCGGCGCATAAGCCTCGCGCCGTTCATCCATCGCCAGCGCGTGAAATCCGTTGCGGATATGCGGGCCCAGCGCGTGGTTGTGAAAGTCATGCGTCGCCTGTGCCCAGCGCCAGACAATGGGCAGGCGCAAGCCCAGCGCCTTAACCGTATCCCAGACCGCCACCGCCTCAACCTGCACGTCCGGATGGCAGTAATGGTCACGAAAATCCTGGGCTGTTGGGCCCCGCGCACCCGTTCTGTAGTGCCGATAGGCCTGACGTACCGCCCGAACGGTCGCACAATCAGCCTTCACCAATCCCACCAGGTCGATCACACCGGCAAGCGACCGCACCGCATAAGCCCCGCGCGAATAGCCAACCAAGACAATGTCATCACCGGGCTTGTAACGCGAAGCGACCACACCGTAGGCGCGCTCGATCTGCCTGTTGATCCCCTTGCCGGTCATCACGCCCCAGGTCCCGCGCCAATCGCGCCATTGGATCCCCGCCTCATAATAGACGGTCAGATTGGCGCTGCGGCTCACCTCTTTGAGCAGTTTGAAGGTCAGCCCTGCATTCGTCTCACATCCTGGCTCGAGCGATGACATGGTGCCGTCCAGTATAACCACATGGGTGGCCGGTCCGCGTCGGCGTACACCGCCTTCCTCGGTCCGCGCGCGGCGGCCGAAGAGGCCAAAGAACCAGTCACGCAGCTGCACTGTCATCCTTCGCGGCCTGAATGGCTTGCCAGATGCGGTGTGGGGTAAACGGCATGTCCACATGCCGCACGCCCACATCCCACAGCGCGTCGATCACGGCATTGCTCACAGCGGCAAGCGCCCCCACGGTGCCTGCCTCACCGCAGCCTTTCATCCCCATCGGGTTATAGAGTGACGGCGTACATTCGGTTGAAAAACCAATCATTGGCACATCATCGGCACGCGGCATCCCGTAGTCCATAAACGTTGCGGTGAGCAATTGACCGTCTTCGTCAAAGACCACACGTTCCGTCAGCGCCTGCCCGATCCCTTGCGCGACACCGCCATGAACCTGCCCCTCGGCCAGCATTGGATTGATCAGGTTGCCGAAATCATCAACCACCGTGTACCGTTCAACCGTCACGACCCCGGTTTCTGGATCAATTTCAACCTCGGCCACATGCGCGCCATTGGGAAAGCTGCGATGGTCGAGCCTGATCCGCGCAGAATGGGTCATCAGGTCCTCGCGTCCAGCGTCACGCGCCAGATCGGCCACCTCCAGCATTGTCGGTGTCAGGTTCGATCCCGCAATCCGGAACCGTTCATCATCAAATGTGACGGCAGAAGGATCAACATCTTCACGTTCTGCCAGAAACGCCGTGAAACCTGCCACCATCACGTCTACCGTCGCCAAGGTTGCGGTATTCTGCACTGTGACCGAACGGGAGCCGCCCGTGCCGCCGCCTATAGCGATCCGGTCACTGTCGCCTTGCACCACTTCGATTTTGTCTGCGGGTATTCCGGTATGATCCTCCAGAAATTGCGCATAAACCGTTTCATGTCCCTGCCCATTGGATTGCGTGCCGACATAAATAATTGCGCCCTCTTTGGTGAATTCGACGGTTGTCGTCTCAGCCGGATCGCCCAGAATGCTTTCGATGTAATAGCAAAGCCCTTGACCGCGTAGACGGCCTGCCGCTTTTGATGCGGCCTGGCGCGCGGCAAACCCATCGCGATCAGCATCGCGCGCGACAGAGTTCAGCACCTGCACAAAGTCCCCCACATCATAGGTCACACCCGTGACGGTCGTGTAGGGAAACTGCGCCGGTACGATGAAATTCTTCTTTCGCAATTCCCATGAATCCACACCCAATTGCCGCGCTGCCTCGTCCATGACCCGTTCCAGCACAAATATGGCTTCGGGCCGCCCGGCCCCACGATAAGCATCAACAGGTGTTGTATTGGTAAAAATCCCGCGCGTGCGCATATAGGCCGTTTGCACATCATAGGTGCCCATTAGCACTTTGGAAAACAGATCCGTTTGGATGGCCTGGGCAAACTGCGAATTGTAAGCCCCCATATTGGCAATCGTATCAAGGTGATAGGCGGTGATGCGATAGTTGTCATCAAAGGCAAGTGTTGCTGTCGTCGTCAGATCGCGGCCAGCATTGTCCGACAGCATTGCCTCGGTCCGTTCGGACATCCACCGCACCGGACGGCCCAGCACACGCGCCGCATGGGCGCAGCAGAACGGTTCGGCATAGCGCATCGCCTTCATGCCAAAGCCACCGCCCACATCTGGGTTGGTCACACGGATGTCGTCTTCGGGTAGATCAAAATGATGGGCCAGATCACGCTTGGTGCCCCAGACACCCTGCCCGTTGAACGCCACGTGCAGGCGGCCATCGACGATTTCAGCGTAGCAGCCGCGGGGTTCCATCGAATTCACGATCACCCGGTTGTCAAAGACCTCCGTTTTGACGACATGGGCGGCTTGTGCAATCGCCCCTTGCGTGGCCTCCGCATCGCCCATGCCCCAATCAAAGGCCAGGTTGTCCGGCGCTTCTGGATGAATGGCGTCACCACCAACGGCCATATCCACATGAACGGCCAAATCATCGATATCGAGCATGATCGCCTCAGCGGCATCTTTCGCCGCCAGCAAACTCTCCGCCACGATCATCGCAACAGCCTCGCCTACATGGCGCACACGGCCCTGTGCCAGGATCGGCCGCATTGGTGCCGCACCTGTTGATCCGTCGCGGTTTTTGACTGTGACGCCGCCCATGCCCAGTTTCACACCGGCCGCAACCAGATCATCGGCCGTCACGACCAGATGCACACCCGGCATATCACGGGCGTCGTTCACATCCAGATCGGTGATCTCACCATGGGCGACCGAAGACCGCAAGAAATAGGCATAAAGCGCGCCATCGGGGGCGATATCATCCACATAGCGGCCATGCCCCGTCAGGAACCGCAGATCCTCAACCCGTTTGACCGATTGGCTTTTGCCGAACTTTTCCATCGCATCCTCGCGTATTGTCCGCGGCA
>JBCBDL010000105.1:0-11916 GCA_038529695.1 Pseudomonadota bacterium | reverse complement strand
GCTCATGCCCGCCGCGCACGTAATAGTGGCGGTCGTTAGAGATGCGCAAAGTGGGCCGCCCCCGCGCATCATTGGTAGCCAGCATAGAGAGCGGACAAAAACCCGGCGTCAGCGGGGTTGCGAAATAATCGCCGCGTCCGGCGCGCAGCAGGTGATTGTCATCACATGCCTCAAACGGGCCGTCGGGGTCACTGCGGTCCACATAATTTCCCACCGCCATGGTCAGTGTGTCACCCGTCCACCATGCAGTGAAAGCGGTGGTCCAATCGTCGCGCGGCGGCAGCAAGCTGCCCTGGCTGAACCGGCAGTCACCAGCGCCCATTTGCATCTGGTTCTGGCCCACGCGCATCACAAACATGTCCAACGTGCCGTCATCGTTGATATCCAGCGGATAGGCACCGGTGACCCCCGTGATTTCTGGAAAGTCGGCGACGGCAAAAGTGAAATCACCCTGATTGACGAAAAGCTGGGCGCGGTTCTCTCCACCTGCGGCAAAGATATCGGGTAGATCGTCGCCATTGCAGTCAAAGACAGCCACACCGCCACCGACGAAATGTTCCCATCCACCATCATAGACATGGTTAGGCAGCCCATCTGAACGGTTCTCGAATAGTGGATCTGCGCTGGCACCTGTCGCCAAGATCAGGGCGGGGACGACACGGATCATGTGCGGTTTTCACCCAAAGCCGCGTCGGTCACTGCCGAAAGCGCCAGTGCTGTGGCCCCGCGCGCCCACACCAGATCACCCCAGGCATGGGTTTCCACGCGGCAAGGCGTGCGACCATCGCTGAGGGTGAGTTTCTGCATCTCGGCAAGAACCTCGTCTGCGTAAAGGTAGTCATACTGCATCCGCTCACCCGATAGAATGATCAGTTCGGGATCGAAAAGCTGTATCACATTCGACAATCCTACGGAAAGATATCGACCCGCACGGCGAAAGATCGTGCGCGCCGCTTCATTCCCCGCCTTGGCCTGAGCAAACAGCGCCTCCAGCATCGCCGTGGGGCTTTGCAGGTTGCGCGGGTTGCGGTGCAGCGCCGTGGCCGCCTCGCGTGCCAGTGCATAGTCGGCGAGATACGCTTCAAGGCATCCCCTTTGTCCGCAACGGCATAGCGCGCCATCAAGTTGCACCTTGGTGTGGCCGAGTTCCAGACCCATCCCGCGTGAGCCGCGAAAGAGCTGATTGTCCAGCACCATGCCCATGCCCACACCATGTTCGATTGTGACAACTGCAAAATCGGACATTGATCGGCCCGCGCCAAACCAGAGTTCTGCAAGTGTCAGCACATTGGCATCATTGTCGATATGCAACGGCAGCCCGAACCGCGCGGCAAAGGCGGTAGCCATATCCACATCGCGGTCGGCAATCAGCGGAGACCAGGCAACAGTTCCGGTTTCGTGATCGACAATTCCTGACATCCCGATCCCTACGGCTGAAATATCCGAGAGCGATTTGCCTGCGCTCTTCAGCACCAGATCCATCAGGGCATCGATCTCGTCCAACACCTGTGTGGTTGATTTGGGTGTGGGTGGCGTGGGCAGTGATGCATCGGCGCGCATCTGACCGGCAAAGTCGGTCAGAACCGCTGAATGTGTTTCGTCAGACAGTTTGATCCCGATGACATAGCGGCCCTCTGGCACGACTTCCAAAGCCACAGGGGGGCGCCCGCGCCCCGTTTCGCGCGGCAATCCATCGACCTCGCGCAGCAATCCGGCTGCAATAAGATCAGCGGTCAGCGTGGTGGCAGAGCCCGCGCTGATCCCCAGCGCACGGGTGACATCGGTGCGCGCGGCACGACCAGCGGCACGGACATGTTCGAAAATTTGCTGGCGCAAAGGTTTCGTCTCTGCGCTATCAGAGGGCAGCAACGGACCGCAACCTGCCGGGGCGTCTGATTCGTCATCCTCTGCGGTGATCTCATCGTACATATTTTACGACCTGAATTATTGGGGGCAAAATACCCGTGTTGTTCACGGCATTTTTCAACTGTGCCCAAAAAATCTGCATTCGGGAAGCGATTTTTTCGCTTTTACGCCGATTTTTATTTTGACAACTGAAATTAATTGGGCATTCTTGACGACGTAGGGTCACAAGGCCCACGCCCCCGGTGCATGGGGGCCGGTTTCTGGGAGGAATACATGCATAAGATAGTTATTGCAGCGGCTGTGGCCGTTGCCGGTTTCAGTTCAGCCGCACTTGCCGATGGGCATGGCGTCACCGTGGGTGTCAGCTGGTCCAACTTTCAAGAAGAGCGCTGGAAAACTGATGAAGCCGCGATCAAAGCGGCATTGGATGCCGCAGGCGCAACTTACGTGTCGGCCGATGCGCAATCATCCTCGGCCAAGCAATTGTCCGACGTCGAAAGCCTGATCGCCCAAGGTGTTGACGCACTGATCATCCTGGCGCAGGACGCAGCCGCCATCGGTCCTGCAGTGGATGCCGCCGATGCCGAAGGTATTCCGGTGGTTGCCTATGACCGCCTTATCGAAGATCCGCGTGCCTTCTATTTGACCTTCGACAATGTCGAAGTGGGTCGCATGCAGGCCCGCGCTGTTCTGGCTGCTCAGCCAGAAGGCAATTACGTGATGATCAAAGGCTCACCGACGGATCCAAACGCGGACTTCCTGCGGGGTGGTCAGCAAGAGGTGCTGCAGGCGGCCATCGACAGCGGGGCGATCACCATTGTGGATGAGGCCTATACCGATGGTTGGCTGCCTGCGAACGCGCAGCGCAATATGGAGCAGATCCTGACTGCCAACGACAATAACGTTGATGCCGTCGTCGCATCCAATGACGGCACTGCAGGCGGCGCCGTCGCGGCACTGACCGCGCAAGGGATGGAGGGCATTCCGGTCTCTGGCCAGGACGGTGATCATGCTGCACTCAACCGTGTGGCACTTGGGACGCAGACAGTCTCGGTCTGGAAAGACGCCCGCGACCTTGGTTATGCCGCTGGTCAAATTGCGGTTTCCATGGCTGCTGGCGCGCCGATGGCAAGCGTTGTTGGTTCGGGTGAGTGGACCTCACCCGGTGGTACTGACATGACATCACTGTTTCTTGCGCCAATGCCAATCACCGCTGACAATCTGACAGCTGTCACAGATGCAGGCTGGATCACGGTTGAGGCATTGTGCCAGGGCGTGACCGACGGTCCGGCCCCTTGTAACTAAACACGTCGTCCGGGCGGGTTCACCCCGCCCGGCGCTGCCCCTGCACCACATTGCGCAGGGGCCACTCTGGAAGTCTCGCTTTCTCTGCAAACCGCTGGCGCCGATCCATTCGTACGCGCCGTGATGGAGCAATCTAATGTCAGATCAAACAGCAGCGCCCGCGACCGCACAGCGTCGGTCATTTCTGTCCACGCTTGAGGTCGATACCCGGTTGTTGGGGATGATCGGGGCATTCGTCATTGTTTGTCTGGTCTTCAACGTGTTGACCGATGGCCGATTTCTGACCCCGCGCAACATCTTCAACCTGTCGATCCAGACTGTGTCTGTCGCGATCATGGCCACCGGCATGGTGTTCGTGATTGTCACGCGCCATATTGATCTGTCGGTCGGCGCTTTGCTGGCGACATGCACTGCGGTAATGGCCATGACGCAGACGCAGTTCCTGCCGAATGTGCTAGGGCTAGAGATCGGGCACCCGTTGATCCCGTGGATCACCATTCTGGCGGGCCTTCTGACCGGTGCGCTGATTGGCGGATTTCAGGGCTATCTGATCGGGTATCAAATGATCCCGGCCTTTATCGTGACCCTTGGCGGGCTACTGATTTGGCGCAACGTGGCCTGGCACATGACCAATGGTCAGACGATCGGGCCACTGGATGAAACCTATCTGCTGTTTGGCGGGATCAACGGCACATTGGGTGTGTTCTGGAGCTGGGTTGTAGGTGTTATCGCCGCCATCGCTGCGGCAATTGGCCTGATGATGGCGCGGCGGAGCAAGATTGGCCATGGCTTTCCAGTAAAGCCCATGTGGGCTGAGGCTGCCGTGATTGGTGTTGTGATTGCCGCGATCCTGGGTTTTGTTGCTGTGTTGAATTCCTACACCGTACCGGACCGGGTTATGGCGCGTGATCTGGCGCGCTGGGGTTGCGAGAGCGCGGAAAACTGCAATGCGGCCTATGGGATACCGTATTCAGTATTGTTGCTGATTGTTGTGGCCATTGTCATGACCGTGATCGCACAACGCACCCGGCTGGGCCGCTACATCTTTGCCACGGGCGGTAATCCGGACGCGGCAGAGCTGTCGGGCATCAATACCAAAATGCTCACGGTCAAGATCTTTGCCATGGTCGGCGTGCTGTGCGCGCTGGGGGGGATCGTCGCCTCGGCCCGGCTTGGCTATCACACCAATGACATCGGGACATTGGATGAATTGCGGGTCATCGCCGCCGCAGTCATTGGCGGTACGGCCCTATCGGGTGGGATCGGGACGATCTATGGCGCGATCATCGGCGCGCTGATCATGCAATCGCTGCAATCGGGCATGGCCATGGTGGGCGTCGATGCGCCTTACCAGAATATCGTTGTTGGCTTTGTCCTGGTCCTCGCCGTGTGGATCGACATCCAGTACCGCAAATTCTCGGGAGCGAAATGATGACGCCGCTTGTTGAAATGAAAGACATCTGCATCTCGTTCGGTGGGGTGAAAGCCGTCGATCATGTGAGCATTGATTTGTACCCCGGTGAGGTTGTGGGCCTGTTGGGCCATAACGGGGCGGGCAAATCGACACTCATTAAGATTCTGTCGGGCGCCTACAAGATGGATAGCGGTGAGATCTGGATTGATGGCAAAAAGGCCAATATCCAGACGCCGCGCGACGCCCGCGATCATAATATTGAGACGATTTATCAGACACTTGCGCTGGCCGATAACCTTGATGCCGCATCGAACCTGTTTCTGGGGCGTGAACTGACGACCGGCTTGGGCTTTGTCGATGACGGGCGGCAGGAGGCTGAGACGCGCAAGATCATGGCGCGATTGAACCCGAATTTCAAAAAACTGAGCGAGCCTGTGTCGGGCCTGTCGGGTGGTCAACGGCAATCGGTGGCGATTGCGCGTGCTGTTTATTTCAAGGCAAAGATCTTGATCATGGATGAACCGACCGCAGCCTTGGGTGTGCACGAGACCAAGATGGTGGCCGACCTGATCGAAGAGCTGAAAGCGCAAGGACTGGGGATTTTTCTGATCAGCCACGACACGCGCGAGATGATGGAATTGTGTGACCGTGTATCAGTCATGAAAAATGGGCAGGTTGTGGGCACCGAACGGGTCGAGGATGTGACCGAGGATGATATCCTGTCCATGATCATCCTGGGGAAAAATCCAAAGAAAGCCGCCTGATGTATGTCGGTCTTGACCTTGGGACGTCCGGTCTTAAGGCGGTATTGATAGACGATGCGCAGAACATCCTGGCCGAGGCTGTGGCGCCTTTAGAGGCTGTTCGGCCCGAACCGGGATGGTCGGAACAGGCCCCTGCGACGTGGTTGGATGCGGCAGATGCGGCGATGCGTGGTCTGGGCGTGCAAGTGCCACTGGATGGGGTACGCGGGATCGGTCTGTCGGGGCAGATGCATGGTGCGACGCTGCTGGATGCTGCGGATGAGGTGCTTCGGCCTTGTATGCTATGGAACGATACGCGCGCGGCGGTTGAGGCGGCGGAATTGGATGCCGATCCGAGATTTCGGAATGTCACAGGGAATATCGTCTTTCCGGGCTTCACGGCGCCAAAGCTCGTTTGGGTCGCCCGGCATGAGCCAGAGGTTTTTGCCAAGGTGGTCCGCGTTTTGTTGCCCAAAGATTATCTGCGGCTTTGGCTGACCGGAGAGGCGGTTGCCGAAATGTCGGATGCCGCTGGGACAAGCTGGTTGGATGTGGCAAGGCGCGACTGGTCCGATGATCTGCTTGCGGCCACGGGAATGACCCGCACACAGATGCCGCGTTTGGTGGAAGGGTCCGAGGTTTCGGGACAGTTGCGCGACGAATTGGCCGGTCGCTGGGGGCTGCCCAAGGGTGTAGTGGTCGCTGGCGGCGGTGGTGACAACGCCGCCAGTGCGGTTGGTGTTGGCGTCGTAAAGGCGGGCGATGCGTTCGTGTCACTGGGCACATCTGGTGTGCTGTTTGCGGCATCAGATGCCTATCAGCCGGATGCTAAGACAGCGGTGCATACATTCTGTCATGCCTTGCCAGATACATGGCACCAGATGGGTGTAATCCTGGCTGCGGCGGATGCTTTGAACTGGTTTTCTGGCATAGCCGGGCAAACCTCGGCCACGCTAACGGGTGGCCTTGGGGAGTTGCAGGCACCATCGCGCACATTGTTCTTGCCCTATCTGGGAGGCGAACGGACCCCGCACAATGATGCACAGGTGCGTGGATCGTTCCTGCATCTGGATCATGCGACTGATCAGGCGGCGTTGACCCGTGCGGTTCTGGAGGGTGTGACCCATGCTATTCGGGATTGCTACGATGCACTGTCGGCGACGGGCACCCGGATTGACCGGCTGATCGCTGTCGGTGGGGGCTCCAAATCAGAGTACTGGGTTCAGGCAATTGCGACCTCTCTGGATATGCCCATTGAACTGCCTGCTGATGGCGATTTTGGGGGGGCCTTCGGGGCTGCGCGATTGGGCCTGATGGCAGCGACCGGCGCAGGGGTCGAGGTTGCAACGCCACCCCAGATCGCGCGCACCATCGCGCCCGTCGCATCACTCAGCGGGGCCTTTTCAGAGGCCCACGCACGCTACCGCGCCAGCTATGACGCGTTGAAAGGACGAACATGACTGATTTCTTCAAGGGCATTCCTGCCATCGCGTATGAAGGACCCCAAAGCGGCAATGATTTTGCCTTTCGTCACTACAACCCAGATGAGGTTGTGATGGGCAAGTCGATGAAGGATCACCTGCGCTTTGCCGCGGCCTATTGGCATTCCTTTGCCTGGCCGGGTGGGGACCCTTTCGGTGGGCAGACCTTTGACCGGCCTTGGTTTGCTGACACCATGGATGCGGCGCGGCTGAAGGCCGACGTGGCGTTTGAGATGTTTCAAATCTTGGGCGTGCCGTATTTCTGTTTCCACGATGCGGACGTGCGGCCAGAGGGCGCGAGCTTCGCCGAAAGCACGAAGAACCTGGAAGAGGTTGTTGATGTCTTTGGTGAAAAGATGGAAGCAACTGGCGTCAAACTGCTGTGGGGGACCGCCAATCTGTTTTCCCACAAGCGTTTTATGGCAGGGGCTGCAACCAATCCGGACCCGGATGTGTTTGCCTATTCTGCTGCCACAATCAAGACCTGCATGGATGCGACGATCAAGCTGGGCGGCGAAAACTACGTTCTGTGGGGCGGGCGCGAAGGGTATGAGACTCTGCTGAACACCGATATGGGCCGCGAACGACAGCAGGCGGGTCGGATGCTGCAGATGGTGGTCGATTACAAGCACAAGACGGGTTTCAAGGGTGCGATCCTGATCGAGCCGAAACCACAGGAGCCGACGAAGCATCAATATGATTACGATGTGGCGACGGTTTATGGGTTCCTCAAGGATTTTGGTCTTGAGGGCGAGGTGCAGGTCAATATCGAACAGGGCCATGCCATTTTGGCAGGTCATTCGTTTGAGCATGAACTGGCGCTGGCGCGGGAATTGGGGATTTTTGGGTCGATCGATATGAACCGGAATGATTACCAATCGGGCTGGGACACGGATCAATTCCCCAACAATGTGCCAGAGATGGCTTTGGCTTATTACGAGGTGTTACGCGCGGGCGGCTTCACCACGGGCGGTACGAATTTCGATGCGAAGCTCAGGCGGCAAAGCCTTGATCCAGAGGACTTGATCCTGGCGCATGTGGGCGGAATGGATGCCTGTGCCGCAGGGCTGAAAGCAGCAGCCGCAATGCTGGAAGACGGCAAGCTGGAGGCGGCGCGCAATGAACGCTATTCAGGTTGGGACACGCCCGATGCCCAAGGCTTGCTGACGCAAGCGACGCTGGATCACTGCTATGATTGCGTTGTGCGGGATAACATCAACCCCGAACCACGGTCCGGGCGGCAAGAGCGGCTGGAAAACCTCGTAAACCGCTACCTCTAAAGGTCAGAATGACCTGACCTTGTGCCTGTTTCCTTGCCTGCCTACTCTGCTGGTAAAGGGACAGGCGCAAAACGTTGATCGGCACAGTTTTCAAGACATTCGGGCGGCGCTACATGGACGTGACCCTACGGTCGGGGCCGGACTACGTCGTCCGGATTGTCGAGCGTCCCGGGCTGTGGATGGATGACGCGGCGCTTGCTGATCTGAGCGCCAGTTTGCGTGTCGTAGCATTGCGCACACTGGATGCGGGCAGCCTGACCTACGGCGTCTTTTCAGGTGACAAGGCGCCGATGGAGGCCGTGATTGTGACCTTGGTGTCGCGCCCCGACGGCACACCGGTTGCGTTCAATGCGCTTGCAGTGATGGAACTTGACACCGCGCCACACCCCACGGAAGTGCTGCATCTGGGATTGGTGATGGTGGACCCTGATGAACGGTCCAAGAACCTGTCATGGGTCCTTTATGGCCTGACCTGTTTTCTGATCTTTTTCAGGCGGCAGTTTCGCCCGGTCTGGATATCGAATGTGACCCAGGTGCCAGCAGTCGTTGGTATGGTGTCCGAGATGTTTTCGGATGTCTGGCCACGTCCGGGGGCGGGGCGGCGGACACTGAACCATCTGCTGCTTGCGCGGCAGATCATGGATGCGCATCGGCACGTCTTTGGGGTGGGAATGGATGCCGGTTTCGATGAAGAAAGGTTTGTCATCACAGATGCTTATACCGGCGGATCGGATGATCTGAAAAAGACATGGGATGACGCGCCCAAGCATCGTGATGATCGCTACAACACGTTCTGCCAGGAGGCCCTGAACTATGATCGCGGCGATGATGTGCTGCAACTTGGGCGGATGGATTTGACCGCGATGCGGACCTATCTGGCGCGCGAAGTGCCGAAATCGGCCGTTCTGGGGTTGATCGTTACGGGTGGTCTGGTGGCTTTGCGCCGGCTGGTTCTTCCGGCGATCTATTGGGCGGACAGCACGCGCCAGTTTTCGATCCTGCGCCCGGCCAAGGGGCACGAAAAATGATCGCGGCGGCGACCATTCTGGTCCAGTTATTCCTGTCCTGCGCTGCTTTGCTGGGACTGTTCGTCCTGCGCCGTGCCTTGATTGCGCGTGACCCATGGGACCCGATCAACCGCCGCTTCATATTTGGCGTTCAGGTTACGATGATGCTGTTTGCAGCCCGTGTTCTCATGATCGTGACGGGGATCGAGGCGTTTCGGATTTTCGTATTGCTGGCGGCCGGGTTGATCCCCTTGGCGGTTCTGCTTTTGACCGAAGGGCTGTTGCGCAGGCATGCGCCCGCGTCGATCAAGCTGTTTGTTGGGGGCGGTGCGGTTGTCGCGGCCATCACGTCGCTTTGGTATTCGGACAGTATTGATCCCGCGCGGCTTTTCACGCTGTTGGCCTTTCAATTGCTTGGGTTCATCCTGTCGGGCTGGTTGGTTCTCTCGCGGGACAAGGCGTCACTGTCTGCGAGTGAAAATGCGATGGTGGTGCGGCTGGGTTTTTCACTGTTTCTGTTCATCCCACTGGCAGCAGGGGATTTTCTGTTGCTTTACATCGATCTGCCGATCCAGTTTTCTGCCCTTGGCGTGTTGATCCTGTGCTGGTTGGCGATTGGTCTGGGCCGTGCCCATCAGGGGCATCGCGCGACCCTTGCCAACCTTGCCGTCATGATTGTCGCGGCCGTTCTGGTGGGGGGCATGATCGGTTTTCTGGCAGAGCTTGGGCGGGACGGGATGCTGCTATCGATCGCTGCGATCATGACAACGCTGTTCCTGGTCGCCATCCTGAATGATGCACGCGCCTTGCGGTTGGAGGAGCAAAGCTTGGGCCTGTTGCGCCATCTGGCAACAGCCCAGACCGATGACCCGATGGCGTTTTTGCAGGATTTGCAGGATCACCCGCTGGTCGAAGGCGCAGTTGTGGTGAGTGAGGATAGCCTGTCGGGCCTGCAAGAGCCTGTTCTGGATCAGATTTTCACGGTATCGCCCGTGCTGCGCAAGGCCGATCCGCCGCAATTGGGGGCCGTTGCGGATGACCATATTACCTATCTCTTTGAGCGTTATTCGGCCACGCATGTGATGCTGGCGGTGCCGCGCCCGCGTGTGCTGATTGCGCTGTCGATGCCATCGCTCAGCGCGTCGCCACAGGCAGAGTTGGAATTGCAAGTTGTTCAGCGTATGGCAGTGCTGATGGCCGACAGGGGGAGTACGAGACTTGGATGATCCACGGGCAGAGGCGCGCCGGATTTTTGACGCGGGCGTGCGCGCGGCAGACCCATTTCGGGCGGTGCAGGGTGCTTTGGGCGATGTGGCTGCGCCTGGGCTGATCGTTGCGGTGGGTAAGGCGGCCCGGCGCATGGCCGGGGCCGCGCTGGCGCAGTTTGTGGGCGTGCCCTGTCTGGTTGTCACGAATTACGAGAATGCATCGGATCTGGATGGTGCCTTGGTTCTGGCGGCGGGGCACCCGGTGCCGGATGCGAACGGGGCGCGGGCCGCGCGAACGGTGATCGACGCGCTGGATGCCGCGCAGGGCCCGGTTCTGGCGTTGATTTCGGGCGGTGGGTCGGCCCTGTTGCCTGCGCCTGCCGGGGATTTGACCCTTGCGGACAAGGCTAAGGTGAATGAGCTGCTGCTTGGTTCTGGCATGGATATTCGGGCGATGAACCTGATCCGGCAGCAATTATCTGCGCTGAAAGGTGGCGGTTTCTTGCGCCATGCTGCACCGCAAAAGGTGACCGCATTGATCCTGTCGGACGTGATTGGCGATGATCTGTCAGCGATTGCCAGCGGACCGACAGTTGGCCCGATTGGGACGGCGGCAGAGGCGATACAGTTATTGCAAGATGAAGACCTGTGGATGCAGGTGCCTGCAGCGGTGCGCACCCATCTGGAAAACGCCCCGAAGCCCGATGCGCTGCCCGATGCGGTGAATGTGCTTGTGGGGTCAAATGGACAAAGCGTGGCGGCGATGGCTGATGCTGCAGGGGGCTGCCACGTGATTGCGCAACCGGTTGAAGGCGACGTGGCAGATGCTGCGCGGTTTATCTGTGATCAAGCACAACCGGGCGTCACTGTTTGGGGTGGTGAGACGACCGTAACGCTGCGCGGCAATGGGCGCGGTGGGCGTAATCAGGAACTGGCGCTGCGCATCGCGCTGGAGGCGCAGCGGCGCGGCTGGACGGATTGGGTATGCCTGCAAGGCGGTAGTGATGGACGGGACGGGCCGACGGATGCAGCAGGCGGTTTGGTTGATCATGATACCGTTGGCAAGATTGGTGCGCTTGAGGCGCTCTTGGCGAATAATGACAGTTATGCCGCGCTGAAACAGGCAGGGGATTTGTTGCTGACGGGTGCAACAGGGACGAATGTGGCGGATCTTGGCGTGATGATCCGGGCCGGTTAGGCGGTTTTGACGTTGGGAGCCTCCGGCGGGGATATTTTTGGGCCAATAGTAACAGGGGACTGCGTGTCTAGTCGACGGGCAGTCCGCTTGGCACCGTTGCGGGGCGGCCAAGGGGGCGCGTGTCGGCAGTGTCGCCTGTCAGCGCTTGCAAGAAGGCGACGAGATCGGCGATGTCTGCATCGCTCAGGTTCATCGGGCGCAGGTCATTGACGGCCGATTGACGGGCCATCTCGCGGGCGTCCTGCTGTATTGCGAAATCGGCGGCCGCAAGCCAGGGGACATCGGGCAGGTTGGCGATTTGCGGTGTCCAGCGCGCGCGGGCCTTTGCGGGATCAGCATGGTGGCGGATCATCGCCGCGAGCGTCGGATAGGCGCCGTTATGTCCGCAATGTGGCGCTGACGGCACCTTACGGA
>JBCBDL010000104.1:0-12210 GCA_038529695.1 Pseudomonadota bacterium | reverse complement strand
CTTCGCGCCCCTCGCCGTCAGCGAAGTCACCTGCGCTGAACAGATCGCAGCCCGTCACTTTCAGTTTGGTTGAGAGTTCCTTTTGAACGAATGTGTCTTCCTCGCCTATGAGCGTCTTGGCAACCACTTTGGCCTGATCATAAAGCGGGGCGACAAGGCCGAAGATTGCCCCATCATGTTCAACGCATTCCCCCACAGCCAGTATATCGGGATCGGATGTGATCATTTGGTCATCCACATGAATGCCCTTGCCGACAGCCAGCCCGGCCTCTTGTGCCAGCTTCACATTAGGCCGTATGCCCACCGCCATGACCAGCAGGTCGCAAGGCAATTCTGTGCCATCATCAAGCAAGAGCGCTTTGACATGGCCATCCTCGCCCAGAATTTCTTTGGAATTGGCGGAGCATTTGACGGTGATACCCTTGTCCACCAGCGCCTTGCGCAAAAGGTAGCCCGCGGCCTCATCCAATTGCCGCTCCATAAGGCTTGGCATCAGATGAATGACGGTGACATCAACACCGCGTGCAGCCATACCTGCCGCCGCCTCCAGCCCCAAAAGGCCGCCGCCGATCACGACGACCTTGTTGTCAGGGCCCAGCGCCATCATGCGTTCGGTGTCTTCCAGGTCGCGATAAGCGATGACCCCTTCCAGATCATGCCCCGGCAGTGGGATCATGAACGGGTTGGACCCGGTGCCAAACAGCAGCTTGTCGTAAGACAGGACATCGCCATTTTCAGCTGTGACGGTTTTCTTCGCCCGGTCAATCTGCGCCACCCGCTCCCCAAACCGGCAGGTCACGCCGTTTGTTTCATACCATTCAGCATCGTGAGTGACGATTTCATCATATGTCTTTTCGCCAGACAGGACGGGTGACAGCATGATCCGGTTGTAATTCCCGCGCGGTTCAGCGTTGAAGAGCGTGACGTCGTAGTCGCCCCCTGCATCAAACAGATGCTCCAATGCACGACCCGTGGCCATGCCGGCACCAATAACGATCAGTTTCTCAGACATGGCATCCCCCCACTTGCAGGGATGCAGCGCCGGTTAGGCGGCCGGGTTGACCATCGCATCCACCATCAAATCTGTGATAACGGCATAGGCCGCGACCCAGGCCTCCGTCTCGATCGGGGTAAGCCCGTTGGGCGTCATCCGTTCCAACGCGTAGATCAAGGCATGGCCGACCGGCGCGAAGTGTTCGGGCCGTGCGCCATATTCCACGTGACGCTTTGCGAGCCCAGCGATAGTGTCGTTGAGCGCATGGATCTGGTGCAGGTTGAGAACTACGGCCGACAACGTATCGACCAGTTTGACCCGCTGCGAATGCATTTCTGCCGGGAAGTAGGGACGAATGCTGGGTGCGATCCGAAAGAGCTCCGTATAAAAAGTCAGCGATAGCGATGCTGCGACCGGCGCAACCCGCTGAAAACTGTCTTTCACCGTTTCGATCTGGTTGGGCGTCATGCCGCTGCTCCTGCGCTGTGACGCGCAGATTGGCGCAAGAGTGTTGAGAATTTCTTTCCATTTTCCTACTCCGCCGCAATCGCTTTGGGTTTTTCAGCGTCAGCATCGTCCGGTTTTGCCGATTTCGGCTTGGCGCCGTGCTCGTATTCCTCAAGGAAATCGAGCACTTCCTGCCGGTAGTTGTAATAATCTGGGTGTTCCAGCAGCGCCTTGCGGCTGCGGGGCCGTGGCAAATTGACATCCGTGATCTTACCGATGGTCGCCTGCGGGCCGTTGGTCATCATGACCACGCGGTCTGCCAGCAAGATCGCCTCATCCACGTCATGGGTCACACAGATTGCGGTGACTTTGGTGCGCGACCACACCTCCATCAGCACTTCCTGCAACTCCCAGCGGGTGAGGCTGTCGAGCATGCCAAAAGGTTCATCAAGCAGCAGCAGCTTTGGCGACAGCGCGAACGCACGAGCAATCCCGACCCGCTGCTTCATGCCATTCGACAGATCAGCGGCGCCTTTGTCCATCGCATCAGCCAATCCAACGCGTTCGAGGTAATACTCAACAACATCTTGCCGCTCGGCCTGGCTGGCTTTGGGATAGACCTTGTCCACACCAATCGCGACATTCTCCTTGGCCGTCAGCCAGGGGAACAGGTTCGGCGACTGGAACACCACGGCGCGTTCTGGATCGGCCCCTTCGACATGGCGGCCATCGAGTTTGATCGCGCCTTTACTGATTTCATTGAGGCCCGCCGCCATCGTCAGCACGGTCGATTTCCCGCAACCGGAATGCCCAATCAGACTGATGAACTCGCCCTTGTTGATCTTCAGATCAAAATCCTCGACCACGGTCAGCGGGCCTTTGGGCGTGGGATAGACCTTGTGAAGCTGCGAGAAGTCGAGGAAGCGTTCCTCGATCATGCCCTTCTGCGCCTCGGCAACGGCCGTGGGCACACCGTGGATTGGCGTGACATCGGGCAATTGCCGTGTCCCTTCGACCTTCGCCGCAATACCCACATCCATCAGGTAATTGGTGACATCCGCACGCAGGCGTTTGAACGTGTCATTGTGGTTCATCGCCATCCGGTCGCGGGGGCGCGCGATATCGACATTGAATTCCTGCCCCAACGTGCCGTCCGGGTTCAGCGCAATGATCCTGTCGGCCAGAATGATTGCCTCGTCCACGTCATTGGTGATCAGCACACAGGTTTTCTTATCCGCCTCCCAAATATGTTCGATTTCGTCAGCCAAATTGGCACGGGTCAGCGCGTCCAGCGCGGAAAGTGGCTCGTCCAGCAGCAACATTTCAGGGTTCATCGCCAGAGCACGGGCGACGTTGACACGCTGCCGCATCCCGCCTGACAGTTCCGCAGGGCGGCGCGTTGTGGCGTGGCTGAGACCTACCATCTTCACGTAATGGGCGACCTTCTCGGCGCGCTCGGCCTTGCTGAGATCGGGATAGATCGTATCGACCGCCAGTCCGACATTCCCGTTCACCGTCAGCCAAGGCATCAACGAATAACTTTGAAAGATCACGCCCCGTTCGCGGCCCGGTTCCTTGACCGGCTGGCCCTTGAACGTCACCTCACCTTTTGTGGGCGTATCAAGGCCCGCCATCAGGTTGATCAGGGTCGTCTTGCCAGTCCCAGAGAAGCCGAGGAGGACGAGGAACTCTCCCTCTTCAACACTCAGGTTGATGTCTTTGAGAACATGGGCAGCGGCGGTGCCTTCGCCAAAGCTCTTTGAGACGTTTTTGAGGTCTAGAAAGCTCATGTCATTCACCGGTTGTTCGAGAATGTGAACATGGATTGCAGGGCGTACATCACCCGATCCAAGAGGAAGCCGATGATCCCGATGGTAAAGACGGCGACCATGATCTTGGCGAGCGATTGGCTGGATCCGTTCTGGAATTCATCCCAGACAAATTTGCCAAGGCCGGGGTTCTGCGCGAGCATCTCGGCAGCGATCAGCACCATCCAGCCGACACCGAGCGACAGGCGCAGCCCGGTAAAGATCAAGGGCAGCGCGGATGGCAGGACCAGTTTCGTGATTTTCGTCCAGGTGTTCATCTTGAGCACGCGGCTGACGCTGACGAGGTCTTTGTCGATGCTGCTGACGCCAAGGGCTGTGTTGATCAACGTGGGCCAGAGTGAGCAGAGCGTCACGGTGATGGCCGAGATCAGGAATGACTTGGAGAACATGCCGTCATTCGTTGTGTAAACGGCTGACACGATCATCGTCACGATCGGCAGCCAGGCAAGCGGTGAGACAGGTTTGAAAATCTGGATCAAAGGGTTCAACGCGGCATTGGCGGTAACCGACAGACCAGCGGCGATGCCTAAGGGAATGGCAACGACTGAGGCGATCAGAAAGCCGAAGAAGACGGTTTTGATCGAGGTCCAGATCTGGTCATAATAGGTTGGTTTGCCGGTATAGACGCGCTCGCGCACACGGTCGGCATTGCCGTTGGCGATCAGTTCGGCATTGCGCGCCTCTTGCCGCTCGTAAAAGGCAATTTCCTTTTCCGCCTCGCGCTGTGCGTCGGCATGGAGGTTGCCCACCTGCTCCCACACTTGCACCGGGCCGGGTACGGCACCGAGCGACGTTTGCACCTTGGGCGCCAGTGTACCCCAGAGCAGAAGGAACGCGACAATGGCGAAAAGGGGTACGCCCAGAAGCTGCCAGATTTCTTTGACCTGCGCGCGGGGGTTATCGCCCGCGATGGCCTTCAGGATCGGCGTGACCCAGGACAGGCCAAGCACCTTGAACCATGTGTCGGCCTTATTGATGCGTGTAAAGCGCCGGGCGCGGCGGGCTTCGATGTCGAGTGTATCTGGGTCAGTCGCTGTCATGGCATGCCTCGATTTTTCGCGTACAGAAGGCGTATGTACGGCGTACAGAAGCCGTACATACGTTGTGCAGTTTGCTTAGCCCTGGATTTCACTACCCACGACGGTCTGACCGCTTTTCAGACCAATCGGCAGGCTGTCGATATAGGCGTTGGGCGCACGGCCATCATAGGGAATGGCATCGATGATGTCGGCGGCGGGTGTCGGTTCCTTGAACCCGTCACTGTCCCAGGGGAAGTCAGCCTCGTTCGCCATGCCTTCGTCCACCAGCATGCGTGCGGCTTCCAGATAGATGTCAGGGCGATAGACCTCGGCAGCAGTTTCAAAATACCACTCATCTGGCTTGGTTTCCGCAATCTGTCCCCAGCGGCGCATCTGCGTCAGATACCAGATCGCGTCAGAGTAGAACGGATAAGTCGCGTTGTAGCGGAAGAACACGTTGAAGTCGGGTGCCGGACGAATATCGCCTTTTTCGAACTCAAAAAACCCGGTCATTGAGTTCGCGATCACTTCGTAATCCGCGCCCACATATTCAGAGCGGGACAGGATTTCGACCGCTTCGGGGCGGTTGGCGTTGTCGTTTTCATCCAGCCAAATCGCTGCACGGATCAGCGCCTTGGTCAGGGCCAGTGTTGTGTTGGGGTTCTCATCGGCGAATTCCTTGGTGATGCCGAAGACCTTTTCAGGGTTGTTCTTCCACATGTCGTAATCGGTGATTACCGGCACACCGATGCCTTTGAACACGGCCTGCTGGTTCCACGGCTCACCCACGGCGTAGCCAAAGATGGTGCCTGCCTCCATTGTGGCGGGCATTTGCGGGGGTGGCGTTACGGACAACAGGACGTCCGCGCCGATCTGGCCAGAGATATCCTGCGGAGAATAGTAGCCGGGCTCCAGACCGCCAGCCGCAAGCCAGTAGCGGATTTCATAATTGTGGGTCGAAACGGGGAACACCATGCCCATGTTGAAGGGGATGCCCTGGTCTTTGTAGTCTTCAACCACGGGCGCAAGCGCCTCTGCACTGATTGGGTGCTGCGGGCGGCCATCGTCCATCAGTGGCACGTTTGGCTTCATTTCTTCCCAGATTTCATTGGAAACTGTGATGCCGTTGCCGTTGAGGTCCATCGAGAAGGGCGTGATGATGTGTGCCTCAGTCCCGTATCCGATGGTTGCGGCAAGGGGCTGGCCCGCAAGCATGTGGGCACCGTCAAGCTGGCCGCTGATCACACCGTCCAGTAACACTTTCCAATTGGCTTGGGCCTCAAGCGTCACGAACAGGCCTTCATCTTCAAAGTAGCCCAGCTCATAGGCGACAGCCAAAGGCGCCATGTCAGTCAGCTTGATGAAACCCAGCGTCAATTCGTCCTTTTCGAGTTCCAGAAAATCGGCTGACGCGGCCGTCGCGATCAAACTGGTCGTTGCCAGTATTGCGGAGAGTGTCGTCTTCATCTGTTGGTTCCTTTCACCGGCCCACCCGGGCAAACAAAAAAAGCCGCACGTATGTGTCACGGGGGAGGAGGTCCGTGATCCATACGAGCGGCTTTGCTCTTTATGTCGCACCACCATCATCGGTCGGCGCGGGAGGTCGGGCTACATCGCCCTTCTTTTTCACCATCGTCACCGCAACCAATTCGAGCAATGACTTTTTCTGCACCGCCGCATCATTTTTCGCGGCGATGCAGAACCTGCCCAAAAATTCACCGGTTTGAGGTGTCAAAGTCAAAGGTTCTGCCATCAAAAAAGGCATCAGGCGCCAGAATCATATGACCACGCGAGGATGCGACAGCCGTTTCGAATTGCAGGGATCCTTCAATTTTTTCTGACGCGCCGGGCATATCGGCCCCGATATCTGCCAGATTCTGTCGGTAGAGGTCGGTGCGAAAACACGCTTTGGCTTTCTGCAGATCTGTGTCACGCGCACCAAGTTGATGCGCGATCCATGCAGCCTGGCTGCGCCATGGAAAGCTGGCGGCATGTCTGTGGAACTGCAAAAAGCGTTCTACCTCGACGGGATGTGCGCCAGATTTGGCCACGATATGCCCTGTGACGGCCGGATCAATCAAATCAGATGGCAGGCTGAGATGCTCACTGCGCCCAAGAATTTCGACCGCCAAGGGTTTGTTGCGCGGGACATCCAGCCACTTGGAGGCATGAAAAACCGCACGCATCAATCGGCGCACCGTGTCATCATTTTCCGCGACCCAGTCATGCCGCGCTGCCAGCACCTTTTCAGGCGCGAATTGCCAAACGTCACGGCCGGTCATCATCAGTTGTGCAACTCCACGCTGCACGGCGACACTGCCCCAAGGCTCACCCACCCAAAATGCGTCAACATGGCCCTCAGCCACTGCATCTGCCATGCGCGGGGGTGGTACGGTCACCTCTTCTATCCGCAGATCAGGCGCGGCAGAGGTCCAGTAGGACAAGAGAAGACGGTGCATTGAATAATGAAAGGGCACACCAATGCGCAAAGGCGCCCCATCGCGTGTTGCGATCTGATCCAGTACCGCACGCGCGTCGCCAAATGGTACGGCCCCAAGCACCTTTGCCAGATCAGCGGACACGCCAAATACCGTCCCATTTACAGACAAGACCATCAGCGTATCAATGTCGGCGGCCAAGCCACCCTTGCCAATCGACATCGCAACCGGCATCGGCGACAGCATTTGGGCAGCATGCAGATGCCCTAAGGCAAGCATGTCACGCAACGCAGACCATGACGGTTGCCGGACCAGGTTCAGGTCCAGCCCTTCCTCAGACGCAAAGCCCAACTCTTTGGCCAGAACAAGCGGCGCACAATCGACGAGCGGGACGTAGCCGCAATTCAAAACGGTACCTGTCATGACAAAAGATCCGCCGCGGTCACCAGCGCTTGCGCCACTTCGATCACCTTGCGGCCCTGATCCATGGCTGCTTTGCGCAAGAGTTTATAGGCATCATCCTCGGTCAAGCCACGTTGACGCATCAGAATGCCTTTTGCACGGTCAATGGTCTTGCGATCTTCAAGCGCCTGTTTGGCCGCATCGAGTTCCGACTGCATCTGGCGCATGATCTTGAACCGGGCGATCGCCGTTTCAAGAACAGGCTTGATCCGGTTCATCTGCAGCCCGTCTACCACATAGGCGCTGACCCCGGCATTCAGCGCGGCCTGCGTCAGGTTGTCATCAGTCTGGTCTACGAACAGCGCCACGGCGCGCTTTTCCGTCTCGGTGACGTAAGAGATATGTTCCAGCGTGTCCCGGTCCGGATTGGCAAGATCGATCAGAACGATGTCGGGCGTGAACTCTTTGACCGTGCGGTCCAGCGCGGACACCTGGGCGAGCGCTTTCACATCGCTCCACCCGGCGGCATTGAGCGCGTCAACAATATCACGCACGCGGTTTTGGTCAGGTTCTACAACGAGGATACGCAAATCGGGACTCATGCGCTGTGCATGTCAGGTCATTTGGGGCGGTGCATTGATGATGCAACGGCAGATATGCTGCGGCGCAGCATTTGCAAAAAAATTAGGCAGCTTCGAGCCGACTGCCCATCAATGAAGCGCAAGATCGATTTGCAAACAAAAAGCGCGCCACGATTTCCGCGGCGCGCCCATTTGTGCCTGGTGAAAGTCTTACTTCATCGTGATGCGGCCATCCGTGTAGGGCTGATATGGCGCATTAGCGGCGATATATTCCGCCGTGACATCTGCCAGATCGGGCCCGTAATCATAGGCATTCGCGGCATCTTCGAACATCGCATAGCCGTCACCGCCATTGCGGACATAGTTGTTGGAGACCACGCCATAGACCTTCGCCGGGTCAATTGGTGCGCCGCCCACCATGACGTCGGAGATGCGTGACCCTGGTTCAGCCGCGGTATCAACAGTGAAGGTCATGCCTGAGACTTGTGGGAAACGCCCGGCACCCTCTTCAATCTCGCTGACACCGTTTTCAAGCGCTGCGAGGATGGCTTCGCCTGTTACTTCAAACGTGGACAGCGTGTTTTGAAATGGCAGCACAGTCAGCACCTCGCCCATCGTGACTTCGCCAGCATCGATTGAGGCACGCAGGCCACCGCCGTTTTGGATGGCAATCTCGATCCCCTGATCTTTGACCCGGGCCAGCATGGCATCCGTCACAAGGTTACCCATCGGGCATTCCATTGCGCGACAGACCGAGCGGTCGCCCTCAATCGCCTCGGCTGCGTCGGCCACGATGCGGTTCTTCAACTCTTCAATGGGACCGGCAAGCTCGGCCACGCGGGCGACAAGGGCTGCGTCTTCAGGCACGGAAGCATCCAGCAGGATCGTGTCGCCCGACGCAGAGGTCACATTGCCAGCATCGTCAAATTCCAGCGTCAGGTGGCCGACATATTTGGAATAGGCATAGGCCTGCACCACTGGCACGTCACCGACCATTGTGGGATAGGCAAGCGCGCCCTCTTCTGTGTTTGAGAACAGTGTGTGCGAATGCCCGCCGACAACCACATCAAGGCCGTCGACCTGTTCAGCGATCATCATGTCCTTGTTCACGCCCACATGGGTCAGTGCGATGATAATATCCACGCCTTCCTCGGTCAGGGCAGCGACATCGGCCTGCAGGCTTTCAACCTCATCGGTGAAGATGACGGCGTCAGAAGGTGAAGAGGTTTCAACTGTATCCACTGCAAGTGCTGCAACAAGGCCGATCCTTGTGCCGCCAACCTCAAGCACGGTGTGGTTTTCGATCTTGCCAGCCAGTTCGTTGGATTGGCTGACATCGATATTGCCGGACAGCACAGGGAAATCCACGCCGTCGGGCAGCTTGGCCAGCCCCGCATCACCATTGTTGAATTCGTGGTTGCCGACCGACATCGCATCATAGCCGATGGCGTTCATCATTTCGATTTCCACATCGCCCTGATAGGTCGTGAACATCAGGCTGCCCTGATATTGGTCACCGGCATCCAGAACGATCACGTTCTCATCCGCCAATTCGGCACGCAATTCGTCAATTTTGCTTTTGACGCGCGCGACACCGCCAAAACATTCGCCAGCGGCATTGTCTTCGGCGTTGCAAGTCGAATCGAAACGATTGATCGGTTCGATCCGGCTGTGCAGGTCGTTCGTGTGAATAATGTGCAGGGTATAGTCCGCCTGCGCCATACCAGCCGTGATAGCCAATGCGCAGGTCGTTGTCAGGATTCTTGTTTTCATTGAATGGGGTCCCCCAATGTTGGAATGCAAGCAGATTGGCGTTGTGGTTTGGCAGAGTCAAACAGCTAACGAGGCCCGACTTGACGATCTTTTGTGAAGCCGCCATGACGCTCCCATGCTGATATACAAGATTTTTCGCGCCGATGAATGGGCGACATTGCAGACCGATGGTGAGACCATGGGCGCCCCGATCGACGTGGCGGATGGCTATATTCACTTTTCGACTGCTGACACCGTGGCCGAGACAGCGGCAAAGTATTTTGCTGGGGTTGAAGGTTTGGTGCTGCTGGCTGTTGAGACCGACGGGTTGGAGCCACTGAAATGGGAGCCAGCCCGCGAAAACGTGCTATTCCCGCATCTATATCGCAATCTGCGGATGGACGACGTGATCTGGCAAAAGCCCCTGCCCTTGGCCGGTGGTGTACATCAATTTCCTGATCTTGGATGAAGGCGATTGAACAAATTGGCCTGACGGCGCTGCGCCGGATTGATCCGGAAACGGCGCATGGCTTGGCCTTGAAGGCCTTGAATGCGGGGCTTGGGCCGCGCGGGGGGCCAGTGACGTCTAATCGATTGCGGTGCCAAGTCGCTGGGCTGGATTTGCTGAACCCGGTGGGGCTCGCGGCGGGCTTTGACAAGAACGCCACTGCCCTGCATGCACTGGCCAAGACTGGATTTGGGTTTTTGGAGGTTGGGGCCGCCACACCGCGACCGCAACCGGGTAACCCTAAACCGCGCTTGTTCCGACTGACGCAGGACAAGGCCGCCATCAACCGCTTTGGGTTCAATAATGACGGGATGGAGATGATTGCGGGCCGTCTGAGTGCGCGTCCAAGGAATGCCGTGATTGGCCTGAACCTTGGGGCGAATAAGGATAGCGCGGACAGGGCGGCAGATTTTGCGACCGTGCTAACCCGCTGTGGTGCAAATGTTGATTTTGCCACTGTGAATGTTTCGTCACCGAACACGGAAAAATTACGTGACTTGCAGGGTAAGGCTGCCTTGGCCGCACTGCTGGACGGCGTCATGGCAGCGCGCACGACGCTTGACACGCCGATCCCGGTTTTTCTGAAAATTGCCCCGGATTTATCCAATAATGAGATTGGAGAGCTGGCCGAAGTTGCCAACGCGTCCGGCATAGCAGCAATCATAGCGACCAATACGACGCTCGACCGTGACGGATTGCGCGGGGCGCACAAGGCAGAGACCGGGGGGCTTTCTGGCCAACCACTCTTTGAGAAATCAACGCGGGTGCTGGCGCAGCTTTCTGGCCTGACCGATCTGCCGATCATTGGTGTGGGCGGTGTGGGGAGTGCCGAACAAGCCTATCAGAAAATCCGCGCCGGGGCGTCGGCGGTGCAGCTTTATACGGCTCTCGTCTACGGCGGGATTTCGTTGGCCAGTGAGATTGCCGAAGGGCTCGACCAATTGCTTGCTCGCGATGGCTTTGCCAATGTCGCCGACGCCGTTGGATCAGGCCGCAGCGACTGGCTTTGAGGGGGCATCGGCGGCGGCCTCCAAGTCGTGGTACTTCCAGCCTAGTGTTGCGCCGCGGACCACAAAACTCAGCAACATGCCCAGCCACAGCCCGTGATTGCCAAACAGCGCCATCAGAGGAATGACCGCCGCAAAGTAAGTGATGGTTGAGACGATCATCATGTTGCGCATGTCCTTCGTCCGGGTTGCGCCGATGAAGATGCCATCCAGCATCCAAGCAGCCACACCAATGATTGGTGCGGCGACCATGTAGGGCAAATAGTTTCGGGCAGTCTCTTGCACCTCTGGCGATCTTGCCATGATGTTGATGGCTGCGCCCCCGAACACCGCGAATGAGATCGCGAGCGCGACACATACCGCGGCCCCCCATAAGCTGCTGAGGATTGCGGCACGTCGAAGCGTCGCCCGCGCCCGCGCGCCCATAGCCTGACCCACCAGCGCCTCTGCCGCGAAGGCAAAGCCATCCAGAGCGTAAGCCGTGACATGCAGGAACTGCATCAGGATTTGATTGGCAGCGAGAGGGACATCGCCAAAATCGGACCCGTAGAGCAGAAAGCTGACAAAGATTGCCTGCAATAGAACGGACCGGATCAAGATATCAGTGTTTACCACCGCCATGTGTTTCAGCCGGACCATATCGAAGACACGCGCCGCCGAACGCCACGCGGTCCCGGCAAAGGCATCGCGGCAGAGGTAGAGACCCAGCGCCAGACCGCCCCACTCAGCAATCAACGTCGCCCATGCCACGCCGGTCACACCCCAGCCCAGTTCGAGGCCCAGATAGAAGCTGAGCGCGATGTTCGTGCCGTTCATCAGAACCTGGATCGCGAGCACTGCCCGCGTGCGTTCCTGCGCGATCAGCCAGCCGGTGATGCCATAAAGCGCGATGGTCGCCGGGGCCGACCAAACGCGGATGGTCATGTAGTCGCGCGCGAGGCTTTCGACCTCCGCACTCGCGGGCGACACCCAAAATGCCCCTGCAAAGATCGGGATCTGGACGAGGATGATCACAGCACCGGCCGTCAGGCCGATCAGCAAGGCACGGGATAAGAGCGCCTGTACCTCGTCCCCATCCCCCGCACCCGCGGCCTGGGATGTCAGGCCCGTCGTACCCATGCGTAGGAAACCAAAGATCCAATAGACCGCCGACAGGATGATCGCACCGATCCCCACCGCGCCAATTGGTGCCGCCTCACCCAATTGCCCCACGACGCCGGTATCAACGATCCC
>JBCBDL010000103.1:0-12452 GCA_038529695.1 Pseudomonadota bacterium | reverse complement strand
GAGCCTGCCGCGGACCTGGCTGTAGCGGCGGCATTGGTCTCTGCGCGCGAGGATGCGGCATTGCCCAAAGAAGCCGTTGTGTTTGGTGAAATCAGCCTCTCTGGCGCGCTCCGTCCCGTCGTTCAGACCGAAAATAGATTGAAAGAGGCCCAGAAACTTGGTTTTACCAATGCGATCATACCGCAACAGGCCAAACAGCCGGCGGTGAACGGCTTGGGTCTACGCGTTGCAGTTGACCTGGCCGGATTTGTAGAAGAGGTGTTTGGCGCGCGTTAGGCGCCAATGGGCAGGAGACGGACCATGGAAGGCTTCACACTCGTCGACGCAGGCGTCGCCATTATCATCCTTTTGTCGGGTGTGCTGGCCTATAGCCGTGGTTTTGTGCGCGAAGCGATGGCGATCGTGGGCTGGATTGGGGCGACGATCGTGGCCTTCATCTTTGCTGATCAGGTAGAACCGCTGGTGCGGCAAATCCCCGTTGTGGGCGATTTTATTGGTGATAGCTGCGAATTGGCAATCATTGCCGCCTTTGCAGCGGTTTTTGCGATTGCTTTGGTTGTCGTATCCATCTTCACACCGCTTTTTTCCAGCGTCGTGCAACGTTCTGCCCTTGGTGGGGTTGATCAGGCACTGGGCTTCTTCTTCGGCGTATTACGGGGGATCCTGCTGATTGCAGTGGCCTTCTTTGTCTATGAGACTGTGTTCGCAACCCAAGCGTTTGCAGAAATTGACGATAGTCGATCCGCACAGGTATTTGCCCAGATCACCGGCCAGATCGAAGAGCAGGACCCAGAACAGGCCCTCGGCTGGATCACTGAGCAATATCAGCAGCTTGTCGGCAATTGCGGCGCGCCCAGCCAGTAATTGTACCGGACAAAACGCCTGACGCCGCTGCGCTGCCCGGTCGTACAATACAGTCACGCCAAGCAAAGCCGCATTTCGAACCATGCGAATATACGGTACCCTCATCGAAAATAGGGGGGATCGTGTACATCGTTGGCTTCATAATTCCGGTGCCGCAGGACAAACGGGACGTCTATCAAAAGTGGTCTGCACATGCGGCGGAATTGCTGTTGGAATATGGATGCCTTGAGATTGTGGATGCGTGGGAAGACAACATACCGACGGGCCAAGTCACCGACTTTCGCCGTGCTGTCGATGCCGGACCCGAAGATAAGATTGTCCTGTCCTGGCAAAAATGGCCCGACAAACAGCATGTCGATGCCGTCGAACGGGCCATGATGACAGATCCCCGCTTTGATCCGCCTGGCGGGCCACCATTTGATCAGCGGCGCCTGATTATGGGCGGCTTCGTGGCAATTACGGCCGCATCGCGCAGCACATTGTAGCCAAAGGTGGCATAAACCGCCCCGCCGCAGGGCATCCAACGCATTTCCCAACGACACCCATGATCGTTTCGTGACAGCACGCCTACGACCCGCTAAGACCGAAAGTGACCAGTGCCAACGGATTCGGAGCTGCCCCTTGTCCACCGAAATGCCCCATGCCCATCCTTTCGACGATGACAAATTGCGAGAGGAATGTGGCGTTTTCGGCGTTGTTGGGGTGACAGATGCGGCAAACTTCGTCGCCCTCGGCCTGCATGCGTTGCAGCATCGTGGCCAAGAAGCTGGCGGCATTGTCACCCATGACAGCGAAACCGGCTTTAACCAGGCCCGCCGGATGGGTCTTGTACGCGACAATTTCACCTCGCCCGCGATGATGGCCCGCCTGCCCGGCCCGATTGGGATCGGCCATGTGCGCTATTCCACGGCCGGGTCCAAGGGACAGACCGCCATCCGCGATGTGCAGCCGTTTTTCGGCGAATTCGCCATGGGCGGGGCCGCGATTGCCCATAATGGCAACATTACGAACGCCCTGTCACTGCGGCGCGAATTGATCGAACGTGGGTCCATTTTCCAAAGCTCTTCGGACAGTGAGTGTATCATCCACCTGATGGCGCGCTCCATGGGTCGCACGATCCCCGACCGCATGGAAGAGGCGCTGCGCAAGGTTGAAGGTGCATTTTCCATTGTGGCGATGACCCGTACGAAGTTGCTGGGTTGTCGTGACCCGCTGGGTGTACGCCCGCTGGTGTTGGGCAAAGTTGGTGACGGCTGGGCGCTGGCGTCGGAAACCTGCGCCTTTGATATCATAGGCGCGGAATTTGTGCGCGAGATCGAACCGGGTGAGATGGTGGTCATCAGCGCGCAGAAGGGCGTTGAAAGCCATTTTCCGTTCCGTCCCAACCGCGCGCGGTTCTGCATCTTCGAACATGTCTATTTCAGCCGCCCCGACTCGATCCTCGGTGGTCGATCTGTCTATGAAACCCGTGAGAACATCGGGCGTGAATTGGCAAAGGAAGCCCCTGTCGAGGCTGATCTGGTCTGCCCCGTCCCCGACAGTGGCACCCCTGCGGCGATCGGATACGCGCTGGAATCCGGCATACCTTACGCGATGGGGATCATCCGGAACCAGTATATGGGACGAACTTTTATCGAACCCACCGAACAAATCCGAAATATGGGAGTGCGGTTGAAGCTGAATGTGAACCGTGCCCTGATCAAGGACAAACGGGTGATCCTTGTCGATGACAGCGTGGTGCGTGGCACGACGAGCCGCAAGATCAAGGAAATGATCCTGGATGCAGGCGCGAAAGAGGTACATTTCCGCATCGCATCGCCACCAACCGCATGGCCCTGCTTTTACGGTGTCGATACGCCACAGCGTGAAAAACTTCTTGCCGCAACGATGTCAGAAGATGAGATGCGCGACCATTTGGAGGTCGACAGCCTGAAATTCATCTCGCTTGACGGGCTTTACCGCGCCGTCGGCGAGGCGAAGGGCCGCGACAAAAATGCCCCCGCGTATTGCGATGCGTGCTTTTCGGGCGAATACCCGGTCGCCCCGTCAGACATGATCGAACAGGGGTTTGAGGCAAAAACGGCAGCGGAATGACCACCGTCATCCACCACAATCCCGATTGCGGCACGTCCCGCAATGTACTTGCCGTGATCCGGGCCTCAGGTACGGAGCCCATCGTCATCGAATACCTCAAAACCGGCTGGAGCCGCCCGCAATTACAAGCACTTTTTGCTGCAGCTGACCTGACAGCACGAGAAGTATTGCGAACATCAAAATCACCTGCGGAAGAACTGGGGCTGCTTGACCCCTCGGTCGGTGAAGATGCGCTGTTAGACGCAATGGTCGCGCAGCCGATCCTCGTCAATCGCCCCATCGTTTGCACACCCAAAGGGGTCGCACTGTGCCGTCCGTCCGAAGCCGTTTTGCCGCTTCTTGAAAAGCCTCTGACAGCGCCCGTCTATAAGGAAGACGGCACATTGATCTGCACGCCCTGATCACGTGAACCATCGCTGAATTGTGACCGCGAACCTCGCGTCAATGCCACGCAACGGCCTGTTGCTCGCCACTTTCTTCTGACAAATACCCGCGACAATAACCAAGAAAATCGAAGCGGTGTTTCCAATGACAGAACAAACTTCGCCCCTCGTGGCGGCGAATGCCACACGGCAAGACGTGCTCGACCTGTGGGGTCTGACAGTAATTGGCGTGATGCGGGCACATGACGGCCCGGCGGCTTTGCTGCGCTCTGGGCGCGGCCGGATCGCACGGGTCCAGGTTGGCGCGCGGGCATTTGGTGTCACCATCACGGCCATCGCAGATGATCGGGTTGTGCTGACGACACGGTCCGGCGCAAGCCAGACTGTCGCCGTCGCGGGCAGCTAAGGCTTGACGCCGTCCGGCGTTCGGCACATGACGCAGCCCATGACACAAACTGCACTAATTACTGGCGCGTCGCGCGGCCTGGGGGCGGCCTTGGCCAAAGCGCTTGCGCCCACCCACCATATCATCGCGGTCGGCAAGACTGTCGGCGGGTTAGAAGAACTCGACGATGCCATTCAGGCCGCCGGTGGACAGGCCACGTTGGCCCCAATGGACATCACGGTCGATGCGGCCATGCAGCAGCTTTGCCGCGGGATCTTTGACCGATGGGGCAGCCTTGATCTGTGGGTGCATACGGCGATCCATGCGGCCCCCTTGGCGCCAGCCGGGCATATCGCACCTAAGGATTTGACCAAATCCACGTCTATAAACATCGAAGCGACATCCCGGCTCATCGCCTATGTCAGCCCGCTATTGGGGGCGACGGGCCGCGCTGTGTTCTTCGACGACCCACGCGGTGGTGCCCAGTTTTTCGGGGCTTATGGGGCGACAAAGGGGGCACAGATTGCACTAGCGCGATCCTGGCAAGCCGAAACGGTTAAGACCGGACCAAAGGTCAAAATCCTTCAGCCAGAGCCGATGCCAACAGCAACCCGCGCCCGGTTTTATCCGGGCGAAAGCCGGGATGCATTGTCAGATCCGGCGGATGAAGCAGCGCGTCTGTTGCCGGAGATTATTGGATAGCCATTGGCCAGGGTCGTCACCGTCACTAACGACCGTTGCCCACATCATACGGTTCGACAGAACGTCACCTGCCCCAGATACATGCGCTTGTCGTGCCCCGCCCGCTCGCATAGGTACAAAATCATCGGGCGAAGGGGCGGTAGATGCGCATTCTCATTACCAATGACGACGGGATCAACGCACCGGGGTTGAAGGTGCTGACCGATATCGCCCATGACGTCGCAGGCCCAAAGGGCGAGGTTTGGACGGTCGCGCCCGCGTTTGAGCAATCGGGTGTTGGACATTGTATCAGCTACACGCATCCCACAATGATTGCTGAGCTGGAGCCGCGGCGCTTTGCGGCAGAGGGATCACCGGCGGATTGTGTGATTGCAGGGCTGTATCATGTTTTGCAGGATACCCCTCCTGACGTTATCTTGTCCGGCGTGAACCGCGGCAACAACGCGGCGGAAAACACGCTTTATTCCGGCACGATTGGCGCGTGTATTGAGGGCGCTTTGCAGGGGGTGCGATCTATCGCCTTGTCCCAATTCTATGGACCTGACAATGCAAACCTGGATAACCCCTTTGAGGCCGCAGCGCAGCACGGCGCGGAAACGGTGCGCGCGTTGCTGCAGGACAGCCTTTGGGACGACGCAGACTATAAGCTGTTTTACAATGTCAATTTCCCGCCAGTCCCCGGCGCAGATGTCAAAGGCCTCGCCCCCACGACCCAAGGGTTCCGCCTGAACACGCGGTTCCGGGCCGAAGCGCAAACATCGCCAACGGGTCGCAAGTTTCTATGGGTTCGGGGCGGCCCGCAACATGAACCAACCGCCCCCGGCACGGATGCCGCCGCTAATCTGGACGGCTATATCTCGATCACACCCATGCGGGCAGATCTGACGGATTACGACATGATCGCGCAGCTGGACGAGGCGCTGAAGTGACATTCGACGCCGCGACCAAGATGCAGTTTCTGTACCAATTGCGCAGCAAGGGCGTGACCGATACACGCGTCCTGACCGCGATGGAACAGGTCGACCGGGCCGACTATGTCAAAGGCACCTTTGCAGATCGCGCTTATGAAGACATGCCGCTGCCGATTGCCTGCGGGCAGACGATCAGCCAGCCCTCTGTCGTGGGGCTGATGACGCAGGCCCTCAAGGTTGAACCACGCGACAAGGTGCTCGAAATCGGGACTGGGTCGGGCTATCAGGCGGCGATCCTGAGCAAGCTCGCGCGGCGGGTCTACACCGTGGATCGCTACCGCCGGTTGGTCCACGCGGCCCGCGTGGTGTTCGAGGCGCATGACATCACCAATATCACGACTTTCACCGCTGACGGCAGCCATGGGTTCACCGAACAGGCTCCGTTCGACAAGATCCTTGTTACAGCTGCAGCCGAAGATCCGCCTGGCCCCTTATTGGCGCAATTGCGTGTCGGCGGGATTATGGTTTTACCTGTGGGTCAGTCAGACGCCGTGCAAAGCCTGATCCGCGTCACGCGCCTTGAAAATGGATATGATTACGATGAATTGCGTCCTGTGCGCTTTGTCCCCTTGCTAGAAGGGCTCGGACAGGAGTAAACTACCACAAAATGTAGTACGACCCCGGCGAACAAGGGGCGGCTTGGCACAAGGAGCGGTAGGTATGACCAGAGGGCATTTCTCGGGTAAACGAATATTGATGACAGGTGTGGCGCTTGTTGCGCTGGTCGCCTGTGAGGATTTCGATTTTGACTTGCGCGGCGATGTCGGCGATGGGTTTGACACGACGCGTGCAGTGCAGGAATTGCCCAACCGGCCCCGACCGGATGATCGCGGAGTGATCTCCTATCCAAACTATCAGGTCGTGGTTGCGCGCCGCGATGATACGATCCGTGGGATCGCGATCAGGTTGGGTCTCGATGCAAACGAACTGGCCGAGTATAACGGGATTGAGCCGGACGTGATCCTGCGCCGGGACGAAATCGTTGCTTTGCCGACGCGCGTTGCAGAACCGTCGTTAGCGACCGGCGCGCTCAGCAATGGGCCTATTCAGCCGCTTGATGTCACAGCAGTGGCCACAACCGCCCTGAACCGTGCAGATGCGTCTGGAAATGTCACAGCAACGCCGCTTGCGCCTGCGCCAACAGCGGCTGCAGCGCCAGCACCAGCCGCACCGGCCCAATCTGGCGTCGAACCACTACGCCATCAGGTTGTCCGCGGCGAGACTGCGTTTTCTATTTCGCGGCTGTATAATGTGCCCGTTGCACGGATTGCGGAATGGAATGGGCTTGATAGCCAATTCACGATCCGCGAAGGGCAATTCCTACTCATCCCGCAAGACGGTGCAACGGCTCCAACGACCACGGTCGCCAACACACCTGTCACTGCGCCCGGCGCAGGAACAGAAACACCGATCCCACCAAGTGCATCGGCCCCCCTGCCGGTTGCAGCACCTTCTGCACCATCAGCCGCGCCTGAGGCGCCCCCCGCGCCCGATCTGGGATCGCCCGCACCGGCTGCGGCCGCTGGCGCGCGTTTCTCTGCCCCCGTTCAGGGCAGTATCATTCGCGGATACGCACCGGGCAGCAACGAAGGTGTCGACTTTGGCGTACCAGCCGGGACAGATGTCACGGCGGCCGATAGCGGCACCGTTGCCGCCGTCACAACAGACACAAGCGGCGGTTCGATTGTCGTGATCAAGCACAGCGACGGGCTATTGACGGTCTATACACAGATGGATGGGTTGACCGTATCCAAAAACGACAGTGTCAGCAGCGGCCAAAAAATCGGTGAAGTTCGCGCCGCTGACACGCCATTTCTGCATTTCGAAGTGCGGCGCGGCCTGCAAAGTGTCGATCCGGCAGAATTCCTGCCCTGAATGGTTCAACGTGGGGCGGGTCGAATACTGTCTCAGGAAATCTGCACCCCGTTGCGACCGGCGAGATCGGTAAAGAATTGCCATGCAACGCGGCCTGAACGGCTGCCGCGCGTGGCCTGCCACTCGATCGCTTCGGCCCGCATAGTGGCGTCATCAACGGTGACACCAAAGGCATCGCAATAGCCTCGGATCATGCTCAGGTATGCGTCTTGGTCACAAGGATGAAAGCCCAGCCACAACCCGAACCTGTCCGACAGCGATACCTTTTCTTCAACCGCTTCTGACGGTGAAATTGCGGTCGACCTTTCATTCTCGATCATATCTCGCGGCATCAGGTGCCGCCTGTTCGAGGTTGCATAAAGCACCACGTTGTCCGGTCGCCCTTCGATCCCACCATCCAATACGGCCTTGAGCGATTTGTAATGTGCATCATCGTGACCGAAGGACAGATCATCGCAAAACAGAATAAATCGTTGCGCCGCGCCGCGCAGCAGGTTCAAACAACGTCCGATACTGGGCAAGTCCTCGCGCTGGACCTCCACGATCTTGAGCGTCGGGTAATCAGGTTGCAGAGCGCCATGGACCGCTTTGACAAGACTGGATTTTCCCATACCACGCGCGCCCCATAAGAGCGCGTTGTTAGCGGGTAGACCTGCTGCAAACTGCGCCGTATTGGCCATCAGCGTATCGCGTGACCGATCTATCCCAACCAGGAGATCAACAGCCACAAGATTGACCTTTGCCACCGGCATCAAACGGTCTGGGTCGGGATGCCAAACAAACGCAGATGCGGTGTTGAAATCGGGAATGGAAACCGGCGCGGGGCTTATCCTTTCCAGTGCCTCAGCAATCCGTTCCGCTGTCTTTTTCTTCACGCTTTTGTATCCGGATCAGGCCTGGCCTGTGCAGTTTCAGCCATGTCATCTGCAAGCTCTTCCTCGTCATCGACATCGAACAGGCTTTCATCTTCGCCGATCACACCCTCGGCGCGCGCAACGCGGTCTTTCTTACGCTCGACAGCCGCGACAAGGTGGATCGAAATCTCGTAAAGACCGTAGACGACGACAAACAGGATGATCTGCGTGGTGACATCAGGCGGGGTCACCAGCGCCGCGACGATCAGGATACCGACAACTGCATATTTCCGCGTGCCGCGCAGACCCCGCGAACTCGCCAAACCTGCTGTGCCAAGCAGCGTCAACAGCACAGGCAGTTGGAAACATAAGCCGAATGCCACAATCATCTTGAGCGTGATATCGAGGGTCTCGTTCACCTTGCCGTTAAAGACGATGTCGACCCCGGTATCGGGCAGCGCGAGGCCACCAGCCGCGCCCGGCAACAGAGCGGTCCCGGCATCCGTGGACGCCAGATCAGCCATCAATGCGGTGACATAAGACGGCAGATCGGCGAAACCCAAAAAGAAGGCCATCGCCAACGGCACGACGATGTAATGTGCAAACGATGCCCCCAGCACGAACAGAAATGGCGATGCGATGATGAACGGCAAAAAGGCATTCTTTTCGTTGCGATAAAGCCCGGGCGCAACAAAACGCCAAAGTTGATAGGCAATGATCGGAAAGGCCAGCGTCAAACCACCCACAACAGAGATCCGGATGAGCGTGAAGAAGTATTCCTGCGGTGCGGTATACTGCATCACCGGGTTTGGATCGCCCAGATCGCGCATCGTTTTCTCAATCGGTCCCAGCAGGAAATCTAACAGCATCCCGCCAAACGAGAAACAGATCACCATGGCCACGAGGAATGCGGAAACAGAGTAGATCAACCGCTGACGCAGCTCAATCAGATGCTCCATCAAAGGGGCTGAACTGTCTTCAATTTCGTCAGCGGCGCTCATCACTCAGCCTTTGGTGGTTTGGGTTGCGCGGCCGTTTCGGCAGCAATCGCCTCATCTTCTGCTTCACGCGCCTTACGTTCAAGCGCGGCCTTGGCCATGGCATCACTCATCTTTTCCTTCGCCGCTTGCCGTTCGGCTGACAGCGCTTGCGTGGCAGGGCCTTTGGTGACGCCGGTCGCCTCTTTGATCTTTTCCACCCCGAACTGCTTTGGGTTTGCCGCTGCCTTCAAGGACTTTTGCACGTCCTTGACCCCGGATTCATCAGCCGCCTGTTCCATCGCGCGGGAAAACTCGCGCGCCATCATCCGTGCTTTGCCGGTGAACTGACCCATTGAGCGGAACAGGCCAGGCAGGTCCTTGGGCCCGATCACGATCAGGGCCACAATCCCGACAACAAGCATCTCGCTCCAGCCAAGGCCAAACATCGCGGGCGCCCTACCCTATCAGACTTTGTCTTTGTCTTCTTCAGGCGTCACATCGCGCGCTTCGGCCATGCCGTCTTCCAGCTCTTTCTTGCCGTCATCGACGCCTTTCTTGAAGGCCGTGATGCCTTTACCAACTTCCCCCATCAGGCTGGAAATTTTGCCGCGCCCAAACAGGACCAAGACGACAACAGCGATCAAAAGAAGGCCAGGAAGGCCTATATTGTTGAGCATGGTATTCTCCTCTGCTGGGCTGCTAGCGCCCGATACGCATGGTTCTTCGTTCTGACAGATAGGCCGGGATGGCCGCCAATGGAAGCGCGAAAGCCAATATATTGATCTGCCAAGGCCCTTTTTCACAAAGGTTTTTACGCATTTGCGACAGAAACTTGTCAGTTGTCAGAAAATTGGCAAGACTATCGCGAATCATGAGGACAACAAGATGCGCCGCGCAGATCGTTTGATGCAACTTGTCCAGATCCTGCGAGACGGCACATTGCACCGTGCGGGCGATCTTGCGGCGGCGACACAGGTGTCGTTGCGCACCATTTATCGGGATATGGAGACGTTAGCCGCATCCGGTGTTCCGATAGAGGGTGAGCGCGGCATCGGATACCGTGTCACGGCTGCGATTACGCTGCCTCCGCTCAACCTCACTATGACTGAGGTCGAAGCTCTGCATCTTGGCCTCAGCGCTGTTGGCCATAGTGATGATGCCGAATTGTCAGCAGCCGCGCGCGCCTTGTCGACCAAGCTGGATGCCGTCATGCCAGAAGATCGCAGCCGCGCACCCGCTGGCTACGGCTTTGCCGTTTATCCTTTCGCCGATGCAGCGCGTGGGTTTCAGCATCTTCCCCGCATGCGACAGGCGATCCGCACACGTCAGAAACTGGAGCTCACACTCAACAACGAAGACCGAATCGTTCGGCCCTTGCAGTTGGACTACTGGGGACGCCTGTGGACTTGCGTTGTTTGGTGTGAACGGCGCAAGGGATTTGATGAGCTCCGCGTCGATCAGATTTCATCCTTGCGCATTCTGCCAAGCCTATTTGTAGACGAGCCGGACAAGTCGCTGCACGTCTACAACACGCAACATCACAACCAATCCGCAAAAGGGACGAGTGGCCTGAAATAGGCCACCATACGCGGGCGTCTCTCATTGCTGTCGCCCCATGGCGCGACGCCGTGAACCAAATGGCGGTGCAACACAATCGCTTCGCCGGGCTGCGCCCGAACTGCGACCCGGCGACATTCAGCGAACACCAATCTACGAACATCCTGGTAGATTTCTGTCACGTCCTGATCCGGCCAGGTATCCGGGTGGCAACTTGCAAATGCGCGGGCAAAGGCGGTGTGGATCAGATGATGGCTGCCGGGCCAGACAACCAGCGGACTGGCCGACACATCGTTCAGCGGCACGCCCAAAATGAACCCATGCGGCTCTCGCAGATGCCGTCTTTTGCTGGGACCTTCGGGAAGCAGACCGTCGATATGTGCCGCATCGCGATCCCTTCGAAACCGGTATGCGGTATCACTCTCATCCGGATCCTGCTGCGGGTAGCCCGGAAAAACGACCGACAGCTGTGCCCGATGCCACACCCGCGGGGTCGTGACGTGATGACGCCATGCACCGGCCAGGGGCACATCGCCAATGCTGCCATCCTCGGCATTTGGCAAGGCGTCGACACCAACAAACCATGTGCCGCCGTGGCGCCGCTCGGTATTTTCTGAAAGAACGCGCAAGGCTGCAACCCTTGCCGCGTCGGCCCAGGCGGCAACAGCGGCATCAAATGGCAGCACAGCAAAACCATCGCGGTGCAAGTCATGCGCAATGGCCTCCGTCGATCTGTGCACGGCAGAAGCCACTATGCAGCGCGTTGGCTCACATAGGTCAAGGCGTCCAGAACGACCTCCGGCCCAGCGCCTATCTGATGGGCATTCTGCGATAGGTGACGCCGCCAACCGCGCGCACCCGGACGTCCCTGAAACAGCCCCAACATATGGCGTGTGACCTGGCCGAGCTTTCCACCATTACGCAGATGCGCCTCAATGTAAGGTAGCATCAGATGGACAACCTCTTCAGCAGTTGTGTCCACGCCACCACCAAAGATACGTTGATCTGCGCCAAGCAAGATATCGGCAGGTCTATGATAGGCTGCGCGTCCGATCATCACGCCGTCCAAACCCTGCTGCAAAAAATGTTCCGCCGCATCAAGGCTCTCAATACCGCCGTTTATCGTAATGCTTAGATTGGGAAAAAGCCCTTTCATTTGCAAAACCAGATCATAATCCAAGGGCGGAATATCGCGATTTTCCTTTGGGCTAAGGCCCTGGAGCCAGGCTTTGCGCGCGTGGATTGCGAAATGATCAATACCCGCGGCCGCGACGCCCGCGATAAAATCCGGTAAGATCTCGGATGGCTCCTGGTTGTCGACACCGATGCGACACTTCACCGTCACAGGAATATCGACAGCGTCACGCATTGCCCGAACGCAGGATGCGACCAGATCCGGGCTCTCCATGAGCACCGCACCAAAGCTGCCTGACTGGACGCGGTCAGATGGACAGCCACAATTCAGATTGATCTCGTCATATCCGAAGCGGGCAGCGATGCGTGATGCCTCAGCCAACAGTTTTGGATCTGATCCGCCCAATTGCAAAGCAACCGGGTGTTCGGCCGCATCAAACCCCAACAATCGCTCAAGATCACCATGGATAACGGCAGGCGCGGTAACCATTTCGGTATAAAGCAGGGTGTGCTTTGACATCAGACGATGCAGATACCGGCAATGGCGATCAGTCCAATCCATCATAGGCGCAATAGATAGTCTAGCGTGTTGATTTATCTGCATTTTTTATGTATCTTCAAACTGTTGGCAGCGAATGCTGCTACGCTGGAAT
>JBCBDL010000102.1:0-12595 GCA_038529695.1 Pseudomonadota bacterium | reverse complement strand
AGCATGGGCAGGCGACATCATCGGCATCCCCAATCATGGGCAACTGCGCATCGGCGACACGTTGACAGAAGGCGAGGCGATCCGCGTCACCGGCATCCCGTCTTTCGCGCCGGAACTCTTGCAGACCTGCCGCGCGGGCGATCCGATGAAGGCCAAGCATCTGGAAAAAGCGCTGATGCAGTTTGCCGAAGAAGGCGCGGCCAAAGTGTTCAAACCGACCTTCGGGTCGGGTTTCATTGTCGGAGTGGTCGGGGCATTGCAGTTCGAGGTTCTCGCCTCCCGCATTGAGATGGAGTATGGCCTGCCGGTTCGGTTTGAGGCGTCACAATTCACCTCGGCCCGTTGGGTGCATGGCGACAAGGACGCGGTCGAGAAATTCGCGTCGGCCAACAAACAGCACATTGCCGAGGACAATGATGGCGACGCGGTGTTTCTGACGCGCCTGCAATGGGATATCGACCGCGTGGGCCGCGACTACCCGGATGTCACGCTCAGTGCGACGAAAGAGATGATGGTTTAGGCAAAGCAGCTACACTCTTGCATCGGGATTGGCACGCTAGATTGACTTACAATTATGACGGGTATAGCAAAAAACAAAAACCTGAGGCAGATCATGATGATATCAAAAAGGCCAATCTATGGGCTTGTACCGTTAATCGCAGTTCTGGGTGCGTGCGGCGAAGCAAGCAACAACGCGGATGACGTGACACCCCAACCGGCGGCAACCTTTGCCGGTCTCGCGGCAGAGGCAGCTCGGTTGGACGTGCTGACCCAGTCGCTCCCCCGCGTTCAAGCCGACAATATCCCGGACATGGGCACCGTTTCATATGACGGTGTGGTCACAATGAATACAGATACAGGACCAGATCTGATCGGTGACCTAACACTCGAGGCCGCCTTTATGACAAGCGGGATCAGCGGTGGCATGACAAACATCATCAACGAGGATGATGAGGCTTATACGGGGTCACTTAACATCACGGGTGATATCGTGCGCACCGGTGACACCAATATCGATGCCTTGCTGTCCGGCACGATCAACAATGAAACGGGTGAATTAACGACGGTCCTGACCACAATGCGGGGTGAATTCAGAGGTCTCGGAACAGAGGCTGTATCGGGTACGGTCGAGGGCAATATCATCGGCGGCGATTATGGTAGCAGTGGTGCTGCGGTCGACGGCACCTTTGACGCCGAACGACAGTGATGAGGCTATTTCCGCCGAACTGAATGCGCAGGACTGGACAGACAGGCCAGATTTGCTATCTCAATCGCTGGAAAAACAGGAGGTTTTCGATGGCACTGCCCCGCACATTGACCGTTTCTGCAACCGCTCTGGCCGCCGCATCGCCAGGGTTGGCCGAACGGATTGAAAGCCCGGCATGGGACGCAATCAACGGGATTGAAATCGAAGAGATCATTACCGACACCTCTTACGAAGTCCGCAAGGTGTTCCCATCCGAGATTAAGGATGGCGTTGAACAATTCGACATTACTGGCTTTGTCGTCCCATTTGGCGACCTGAGCAATGTTCGCGAATTCATGATCGTGTCCGATATGGGCTTTTGCCCGTTCTGCGGTGATCCGGACCATGGTTCAGCCTTACAGGTCAGTATGACCGAGCCGCTACCCTTTATCGAAGAAGGGATGCGTATTTCGCTGCGCGGCTCACTTGAAACAATCAAGGACAGCCAGACCTGGCAATCGGCGATCATGCGTGATGCCGTGGTGGTTGATGGCTAAGCCACTGCGCGGTTAATCTTGCGGCCATGATATCAGGCCGGAGACACGGGCATGCCATTGCAGAACCGGGTTTTGCCCACAGGAGAGATCGTCGCCGACACCGCGCGGGGCATGTTCACGGGCAATCGCGGGATCATCCACCAACCAGACGGCACCTTAGGCACATCGCGCTGGTCGCATAAACACTGGCTGATTTGCACACTTGATCATCCGCGCGGGGTCTATCACGGGCCGATGCCGGACCGGGGTTGGTCAGCACTGTTCTTTCTGGACGAAGCTGCGGCGCTCACAGCGGGGCACCGGCCCTGCCATTATTGCAGGCGCGACGCATATCACGCCTTTCGCAAAGCCTGGGCCAAGGGTGTTGGCGATGGTGCCGACAGGATGGCGATGGACACGGCGCTGCACAAGGCGCGGGTCACGCGGACACGTCAGCAAATCCGGCATCAGGCAGCATTTGAAACCTTACCGGACGGGGCATTCGTATTGGTCGATGATACGCCGTACCTGGTGCAAGGCGATACGATCCTGCCATTCGCGACTTCGGGTTATGGAACGGCAAAACAGCGTCCGTCTGGAACCGTGACCGTCTTGACGCCGCATCCAACAGTATCGGTGCTGTCCGCCGGATATCGACCCGCGCTTCACGCCTCTGCCCGCTTGTAAGCGCCAGTGTCGCCGGGTCATACTTGGCCGCAAATAACAGGTGCGATGTGACCGAACCCAGACAGACCTTTCCCGATGGTATTGGTGGCCTTTTGCCACAATACCAAAAACGCCGCGCGCTTTTGACCCATGATCCGGGACAGGAGTTGCCACCCCTGGATGTGGATTTCAAAAAGCTGGCGGCGATACCGCTTCCCCCGCAGGAACTACCCAGGCCAGAGGGGCTCAGCCGCGTGGCGAAGAAACGCCATATGCTGCTGGGTGAATTGGAAGGGCATTCGGAATTGGCACTGCTGCATGGCCTGTTGATTTCTCATCTGCGCAAGCACACGTTTCCCGATGAAGCCCCAGCCCTGTTTCTGCGGCTTTGGGCAGAAGAGAACGACTGGTTGCTGGAAAATCTGCCAACCCGCTGGCTGATTTCGGCGCTCATCACTTTCGCGATATTCGGCGAAACCGAAGCCGACCGGATGCTGGCCCAGTCGATGAACATCTTCTTTTCATTGATGAAGATCTATGAGGCGGAGCGCTGTTTTTCGGGCCTGCCCCCGCAAAAACCATTCAAGATCAAGGACCGGAACAAAGAGCCGCTGCCGATGGGGATGAAGGACTTTTCTGTCCTCAAGGGCGATCTGGAGGCGCATCTGCTCGCCCCATTGTGGCGTGATGCCAAACACGCGCCGGGTTGCGGGCGGCTGGCGCGGCACCTTTTGAACCTTCTCAACGCGGATGACAGGACCGTCTTTCGGCGCTTTGCGCTGATGCGCGACGCTGCGGCGCGCGCGCGCTAAATGGCTGGCAAATAAGGCACTCTGCTTGACGTAATGCCACCTTTCGGGTATCGGCTGCCACACCTGTAATACAGGTTTATGACGCTCGGACGCGCGGAACATGCGTCCTTTCACTTTTGCGGACCGACCCGCAGACATAGGACGTATATGACCAAGTTCACTGATTTGAACCTTGACCCCAAGGTTCTAAAAGCCATAGCCGAAACCGGTTATGACACCCCCACCCCCATTCAGGCGGGTGCGATAGCCCCCGCCCTTGAAGGCCGCGATGTGCTGGGGATTGCCCAGACCGGCACCGGCAAAACCGCCGCCTTTACTCTGCCGATGATCACGCTGTTGGGCCGTGGTCGCGCGCGGGCGCGCATGCCCCGGTCGCTGGTGCTGGCCCCGACACGCGAACTGGCCGCACAGGTGGCGGAGAATTTTGACACCTATGCCAAATATACCAAACTTTCCAAAGCTTTGCTGATCGGTGGGACCAGTTTCAAGGATCAGGACAAGATCATCGACAAAGGTGTCGATGTGCTGATCGCCACGCCTGGTCGCCTGCTCGATCACCTCGAACGCGGCAAGCTGATCCTGACGGATGTGAAGGTCATGGTGGTGGACGAAGCCGACCGGATGCTCGACATGGGCTTCATCCCGGATATCGAGGAAATCTTCAAACGCACGCCGTTTACCCGCCAGACGCTGTTTTTCAGCGCGACCATGGCGCCGGAAATTGAGCGGATCACCAACACCTTCCTGTCGAACCCCGCCAAGATCGAAGTCGCCCGCGCGGCCACGACGAACACGAACATCAAACAGGGTGTCGTACTTTTCAAAGGCTCAGAAAAGCGCAAGGAACCGTCGGAAAAACGCGCCCTGCTGCGCGCACTGATCGATGCCGAGGGCGAGGCCTGCACCAACGCGATCATCTTCTGCAACCGCAAGTCGGATGTGGATATCGTTTCGAAATCATTGAACAAATACGGCTACAACGCATCCCCCATCCATGGTGATCTGGACCAATCGCATCGGACCAAGACGCTGGATAAGTTCCGCGACAATGAGTTGCGTTTCCTTGTGGCCTCAGACGTGGCCGCGCGCGGTCTCGACATCCCCGCGGTGACCCATGTGTTCAACTTCGACGTGCCCAGCCATGCCGAGGATTACGTGCATCGCATCGGGCGCACGGGGCGCGCAGGCCGGACCGGCACCGCGATCATGATCTGCATCCCACGGGACGATAAAAACCTCGAAGACGTGGAACGGCTGGTCAAGGAAACGATCCCCCGCCTGGACAGCCCGATGAAGGGGAAACCGGCCAAGGAAGAGGCCAAGCCCGAGGACAAACCCAAGCGGACCCGAAATCGCCGGAAAAAGGACGACGCATCGGAGTCGGTAGAGGCCAAACCAGCCGATAAACCGGCGCAGGACGACAAGCCAAAGCGCGAAGACAAGCCGCGCCAAGAGCGTGCGCGCGGCGGGCGGGGACGCGGCCGGAACGAGCCTGAGGTCGTCGGCATGGGCGACGAGCCGCCCGCGTTCATTGCGATGAGCTTCGCGGAACGGGCAAAGGTGTAGCGGATCATGGGATGGCTGCGTCACTTCAGTGCTGCCACCCTCCTGATGCTTTTGTGGGCGGCCCCATTGATGGCGCAGAATTGTGGCCTGCGCATCAACGGCAACGACTTTGTCGTCGATGCCGGACAATTTGCAGACGGCACGGCAACCAGGCGCGAACGCGTCCTGAACTGGCCTGCGCAGGGCCTTGCGCGTCTGCGGGGCAACTTGCCCACATGCCCCAGCGATGTGACGCTGAACTTTCTAGCGGTCCTCGAAGGCTTGCCAGATACCGACGGCTATTGCCTGACAGAAGGTGATGCGGATGCGGGGCTGCTTTTGGTGCCGGGCGAACGCAATTTCCGCGGGCGCTGCACCGTCAGCACCTGTGAGCGGGTTAATGGCACGGCGGCTGAAGTGCAGGAATTGGCGACGCAAGTCACTGATTTCACTTATGGAACAGCACCGGAAGACAGCGATGCGGTTGCGCATTCATCCGGCTCTGTCCTGCTATCGGCCAGCAAATTTACACTGCAACGGTCCCTTGAAGGAGGTGCCACAAGCGCACTCGGCACACTCCTCGCCTCCCCCGCAATCGCAGGTGGCACGGCCCTGACGATTGTTGCGGTCGGTGGCGGTGTGTGGTTGTGCAGCGAGTAGGTAGGCACGCTGTTTAGGCTGCCATTCTTGGCGCACCATCTACAACCATCCTGCCCGGCTTGCCGGGCATCGCCCGACCTCCCCCCGGAGGGCGATTTTGCAGCGTTTCAAATAGCTTAACGGCTGTTCGCGTGAGCAGGTCACGCCTACCATCAGTGTCGCGAACGCCCTCCAGGTCGGGCGATGCCCTACTGTTGGAAAGCACAAACCGCAGGCGAACCAAATCGTAGTCCATCAAATGGGCGTTATAGTTCCCACGGGCGCTACGATGATGAGCATTGCAGCAAAACGTCGCTGAGTAAGAGCTCAACCGGTCGGTCAGAAAAACTTATCCAAAGAGTTGTGCACAAAGTAGTGACAGAATCGTCAGATCAACACATATTTTGTGGCGCAATTTCAACAACATACAAAATGTAGAGACTCCATTCTGCAATCCAAATCATCCACAGGTTTATCCCCCAGCCTATCCACCATCATTTCCAGATGGTCACGATGAAACAAGATGTTGTACTTTCAGGGAGAGCAGAACCAACACAGCAGGAAAACGGCTTGGAAGAACTGGCGAAATTGATTGCGGAAGCTGAATTGAACTTTTTGTTTAGCAGCGGAAAAGGTATCGGGGCACTACTACTAACAATCGTCTTAATCACCCTGATCGCTTTGAGTTCCAAAGCGCGTATTAGGATGCCAAGGCTCATCATAATTCGCCGCAAAGACAACGACTGATATTCTTAAGAGATAGGGAAAGATCAGTTGATGTTACCCCAACCGCGACACAATCACTGTCACTTCCGGCTTTTTCCCGATCTCGCTTTGCGCTGACTTCCGGGCGATGCTCCGTAGCTCTTTCTCCAGCTTGTCATCATCCCGCAGGGTCTTGGCCTCTGCACGGCCGAGGAATTGGCTCAGGTCTTCCTCGACCACTTCGACCAAAGGTGCGTTGGATGACCCGACCTCGGGCAGCCCGTTCACCTCAACCCATGGCTCGCCCAGCGGTTCGTCGTTTTCGTCGATGATCAGCGTCACAATCATATGCCCGTTTAGCGCCATACGGATGCGATTGCGCACCACGCCGTCGAGCGCGCCGATCTGCACGGTGCCGTCCAAATAGGTCCGCCCGGTTTCGATATATTCGGTCACCTTGGGCGCATTCCCCGACAGATCAATCATCATCCCGTTGACCGCCAGAATGCCCGTCAGCCCACCCGCATTGCCCAGCTTCACATGTTCGCGCAGGTGCCGGTGTTCGCCATGCATGGGGATCAGGATTTGCGGTTTGACGATTCCGTGCAGCCGCTCCAGATCAGGTCGGTTGGCGTGGCCGGAGACATGGTATTTGCCGCCCGCATCATCGACCACATCGACGCCCATCTCAGACAATTGGTTCATGATCCGGATCACGCCGCGTTCATTGCCGGGGATGGTTTTGGAGGAGAAAAGGAACGTGTCCCCTTCCTTCAGCTTCAGCCCCAGATAGGACCCTTGTGCCAGTTGCGCCGACGCCGCGCGCCGTTCGCCTTGCGACCCTGTCACCAGCAGCATCAGGTTTTCGCGGGGGATGTTCAGTGCATCTTCGGGACTGACGGTGCTAGGGAAGCCATGCAGAATGCCCTCTTCCGTCGCGGCCTCAACCATGCGCCGCATCGCCCGGCCTAAAAGGCAGACAGAGCGCCCGGCCGCCTGCGCCGCCACCGCCAGCGTTTTCAGCCGCGCGATGTTCGAGGCAAAGGTGGTTGCCACCACCATCCCTGTTGCGTCTTCCATCAGCTCAGTGATGGTTGGCCCGATGGATGCTTCCGACCGCCCCGGCGCATCAGAGAAGACATTGGTGCTGTCACAGACCAGCGCCTTGACGCCATCCTTTGACACTTCTTCCCACAGCGCCTCATCCCATGGGTCGCCAACCACGGGGGTTTCGTCGATCTTGAAATCACCGGAATGCAGCACCCGTCCTTCGGGCGTGTCGATCAACAGCCCGGCACTTTCAGGGATCGAGTGGCTGATCGGCAGATAGGACACCTTGAACGGCCCGCAGGTTATCATATGCGGGTACGGTTCGACCACCTTGACCACGCTTTCCGGGTGGCCATGTTCGTCCAGCTTGCGCCGCGCGATATTGGCGGTAAAGCGGCGCGCATAGACGGGCGCGCCGAGCCGTTCCCAGTAATGCCCGATGGCACCCACGTGATCCTCGTGCGCGTGGGTAATGAAGATACCGTCGATCTGGCCCTTGCGCTCCTCCAGCCAAGTGATGTCGGGCAGGATCAGGTCCACGCCCGGTGTGCCGTCCATATCCGGAAAGGTCACGCCCAGATCGACCACGATCAGTCGTTCCTTGCCCTGCGGCCCATAGCCATAGACATAAGCGTTCATGCCGATCTCGCCGGCGCCCCCCAAGGGCAGATAGATCAGGCGGTCAGTCATGCATTGTCCTTGTTATATTGGTGGATCACGGTCAGCCCATGCATCGTCAAATCGTCCTCAAAGGCATCGAATAGCGTCGCAGATTGCTGGAACAGCGGCGCGAGGCCCCCGGTCGAGATCACCTGCATCTCCACGCCGCGTTCGCCCTTGATCCGCGCGCATATCTCACGGACGAGGCCGATGTAACCCCAGAAAACGCCGGACTGCATGCATTCGACCGTATTCGTGCCGATCACCTTTTGTGGCTTTGTGATGTCCACATGCGGAAGGGCAGCCGCGGCGTTGTGCAGCGCCTCAAGCGACAGGTTCACGCCGGGGGCGATGACACCACCCACATAGGCCCCGTCATGGGCGACGACATCAAAGGTCGTGGCAGTGCCGAAATCTACCACGATTAGGTCGCCCCCATGGCGGTCATAGGCCCCGGCGGCATTGACCAGCCGATCCGGCCCGACCTGCGTGCCCTCGTCCACGCGCGGATTGGCTGGCAGCAGGCAATCTGGTTTTCCCACCACTAATGGGCGGCAGTTATAGTATCGGTCGGCAAAGACACGCAGGTTGAAAACGACGCGCGGCACGGTGGAACTGATGATGATCTCATCAATCTGCACATCCATGTGCTGGAAGCGCATCAGCGTCGAGAGCCAGACATAATACTGGTCCGCCGTGCGCTGCCATTCGGTGCTTTGCCGCCATGTGGCGAGGAATTGTTCACCGTCCCAGATCGAAAACACGGTATTCGTGTTGCCGCAATCAATGGCCAGAAGCATGGGCCGCCTCCTTTAGAAAAACACGTCCGCAGCCGGGATAGCACGGGGGCCCGTGCCGGTGATCAGGACAAGATTGCCGTCATCATCGATTGTGTCGAAGATGCCGGTGACATCCTCCCGCCCCGTACTGGCGGTAATGACCTCGCCCAGACGCGCCGCATTCGCCAGCCAGTCTTCGCGGATGCGCTTGAAGCCGAAATGGCGCAGCTTGTCCTCTTGCGTCGCATAAGCGTCGGCGAGCGTGGCGAGGAAGTCTTCGGCCGCGACCTCCCATCCACCGGCCTGCATCAGGCTAATCGGTGGGAAGGCGGCATCGCTGAAGCTATGCGGTGTGTGTCGCAGATTCACGCCAATTCCGATGGCCAACCAATCGATGAACGGCCCTTGCCCGCTACTTTCCAGCAGGATGCCCGCAACCTTGCCACCCGATAGCAGCACATCATTGGGCCATTTGAGGCTGAGTTTTTCAGCAGGCACATAGATGGCCAAAGCCTGATAAAGTGCGTTGGCAGCCAGAAATGACCGCCGCGCGGCCTCTGCCGGGGTGCAGCCGGGGTTGAAGATCAAGGTAGCATTCAGATTGCCGGGCGGATTGGTCCAGGGGCGCCCGCGTCGTCCGCGCGCGGCACTCTGATGGCGTGCCAGGATCCAGGTGGGTTTGGTAATATCACCAGCGCGCCGTGCAGCCTCAGCCATGGTGCTGTCGACGCTGTCCAGCACAACACGCCCGTAGCCTTCGGGCCAGTGCCCATGGGCGTTGTCCTTATTGGACAAGCGTTGCCGCCGCTGCTGCCGCGATGGGTTCGATGCCAAACAGGTTCACGACCCCCAAAAGCATCATTGCAGCCGACCCCATCAGGAAGGTCCACAGGACCGGGTTCATCTTGCCGTCCAGGCTTTCGCCCTCTTCCCCGAAATACATGTAGTAGACGATGCGCAGATAATAGAATGCCCCGATGACCGACGCGACAACGCCCAGGATCGCAAGCCAGGCAAGGCCCCCATCCACGGCAGCGCGCAAGACATAAAGCTTACCGAAGAACCCCACCATCGGCGGTACACCGGCAAGGCTGAACAGCAGGACCAGCATCGCGAAGGCGCGCAAAGGCTGTTTCTTGGAATACATCCGCAGGCTGTCGATGGTGGTCACCGGCCGCCCGTCTCGCTCCATCGACAGGATGAAGGCGAAGGTGCCGATATTCATCGTCACATAGATCGCCATATAGATCAGCATCGCTTGCACGCCGAATGCCGTCCCAGCAGCAAGACCCATCAGCGCAAAGCCCATATGTGCAATCGACGAATAGGCCATCAGCCGTTTGATGTCCTTCTGCCCGATCGCCGCAATCGCACCAAGGAACATGGAGACAACAGCGAGGAACGCCACGATCTGCTGCCAGTCGCCAACGATGCCACCGAATGCGTCATGGACGACACGGGCGAACAGGGCCATGGCCGCGACTTTGGGTGCGGTGGCAAAGAAAGCGGTGACCGGTGTGGGCGAGCCTTCGTAAACGTCCGGCGTCCACATGTGGAAGGGTGCTGCGGAGACCTTGAATGCGAACCCGGCGAGCAGGAAGACAAGGCCAAAGAGCAGGCCCAATGATGGGTCATTGGCCGTGGCCTCGATGATACCGGAGAAGAGCGTTGTCCCCGTAAAGCCGTAGGTCAGCGACGCCCCGTAAAGCAGCAGACCGGACGACAACGCGCCAAGCACAAAGTATTTCAGCCCAGCTTCGGTCGATTTCACGCTATCCCTGCGCAGCGACGCCACAACATAAAGCGACAGCGATTGCAGTTCCAGCCCCATATAAAGCGTCATCAAATCGCCCGCGCTGACCATTACCATCATACCGACAACCGCCAAAGCAACCAGTATCGGGTATTCGAAGCGCAACAGGCCACGACGCTGCATATACGCCTCTGACATCAATAACACGGCGGCAGCGGACAACAGGATCGTGATCTTCGCAAAGCGCGCGAACCCGTCATCGACGAACATGCCGTCAAAGGCGATATTCGTGCCCTGCCCGTTGATCCCGATCCAGACCGCCATCAGCACGAACAGGCCCGATGTCGCCCATGTCAGCAGCGGGGCCATCCCGTCTTTCGTTGTGTAGACCGCCGCCATCAACGCGCCCATCGCATACAGCGCCAGCACAATCTCGGGCATCAGGATTTGGATATCAGCACCAATCATCGCGCCAGTCCTTAATTCGCAGCAAACTGCGTTGCGGCCTCAAAGGTCGCCACAGCGGTTTCGTAATTGCCCACCAGCGCCGCAACGCTTGGGCCAATGATGTCCAAGACAAGCGCGGGATAGACGCCCAGCAGTAGCGTCATCGCCACCAACGGGGCAAAGATCACCCGCTCGCGTCGTGTCATGTCGGTGATGGTTTTCAGGCTTTCCTTGATCAAATCACCCATCACCACGCGGCGGTAGAGCCACAGCGCGTAAGCCGCTGACAGGATCACACCAGATGTGGCAAAGACCGCGATCCACGTATTCACCTGGAACACGCCCATCAGGGTCAGGAATTCGCCCACAAACCCGGAGGTCCCCGGCAGACCCACATTCGCCATCGTGAAGAACATAAAGATCAGCGCATAGGCGGGCATCCGGTTCACGAGGCCGCCATAGGCGTCAATCTCGCGCGTATGCATCCGGTCATAAATGACGCCCACGCAAAGGAAGAGCGCGCCAGAGATAAAGCCGTGGCTGATCATTTGGAAAATCGCGCCATCCACGCCCTGCTGGTTCACCGCGAAAATCCCCATTGTCACGTAACCCATATGAGCGACCGACGAATAGGCGATCAGCTTTTTCATGTCCTCTTGCACCAACGCCACAAGCGAGGTGTAGACAATCGCAATCGCCGACAGGGTCAGCACCAGCGGCCCCATGACTTCCGATCCGATAGGGAACATCGGCAGGCTGAAGCGCAGGAAGCCGTAGCCGCCCATTTTCAACAGGATCGCCGCCAGCACGACCGACCCCGCCGTGGGGGCCTGCACGTGCGCATCCGGCAACCATGTGTGGACCGGCCACATCGGCATCTTGACCGCGAAGCTGGCAAAGAAGGCGAGCCATAGCAGCGTCTGCATGCCGCCAATGATCTGAATGCCCAGTACGCTGAATGTCTCGGTCCCGAATGTGTGGGTCATCAGCGTCGGGATGTCAGTCGTGCCCGCATCAGCAAACATCGCGACCATGGCGACGAGCATCAGAACCGAGCCGAGGAAAGTGTAAAGGAAGAACTTGAAGCTTGCATAAATCCGGTTCTTGCCGCCCCAGATACCGATGATCAGGAACATCGGGATCAGCCCAGCTTCGAAGAAGAGATAGAACAGCACCAGATCAAGGGCGAGGAACACGCCCAGCATCAGCGTCTCCAGCACTAGAAACGCGATCATGTATTCCTTGACCCGTTCGGTCACGTCCCAGCAGGCCGCAATGACTAACGGCATCAGGAAGGTCGTCAGCATCACGAACAGAATGCTGATCCCGTCCACACCCATTTTGTACTGCAAACCCAACAGCCATGCCCGCTCTTCGACCATCTGGAAATCGGGGTTCGCTGGGTCGAAGTTGGTCAGGATGAACATCGACGCGATGAAGGTCGTGATGGTCGTGATCAGCGCGACCCATTTGGCGTTGCGTTGCGCGGCCTCATCATCGCCACGCAGGAACAGCGCCAGGATGATCGCACCCAGCAGTGGCAGGAAAGTTGTGAGCGAAAGGATATTGCCCATCAGTTCGCCCCCCCGAACAGCGTCACCCAGGTCAGCAGCACCGCGATCCCCAGCACCATCGCGAAGGCATAGCTAAAGATATAGCCCGACTGGGCCCGCCCCGCCAGACGGGTGAAGAACGGGATAATTCCCATCGCCACGCCATTGATGCCGCCGTCGATTGCGTTGGTGTCGCCCTGTTTCCACAGGATGCGCCCCAATGCGATCGCCGGTTTGACAAAAATGAAATCGAAGATCTCGTCA